>QKIH01000107.1 GCA_003249645.1 Desulfobulbaceae bacterium | reverse complement strand
GTTTGGCAAATTTGAAGAAGAAGACGACTATGACACAACATTCGGAGCCCATGTTATTGCCGGGGCAAGTTATGATATCACCAGAGACTTTTTCCTCGGTGTTGAAGGAAGATATCGCTGGACCGGTGATGTTAAAGTTTCGGACACCGTAGCCGAAGTTCCTGTTTCTTATGAAGGCAATCTCAACGGTTTCACCATTTCCGGTGTTTTTGGATACCGCTTCTAAAGCGTATCGATTTACTTTTACAGCAGGCTGTCAGCAGCAATAACGGCCTGCTGTATCCGAACCAGCTCATGCTGCTGGCTAAAACAAAAGTGGCGTTTGATCGCTTTATGATCTGTAAATGAATTTCCCCTTCTTTGAAGCCCCTTATTTTTATCGAATCTGTGTACAGAGGTCCGTACAAGAGTCACTTCAAACGAAAAAAGCACCTACAGTGCAATACTGTAAGTGCTTTTTTTAGCTTGGTGGCGATGCAGGGAATCGAACCCCGGACACTACGGATATGAGCCGTATGCTCTAACCATCTGAGCTACATCGCCATATGATAAGGCAAGAATAGATACTGTATTCAAGGAGAGGTGTCAATATTTTTCTTTGCACACCTCCTATTATTTTTTATTGATTTGCTCTATCCTTTGAAAATCACGCTAAAATAAAAAACCCCGGCAGAATCTCTTCTGCCGGGGTTTTCAGACTCATGAAGTCGGACTAGAAGAATGAATTACATCATTCCGCCCATTCCGCCCATTCCGCCCATTCCGCCCATTGGAGGCATTCCTCCGCCAGCGTTCTCTTCTGGATGCTCTGCGATCACACACTCGGTGGTCAGGAGCATACCGGAAACAGAAGCGGCGTTTTGCAGCGCAGTACGGGTAACTTTGGCAGGGTCAATAACACCAGCTACGATGAGGTCTTCATACTCTTCGGTACCAGCATTGAAGCCCATTGGTCCTTCGAGATTTTTCACGTGCTCAACGATTACAGAGCCTTCGCGGCCAGCATTGGAAGCGATCTGACGTACAGGCTCCTCAAGAGCACGAACAAGGATGTTTTTACCGAGATTCTGCTCACCTTCAAGCTCAAGTGCTTTAAGAGCAGGGAGGCAGCGAAGGTATGCAACACCACCACCAGGAACAACACCCTCTTCTACCGCTGCACGGGTAGCATTAAGAGCATCTTCAACACGGGCTTTCTTCTCTTTCATCTCAACTTCGGTAGCAGCACCAACGTTAATTACTGCAACACCACCGATGAGTTTTGCAAGACGTTCCTGAAGCTTCTCGCGATCGTAATCGGAAGTGGTGTCATCGATCTGCTTACGGATCTGCTTAACACGTGCCTCAAGCTGAGCTTTATCACCAGCACCGTCAACAATGGTGGTGTTGTCTTTATCGGTCACGATGCGCTTGCAGGTTCCGAGATCATCAAGGGTAACATTCTCAAGTTTGATGCCAAGATCTTCGGTGATAACCTGGCCGCCGGTAAGAACAGCGATATCTTCAAGCATTGCTTTACGACGATCACCGAAACCAGGGGCTTTAACTGCAGCAACATTGAGAGTACCGCGAAGCTTGTTTACAACAAGGGTAGCAAGAGCTTCACCGTCAACATCTTCAGCGATGATGAACAGGCCTCTGCCCATTTTCGCAACAGCTTCGAGCACCGGAAGAAGGTCTTTCATGTTAGACACTTTCTTCTCAACAAGAAGCAGGTATGGGTCATCCATGGCAACTTCCATACGATCAGGATCGGTTACGAAGTATGGAGAGAGGTAACCGCGATCAAACTGCATACCCTCAACAACATCCAGGGTGGTCTCCATGGATTTTGCTTCTTCAACAGTGATAACACCTTCTTTACCAACTTTGTCCATTGCCTCGGCAATGATGTTACCGATGGTCTCATCGGAGTTGGCAGAGATGGTACCTACCTGAGCGATTTCTTTCTGCTCTTTGGTAGGAGTAGCGATTTTCTTGAGCTCAGCAACAACAACTTCGACACCTTTGTCGATACCGCGCTTGATTTCCATTGGGTTGCCGCCTGCAGCAACAAGCTTTGCACCTTCAGTGTAGATTGCCTGAGCAAGAACGGTTGCAGTGGTGGTACCGTCACCGGCTACATCAGAAGTTTTGGAAGCAACTTCCTTAACCATCTGAGCACCCATGTTCTCAAACTTGTCTTTTACTTCGATTTCTTTTGCTACAGATACACCGTCTTTGGTGATGGTTGGAGCACCGAAAGACTTCTCGATAAGTACGTTACGGCCTTTTGGTCCAAGGGTGACTTTGACAGCATCTGCAAGAGTGTTAACACCGGCGAGGATGGACTCGCGTGCCTTAACACCGTATTTAATATCTTTTCCAGCCATTATTGTATCTCCTTATATGTTCCCGCAGATTTCGGGTAAAATGAACTTTTTCTTACAGGGAAAATTATTCGACAACACCGAGAATGTCATCTTCACGCATGATGAGGTAGTCCTCTCCGTCAAGCTTCACGTCGGTTCCACCATATTTAGAGAAAAGTACACGGTCGCCAACTTTTACCTGAAGAGCGATGCGCTCACCTTTATCATTGGCTTTTCCTGGTCCGACAGCAACAACTTTGCCCTCTGCAGGCTTCTCTTTTGCACTGTCTGGAATGATGATACCGCTGGCAGTGGTAGTTTCTGCCTCAAGTCTTTGCACTAAAAGACGATCATTTAAAGGACGAATGTTCATTTTGCCTCCTAACTACTTTGTATGAATTACTGATAACCAACCTACTGTTATATTAAGGCGTTACCTGTTAAGTAATTTGCTCTGAAATGAGCAAGTGTCATAAAAAACTGGTCACACTATATGGTGTGAATTATAAAAATCAAGGGGTGTGGACTATTTTTTTTCCACACCCCTTTTCTTTGGCAAAGACGCCATATTTACAATGGAAGTATAAGAACTTAAATGAAATTCAAGTACTGATCAACCAACTCGAACAACCCACTTATACGGGTCTTCTTTCGACCCGTTCTGAATGGCCTGAATTTCATCAAAAAGACGCTGAGCAAGCTCGCCTGCTTTGCCGCCATTAATAGGATACTTTTCATCCTTATAACAGAGTTCCCCAACCGGAGAGATCACAGCAGCGGTGCCTGTTGCAAACACTTCCTTAAGAGAACCGCTTTTACTTGCCTCAATCACTTCATCAATAGTGATTTTTCTCTCTGATACGTTACAACCCCAGTCCTGCGTAAGTCTCAATACCGAATTTCTGGTAATGCCGCCTAGAATAGAGCCTTCAAGAGGCGGCGTAATCAGCTCGTCACCAATGACAAAGAAGATATTAGAAGTACCGACCTCTTCAACATATTTACGCTCAACGGCATCAAGCCACAGAACCTGTGTGTACCCTGCTTTTTTTGCTTCTTCGCTAGCTGCAAGAGATGCAGCATAGTTTCCGCAGGTTTTTACGTTGCCCACACCGCCGCGCACGGCACGGACATATTTATCGCTGACATATATCTTGGTTGGATTAAACCCTTCCGGATAATAAGCGCCAACCGGACTGGCAATAATGTAGAAATAATATTCTTTGGCAGGACGTACACCAAGCATTGGCTCAACGGCGATCATCGTCGGACGAATATAAAGCGTCGCTCCTTCAGCGGTCGGAATCCAGTCGCGATCGAGATAGAGCATTGCTTTAAGTGCCTTCATCACACTTTCCACAGGAAGACGCGGCATACACATGCGAGCAGCCGACTGATTCATCCGCTCGAAGTTATCTTCTGGCCTGAACAGGTATATCTGCCCATTCTTGTCTTTGTATGCCTTCATACCTTCAAAAATGGCCTGGCCGTAATGAAATATCATAGATGCAGGATCAAGACTGAAATTTTTATATGGGCAAATCTCAGCATCATGCCACCCGTCTTCATAGCTCCATTTCATCAGGAACATATGATCGGTGAAGTGAACTCCAAATCCGAGTTTGTTCTGATCAGGTTTTTCTTTTTTCTGGTCGTCACCAACCTTTTTCAATATAATTTCAAGATCTTCCAACATTTCTTGTTCTCCTACCTTCCACTATTTTCCTTTGTCAAACCAACTATATGTTTTATACTGATTTAATATAATAAATATCGTAATCTTATATTTTACAGGTATACGATACTTAAGCGCTTTCATTGCTTGCAACCCGAATTACCTTGCTGCAGCTGTTTACTATACACCTATTGTGAAAAATGAACGAACCAAAAAAAGACGAGGAGCTTGAGAATAACTCCTTAAGCCGCATGCGAATTCAGTTTTTCCTGCTGGTTTTCTTTATAGCTATCTTCTTTTTCGCCAAAGTTCTATGGCCTTTCTGGCCTATTCTGGTTCTCTCATTCCTGCTATCCAACCTCTTCAGGCCAATTTATGTTTTTCTTGCCCGCAAGCTGCCGGAAACAGTCGCCTCCATAGTGACCTGCCTGCTGATTATTGCCATCGTCTTCATACCGCTCATATTCTTCATAGGCGCGCTCACCGGTGAAGCCCTTAATCTATACCAATGGGGCAGAGACAGCCGGGTTGCGTTAAAAATACAAATGTTCATCCAGAACAGTCCGTATGTCGCTATGGTAATCGATAATATCAAGGAGATGGGGTTTAACTTCCACGCCTCTCAAATCTCTGACACACTCTCTTATCTTGCCAAAACCGGCGGCCTGCTGCTTTACAATCAGGCCAGTAGCTGGGCTGCAAACATCATGCAGTTTCTGGTTATGTTTTTCATGATGATACTGGTTATCTTTTTTCTTCTCATCGACCAGCCAAAGCTTATCGACTATATCGTTAAACTTTCACCATTGCCGGATGATGAGGACAGGCTGCTGATCAGAAAATTTGAGGAAATAGCCAATGCCATCATTAAAGGAAATGGCATCTGCGGTCTAATCCAGGGAATCCTCGGCGGTGCGCTGTTTTACGCTCTGGATCTCAATTCGCCTATACTTTGGGGATGTATCATGGCAATCCTTGCTTTCCTGCCAATCTTCGGCATCGGCCTCGTGATGATCCCTACTGCCGCTATTATTGCTATCAACGGCCAGATCGGCACCGCTGTCTTCATCTTTATCTTTTATCTGATCCTGTCTGTGAGCATGGAATATATAGTCAAACCGAAAATGGTCGGGGATCAGGTGCGTATGCACACCCTTTTGGTTTTTCTCTCGATAATAGGCGGATTAAGCGTCTATGGCATTTTAGGTATTGTTTACGGCCCGCTTATTATGACTGCTTTTCTTACACTTTCAGATATCTATCTGGCGCGCTATGACGAGTACATCCATAAAATGTGACAAAGACATTTTCAAATTTTTCTGAATGTCAGTTAATAATTGATAACTCTATCTTTTTATCGTCCCATGCTGCCGTACATATTCATACATAACCACCGATGCCGCAACAGATACGTTCAGGCTTTGCACCTTCCCGAACTGTTCAATAGATAAGCCGCACAGATCCTCATATGCTGTTCTGTCAAGCATCACTCCAAACCCCTCATGACCAAAGATGAAAGCGCTTTTAAGTGGAAAGTCCATTACACCAAGGACCGCTTTTGCTTCTGGCTCCAGTATAAATAAATGATAATCGTCTTCAGCAAGCTGTTCATAACAACTCTTAAAGGATTGATGAAAAAAGGCAGGCACATGCTTAAAAGCCCCTTTGGCCGTCTGGAGAGAAAAAAAGCTGGTACCGATGAGATGAATTTCTTTTGCGCCGAATGCCTCAGCAGAACGAAAGATTTTACCAATATTGTATCCGGCTTTCAAATGATCAAGAACGATGACAAAGTCATGAATACCGGCTGAAGCAAAGTGAACATTATGACGCTTATGCTTTTCAAACTGCTTCTGTTCCCATCTCCTTTGCTGATTATCCAAACCCGTTTACTCCAGAAGTCAAAACGGCCAAAAGCCATCATGCAAAATCGATTGGAATGACATCCCACCAGGTAACCATATTATTTCGTGTACTAACGGTACGCACCTTTCCGTCCTGTGAGATAACAATCCCGAAAGCATCATCAATTTTACTGCAGAAATAATAAAGGGCACGATGCCTGGTACCAACCCCTTCAATACGTTCGATGCTTTTCTTTGCGCCTTCAGGATCAAGCGCACGGGCTACACTCTGCCCCATCTCATAGGTACCCTGAATAAAGGCACCAAAACCGATAAGCTCAGGTTCTTCACTCATCACCACGGCTCCGTCAACTGCTGCCATGGAAGCAACAAATCGGGCATATTTAAAAACCTGACTATCCAGTATTGCAAGACCTTCATCCCTGAGAGAAACGTAATCCGACCAGCCTGCAACATAATCTGCCCCATGAAGACGTCCACAGATCTTGGCCAGCGCCTCCATAATCTCGAGGACTAGAAATTTCAGGCGTATTCTGTCGGTGTCATCGTAAAATCGGTACTTGATCGACAGCAATGAATCGTCATCGTTATAAAATTCTTCATGCTCACCTGGCAATACGATTATCAGTCCACCATGATTCGAACGTCTAATGGTGCTGATCAAGTGTTTGAAGAATTCCTGATACAAGTCGCCGACAAAGGCAGGATCGATCTTAGCCCATTCTTCCGGTTTGTAATGTATGTTCTTTCGATGTCTGCGAAACAGATTTTCATGGACAACCAGATAGCGGTCTTTCAGCCAGTTGGCCTGAAAAACATTGACTGATGGTGTGATAATATTGCCGCCGGTCAGCTGTGCCAGAATGCGAACACCGCGTAGCGCGGTAACACGCCCAGGACCGACTATATTCAGCCCCAGACAAGGGGGCATTGGTGGTGCCTGCGCGCTGCCCCCATGAATAATATGGGTCCACTGGGAACCGGAGTGAATAATACCCCAGATCTGCAAGACCCCGACCTCATTGCACTGCACGCCGATAAGCGAATTATAAAAATTAACTGCTGGGCCCAGCTTGGTAAGCTCGTATTCATTAAAAGGAAGCGGCACGGAAAACTGTAAAATGAATACGTTTTTATTGTGGGTAATTTCTTCCTCATTAAAATAGCGAGGTTCGCAAAACATCAGCCGAAAACGAAGTTCACGAGCCTCTTCCCGAAGCTGGCTGACCTGATAGCTGATCGAAATCAGTTCCTCCAGCACATCATCATCCGGAAGAGCGTGAACCTGACCATCAAACCCCTTTTCCTTGTCAACCTCAGGCCAGAGGTCAATAAGAACGTCAACAAGGTCTTTTGGATATTTATGCGCCATAGACTAATTTCAATGAAGGTTTATCTGATATTTAAGTATAACAAAATTGCAATCTTCTGAAATGAAAAAATAGCAGACAGTGTCGATAGCTTGAAAATATTTTGTTTGATCTAACTCTGTTTATTGGAATAACGTGGATTGTAAGCCTAAAACAGGGCGCACAAGAATGTTACATATTTGTAGTTTTTGTTCGTGTTTTCTGAACCACAGATAAAAAAAGAGCCGATTGGCAATGGAATGAAATGATTGAATTGTCACCCCCCTGAGGGGGGTACGCCTTAACGAAAAAAGCCACCGCTTGCGCGATGGCTTTTAAACTGATTGAATTGTCACCAACACCCTTCGCTTCACTACGGGTACTAAGTTCAGTACCCCCTTGAGGGGTATAAGTTCATTCACGAAAAACACCACCGCTTGCGCGATGGTGTTTTTCTAATTCACTAAATAGCTTGTTTCCCTCTCTCACCTGTTCTGATTCTCATTACATCTTCAACAGGGAGAACAAAGATTTTACCGTCACCAATTTTGTCGGTGTTTGCAGCTTCTCTTACAGCGTTGATTACTTTCTCAACAAGGTCTGCTGCTACAACCAGTTCGATTTTGGTTTTTGGGTTAAATTCAACCTGGTATTCAGCACCACGGTACACTTCAGTGTGTCCCTTCTGACGACCGTATCCTTTTACCTCTGATACAGTCATACCCGCAATTCCCAGGCCGGTAAGAGCCTCTTTTACACTTTCAAGCTTGAATGGCTTGATGATAACTTCTATCTTCTTCATGGATTACAACCTCCTTATCAATCTTTAGTAAATTCAGGATATGCATCAAGACCACACTCAGAGATATCGCAACCCTCGAGTTCTTCTTCTTCACTTACACGGATACCCATTACAGCTTTGATAATCATCCAGGTAATGAAGCTGGTCACAAAAACCCAACCAAAGATAGATACTACACCGGTAAGCTGTGCAACAAGAGATCCTTCCGGATTTGTAAAGGATACAGCAATCAGTCCCCAGATACCAACTACACCGTGTACGGAAAGAGCACCAACCGGATCGTCGATTTTTGCTTTATCGATGAATACGATAGCTGCAACTACGATGATACCACCAATTGCACCAACGATAGTTGCCATTAATGGGCTAGGAGTTAAAGGCTCAGCAGTAATTGCTACAAGACCTGCAAGTGCACCGTTAAGAGCCATGGTAAGATCAGCTTTGCCAAACCATGCTCTTGCAAACATAAGAGCTGCTACAAGACCACCGGCAGCAGCGGTATTGGTGTTAACGAAAACCATGGAAACTGCATTAGCTTCTTCAATGGTACTTACTTTAAGCTCAGAACCACCGTTGAAACCGAACCATCCAAGCCAGAGGATAAAGGTACCGAGGGTAGCAAGCGGAAGGTTTGCACCAGGAATCGCGAATACTTTACCATTTACATATTTACCTTTACGAGGTCCAAGAAGGAGTACACCGGCCAATGCAGCGGTAGCACCACAAAGGTGAACAACACCGGAACCTGCGAAGTCAAGGAATCCAAGACCATCAAGGAAACCACCACCCCACTTCCAGTAACCCTCAATCGGGTAAATGAAACCGGTCATAACACAGGCAAACACAAGGAATGCCCAAAGTTTCATACGCTCTGCAACAGCTCCGGAAACAACAGACATAGCGGTTGCAACGAATACTACCTGGAAGAAGAAATCAGATAAACCTGAGTAGTAGATGTCACCATTGCTGGCAAGTACATCAGCAACAGTATGATCAGCGCCTATAAGAAAACTAACAGCAGGAATGATGCCGTTACCGTCAGCAGGATACATCAGGTTGTAGCCGATGAGCATGTACATAATACAGGCAACTGCGTACAAGGCGATGTTTTTCAGCAAAATTTCAACAGTGTTTTTACTTCTTACCAGACCCGCTTCAAGCATTGCGAAACCGGCGGCCATCCACATAACAAGAGCACCTGACATCAGGAAATAGAAGGTGTCAAGAGCATAAGCAAGCCCGGTTACAGTATCTCCCAGTGCTTCTTCAGCAAAACTCGGCACAGCAAGTGCCAGAACGGCAAGAACAGCCGCGCCTCCCCAGAATGTTTTGGGATTCATCTTCAATTTCATTTTCACAACATTCCCTCCTTTTGAGTTACACATTTCGACTTGATTTTCTCCCAAGCCTATTTTGGACAAACAACACAAACAACAAACTTGACGCTTTTATTACAAACAATGTGCCACTATGAGTTTTTTTATACATGCTCAATATTTTCAACATGTTAACTATAAAAAATTACAATAATTGTTACTATTGTAACAATTCAACATACATTTTGGTTGGGGTGTGGCTATATAATTTACAAATTTGTTAGTTTCATTGCTTTGTGTTTTTACTGAAAGAAAGTGTGCTCTTCCCAAGAAAACCGTCCTTTAAATCCATTATGTTGTATTACCTTTTCAACTTTAGACTGGTAACTATAAAAGTCGGCTCACCGATTATATCCAGTATACAAACTAATGCAAAAGAAACTTCTTCTTTCTGTTAGTAAAAGCATTGCTGAAAAAAAATAAAATTTCATAAAAGAACGACAAGAGACATCCCTGCCAGACACCAATATGCCAATAACTGCTTCAGGGCTGCCTCTTTTTTGGTTGTTTTACACAGTTTATCAGAGATAACCGAAACTATTTGCGGATTATTAAAGTTGAGAAATAGTGCAGCTGATGTTCACCAACTTTGCGAAGATCAGTCCAAATTTTTTGCTCATCGAGGCTTGTTTTCTCTATGAGCACTGCCTTTTCGACCAGTTGAAACTCCTCAAGCATCTGAAGAATTTTCGGAAACACTCGATGAACTTTCATAAAAGCAACAGAATCACAGACCGAGAGGATTTCACGTATCCGCGAATCATTGAATGTCGCCGGAATAATTACAAGGTGTTCATCACCCAGGCAAAGTGGGACTCTCGCCACAGCAGCTGTCGCTCCGACGGCTGAAACCCCCGGAATAACTTCAACAACAACGTCTGCATCTGCCAGCTGAAGTGCTTCACAAACATAAAAAGCTGTACTGTATATAGCCGGGTCACCAAGAGTAGGGAAGGCCACGTCTCTACCACTTCGCAAAATATCAACAACCCGCTCCGCAGCCTGCTGCCATGCATCCAACAGCTCAGCATCCGGTCTTTCGTTACGATGGACATGCTTCATCGGAAAATGATGACTGACAATCTCCGTATCTGCTGCATCCACCATTTGCGAGGCGATAGCAAAAGCAGTACTTTCACCGTTAGCGTGTGCTTTGGGGACAAGCCAGACCGGACATTTTTTCAATATTCTTGCGCCTTTAAACGTCAGCAGTTCCGGATCTCCAGGCCCAACGCCAACAACATAAAATATACCCTGCTTTTTCATACCGTATTTATACCCTCTTGTTCCTCAAAATTTATTACTTCAATTCGATACCGTTATCATGGGCAGCGTCTTTAGCATGCTGGACAAAGATATCAGCAAAAGCATCATTACTGCCAAGTCCTTCAAAGATCGGGTGCACCTCATATCCGGCATCCGCCAGAATATTTTTCCACGACCCCTGATCATCACCGGCCATATCATTTTCAGCATGATCTCCGGCCACAATCATAAAAGGCTTCAACAACACCTTTCTGTTATTGCCCGCCTTAAGTTTAGCAAGCACATCGTCAAGAGTAGGATGCCCTTCTACCACCCCAAGAACGGTTTTAACCTGCGGGAAAGTATCATTAAGCTCTTTCTCGACCGTTGCATAAATGCCGGTTGACCAGTGTTCATTTCCATGCCCCATATACACCAGAACCGCGCCCTGCTCTTCTGCAAATTTGATATCCTTTTCAAGGGTTTTCACCGCCTTTGCGACATCATCGTGGTAGTTATACAGATCTCCCGGCATGCCAAGAGCTGGACGCCCCATAACAAGGACTTCAAACGGCTGCCACTTCTTTTTCGTCGTCTGGATGGAGGCAAGAGCATTTATATATGCGGCAAGGTCCTGACTCTGCTCCATAAAAAATATGTGTGTAGGCTGAACGATGATTCGTTTATATCCTTCTTCCTCAAGATCACCCAGAGTTGAGATGATATTCTTGACATACAAAATCTCCTTTTTCACGCCCTGCGCAATCCATTTATCTTCTTCGCTCTGACGCTTTTTCCAAACGGATCGGATGATGTTTGAAGTGAAGCAGACTCTTACTTCAGTATTCGGAAAGGCTGCCCTGACAGCATCAACAATATTCGTAATGGATTCTACAGCTGATGGAACAGTGGTACCGAAACTTGCCACAACAATAGCCGTCTTCGCCTTGTCTTTTGTGTCCCCAGAAGCAGCAGCAGAGAAAGAAGAACAGAAAAAAAGAAGCAACAGAGCCGTCACTACAAGAATAACTCTTCTAAACATTTAATCCCCCTTACGTTAAAAACGTTAATAAGAATGGCCGGGAAATAAAAATCCCCGAACCATATTAAATATGATCCGGGGATGCCCTGTTCCTCAAATCGATACGCATCCCTTGTCCACGGGGATTGCGGTCTCATCATTCAGGCAGGTCTTCTGACTCTCGGTTCATCCTTGACGCAAGCCTTCCCGGTCTCCCAGTGACATATTTTACGTCTCGTCCCCAATTACAGCGGCGGGCCCGTCTCCGGTTTACACGGAGTTCCCTATTAAGCGTTACAGCACCTGAAATTATTTGCATAAAACAGCGTGATTACGTAAAAGTCAATTATTTTCTCCCGACACATCAACACGTTCTAAGAATAAATATAAAGATTTCCATGCGTGCCCTTGACTCTGTTGACTGAACACCCCTATACTAAACTGTCTGACAATGCAACGCACTGCTTTAACATATTTTTTTTAATACCTCAGGACCAAGAAGGAAAGGAAATGGCAAAAAAAACATTATCAGTTCGATCTAAAATGATCATTCTCACCCTGGCAGGACCGGCAATCATTGCTATCGTGCTTGCCTGGGGCAGAGTTAACGATATACGTGATGGTGCCTACAAGGCGATCGAAGAGAAGAGCCGGTCAATCGTGCTGACAGCAGAAGCAACCAGAAATGAAATGGCCAAGAAACTGCAGATGGGCATTATTAAACCGTTTGAAGAACTTGACAGCAGTAATATCATAGAAGCCGTACCGGTTGTTACTGCAATGAATGCCGCAGCAATAAATTCTGAGAAAGCAGGCTACACCTTCCGAGCACCAAAAATCAGCCCGAGAAACCCCAAAAAT
This sequence comes from Desulfobulbaceae bacterium, assembly GCA_003249645.1. Lineage (GTDB taxonomy): Bacteria > Desulfobacterota > Desulfobulbia > Desulfobulbales > Desulfocapsaceae > SZUA-575. The sequence continues at coordinate 73,223 of QKIH01000107.1, read as the reverse complement.
CAGCCGACCCCGGAAGAACTTGATGCCCTCAAGCAATTGAAAGAACAGCACCTTGAAGATTTAATGATCATCAAAGATGATGAAATCAGATATTACAGACCGGTAAAGCTCACTCAGGACTGCCTTTTCTGCCATGGCGACCCACAAGGAGAAAAAGACCCAACCGGCGGCACAAAAGAGGGTTGGAGAGTAGGTGAAATCCATGGCGCATTTGAGATCATAAGTTCTCTTAAAGATACCAATGCCATGATCTTCAAAGCTAAAATCTCCGTACTCTTATGGACCCTGGGCCTTACCGGGCTCATCGTCGCCATTGCTTCCTTCGTCCTGCAGAAGTCTATCGTTGTTCCACTCCGCAGGTTTTCGGCATATATTAAACAGATTGCAGCAGGCAATCTCGTCCAGACATGTGAAATCAACACCACTGATGAATTCGGTATTATTGCAACTGATCTGAGAAACATGACGACCAACCTCAACACCATGATCAGACAGATTGCTGAATCATCACAGACCGTTCACACGACTTCTGATGAAATGGGATTACAGGCCCGATCATTTACCGACAGTGCAGAACATCTGAACGATCGCTCTGTGACCGTCGCTGCAGCAGCAGAGGAAATGAGTGCAAACATGAACTCCGTTGCAGCTGCAACGGAAGAAGCGGCAACCAATATCACTATGGTTACCGATGCAACCCATGAAATGTCGAAAACCATTAATGAAATTTCTGATAATACAACCAAGACCCAGGCAATTGCCAATCAGGCGGTAATACAGGCCGAGTCAGCCTCTAAGCGGGTTGACGAATTAGGTTCTGCCGCTGAAAAAATCGGCAAGGTCACAGAGGCCATTACCGAGATCAGCGAACAGACCAACCTCCTCGCACTCAATGCCACCATTGAAGCTGCCAGGGCAGGTGAAGCCGGCAAAGGATTTGCCGTCGTAGCAAACGAGATCAAAGAACTGGCGCGGCAAACTGCCGAGGCCACTCTTGAGATCAAGACACAGATTGGCGGCATCCAGGAAACAACATCCAACACGGTGACCGAAATTGAGCAAATAACCAAAGTGATCAATGAAGTCAATGACATCGTCGAGGTTGTTGTAAGTGCAGTTGAACAGCAGAATGCAACAACTGTAGAAATTACAAACAATATTACCCAGGCAACCCTCGGCATCCAGGAAGTAACCGAAAATGTATCTCAGATCTCTACAGTTTCAGAGGAGGTTGCTTCAGACATCAGCCAGGTCAGCCATGAATCAGGCAAGATATCTTCCGCCAGCGTAAAACTGAGTGAAAATGCCAGTAAATTGAGCGAGGTGTCAATCAAGCTTGAAGAAATGGTAAAACAGTTTAAATTCAACTGAGAAACTGCATAATCATTACTCTTTCAGGCAGATGCGGTTTATCCGTATCTGCCTGTTTTATTTTAAGGGAAATATATGGGAGTAGAAATAGAAAGAAAGTTTCTGGTTGATGCATATCCGTATCTTGCAGATGCAACAGGTATAGTCTGCAAACAGGGCTATATAACAAGCAGCAGCGGATGTACTGTTAGAGTGCGCATCATGGACACCCAAGGCTATCTTACTATCAAGGGAAAAGGACAAGGACTTGCCCGGAGTGAATATGAATATGAAATTCCGCTTGATGATGCGGAGGAAATGCTCCAGCAGCTTTGCAGAAAGCCCCTCATAGAAAAGATACGATTCAAGATCCCATATGCAGGATTTATCTGGGAGGTAGACCATTTCGAAGGTGAAAATGCGGGTCTGGTGGTCGCCGAAATCGAACTTGAAAGTGAAAATCAGCCTTTTGAAAAACCACCCTGGATCGGTCTGGAAGTAACAGGAGATACCCGCTATTACAACGCCACTCTACAGCAGCAGCCCTATATATCATGGTAAGGACAGCATTGCAGTTGTTTTCTTAACTGATTCTTGCAGGCAAAATCGTATTGCATTATAAGACAGACTGGAAGACAGTCCCTTTTGAATTGAATTTCGATACAAGGTGAATCATGTTTGGCCGCAGCAAAAAAAAATCCTTTAATATTCTCATTCTGGGTCTCGGCGGTGTCGGATACTATCTCGCTAAAAGGCTGCAGCACGAGGAGTTCTCAATTACCGGGATAGAATCTGAAGCAGAAGCCATCCGCTACGCCGATGAGACCATTGACATCAGGATCATCAAGGGTGAAGCGATGAATATCGACTGCTGGAAGGCCGCAGAAGCTGACAAGGCTGACTGTCTTATTGCAGTTACCAATAGCGACGCCACCAATATGATGGCGGCTCAAATTGCTGACGCCTTCGGCATACCAACAAAAATTTGTAGGGTGCGGTCACACGATTTCGGCATGAAAGACTCCATTCTTGGAGCCAGGGACCTGAAAATAGACTTTTTTATTCACCCGGAGGAAATTACCTCCCAGGAGATCGCCAGCCTCATTAAACTCCATGCTGCAAACGGAATTATCCAGGTAGCGAGCGGCGAGGTTGAGCTGATGTCGGTTAGAGTCCATGAAGAATCGCCCTTTGCCAACAAGGCCCTGAAAGATATATCGAGAATGTATAATCAGTTCCCGTTCAGGGTGGTTGCCGTCGCCCGCGGCATTTCAACTATTATCCCAAGCGGTAGTGATGAACTGCTTCCCAATGACCTGATCTTTGTTATGGCCAACAAAGTCAACCACGACAACATCATCGAGCTAGCAGGAGTGAGCCGGCAGACCAGGCAGCGGGTAATGATTTTGGGCGGCGGCCTTATCGGAAGCAGGGTGGCCGAATTACTGCAGGATTCTGTTTCAGTCAAGTTAATCGAGCTTGATTCTACAAGGGCAGAAGAGCTGCAGGACAGTCTGCCAAGAGTTGAAATCCTTCATGGCGACGGCTCCGTCACCGAGACCTTGTCATTGGCCGGGCTTAAAGATATCGATACCTTTATTGCTGCAACAGGTGACAATGAAACCAACATTATGAGCTGTCTTCTGGCCAAAAACCTGATGACCTCCACCCAGACCAAAAAAGACGGCGAAAGCAAAACCATCGCCCTTGTCAACAAGGAGGACTATCTTGTTCTAGCCACAAGCATCGGCTTGGACATCGCCCTTAACAAGAAAATCATCGCTGGAAATGAAATATTAAAATTCATTCGCCGTGGCAAATTGATCTCAGTCGTTCATCTGCATGGATTTGACGCCGAGGTAGTAGAGCTGGTTGTCTCCCCAAATTCACCGATCACTAAAAAGCCTCTTTCCAAACTTGACCCCTATTTCCATGAAAAAATGATCATAGGCGGAGTCTATCAGAAAGGTGAATGGAATATTGCCGTAGGTGACACCCACATTCAAAACAACGAAAGGGTAATCGTAATCTGTTCCTCAATGCACCTTAAAGAGGTAAGAAAACTCTTTGGCATATAAGAACCTTTCAAGCATCGTTTCCCGTCCCCGATCACATCCTGTTTTGTCATGAACAAAGTAACCGGTTCAAGCCAATTTAAGATTCTGCCACCTCAAAACGGCGAAAAAGATGAATGCGTGATCCTGCTTCACGGATTGGCAAGATCGTCAAGATCAATGAAAAAAATGGCAAGGTTTTTTCAACAAAAGGGTTACGCCGCCATTAATGCTGGCTATCCTTCAACCACGCTCCCCGTTGAAAAATGCGCTGACTATCTTGCTCAGGCAATCCACCTTGCCAGCTCGCAGAATTTTTCCAGAATCCACTTTATCACCCACTCTCTTGGCGGCATTGTTCTTCGCTATACATTCAGATCACAGGTTCCCGACAATATCGGGAAGGTGGTCATGCTCAGCCCTCCGAACCATGGCAGCGAGATAGTAGATACGCTCGGTTCATGGAAACTTTTCCAATGGATCAACGGCCCTGCCGGACAGCAGCTCACCACTTTTCACGACTCTATACCCAACACCCTCGGAGCTGCGATTGCTTCAACAGGCATCATAACCGGCGACCGGCATGCTTTTTTTGACAAATGGTTCAGCTCTTTGATCAAAGGGGATAACGACGGCAAGGTATCAGTGGAAAGCGCCAGACTTGAAAACATGCGGGATTTTCTCGTCGTCCATGAAAGTCATCCATTCATCATGAATGCACAGTCAGTTTTGGAACAAAGCCTCTATTTTATCCAACACGGTCGCTTTTATCAGGAAAGGCAGGCAGGCAAAATTACTTCTTAATCTTTTCGTATTTTTTAAGCAGCTGTTGTGCTTTTATGGTGTAATCCATCGCCTTTTTATGCTCCGGATTATATTGCAAGGTGATTTCCCACTCAGAAATGGCCGAATTTAAGTTATCTTCAATAAAGAACTTAACGCCCTCACGATAATGGAATTCGGCAAGTTCAGACAGCTTCTTTTTTACCTTTGCTATTGACTGCTCCAACCCTTCAAATTCAGGATCGATAGAATTGAAGACCTCAAGAGCCTCAAGATATTTTTTCTCCGCCGCCAGCAGTTCACCCTTTTGCAGCATACCGGCATTCCACAACGAGGAATTCCGCTGCAGGTTTTCATCACGATGGTTTTTTAGCGAATCAATCTTTTTATTCAGGTTCTTGAACCGAACATCAACCTGCTTAAGATCCGCAATAGCTGCGTTATATTGCCCCTGTTTTTCCAGCTCTTCAGCGTGTTTGATTAACGAGCTGTTAACGATATACGAAATTTCCGTGTCATCTGGATGCTTTTTAAGCACCTCTCTACCAAAAGCAATCGCCTTGCCGTATTCTCCGTTCTTGTAGAGCTTACGGGCTGTGTTGATATCTTTCTGGTAATTACGTATAGGGCGCGAGTAAAAGCTGTCGGCTTTCGGCAGCTCGAGTACCAAACCCGGGGTCAGCTGATTTTCCTCGGTCACAACGGCAAACTGCTTGATGTAAAAGGTATCGAGAACCGACCCATATACCTCCTCAGCGATAGATTCAAAAGTATCGCCTCTTTTTACCGTATAAGAAACCGTCTCGCGCGGCTGATAACGGTTCATCAGATATTCAAGCGCTTTACTGTTTTCAGGATTTACCCGAAGTGCTTCAACAAATTCCTCCAAGGCAGCATCGCCTTTTTTGTCTTCATATAATTCAACGCCTTTCACAACATGAGCATCGGAAACATCTGTCAAAAGCCCCTGCAGCATCGATATTTTACTGTCGACTCTGTTTTTCGCATCCTTCCAGTATTTGAGCGCTGCAATGTAGTCCTTATTTTCCTCAGCCTTTTCGGCGGCTACCTGACCTTCAACATCAACCGTGAGTTTAGAACTCCCTCCTGTTGAAATGACGCTGCAGCCAGCCGCGGCAAAACAAAGCGAAGACGCCAGAACAAAAGAAAGATACGGTCTTGCCTTTGCCGCCTTACACATCTTTTTTTACCCGCACGACCTTGTAAACATTGACCATTTCTTCACGGCCTTTAACTTTCTGAGATGGGAGCTGCACAACATCAACAAGATGGAGCAGCTTTTTGCTGACACCATTACCGATGACAATCTCTCCTGATCCGGCAAGGGTATTGAGATAAGAAGCGACATTCACACAGTCGCCAATGACAGTATACTCCGTCTTGACCTGAGAACCGATATTACCGGCCACCACAACACCTGAAGCGATTCCGATACCTACACGACCCAACAGAGCATTATTAGTTTGCTCTGCACGTTTCAGCAGTTCCTGTTGAATATCCATCGCGGCTCTGAGGCAGTTCTCAGAATGGTACTCATCGCAAACCGGCGCCCCAAACACGGCAAGAAGAGAATCGCCGATGAATTTATCAACATAACCATTATGCTTCATCACTATCTCTGTTGCTATGGCAAAGAATTCATTCAGCTGTTCAACCACTTCCTCAGGTTCACGCAATTCGGAATACCCTGTGAAGCCGCGAATATCGGCAAAAAGTATTGACGCCTCGGTCTTGCGGCCTTTAAGCCAACCTTTGTCCGGACTTTCCTCGATAAGAGACAACACATCCGAGCCGACATATTTACCAAAAGTTTCCCTGACCAGAGACTGCCTGTAAAGCTCGCCCCCCATCCTGTTGAACGCGCCACCTAGAGTACCGAGCTCGTCATTGCGTTTGATCTGGACCTTATGGTTATAATTGCCTTTTGATATTTCGCTTGTTGCCCTGACCAGGTTGGAAATCGGCTTGGAAAACCGCAGGCTGAACAACACCGCCCCAATCATACCTACAAGAATGATCAACAAGGTCGAAAAGGCCATTACTGCCCGTTCATGAAGGAGCAGCTGCTGTATAAAATCGATAGACAGCCCTACATGCACTTCCCCCAGTTTTGTATCCTTAAAAACAATGGGGCTGCTGAGGTTTAAAACACGCTCTCCGTCTTCTCTGGTATACTGGAAATAGGTTATTTTATCTCTGTGGGAGATCTTTTCAACATTTCGAAATGCTTCGAAATGCTGATCAATCTTATCATGGTTCGTATGTGCCCGTATAACCTGGTCATTATCGATGATAAAAGCGTAATAATGGCCGTCAACCGTCTGGGCATTGTTGATAAGGGTATTGAGCTCAAGAATATCATCATTGAGCATGGGGATTTTCGCATTGGAACTGAAGTAATTGAGACCGACCATTCCAAGTTTGATCGTCTGCTCGTACAGTTTGTCCTTCTGACGCTCCATTACAAAATAGCTCAGGATAGCTGTGGATACAGCCAGAATAAACATTGTGGCAACAGAGAGCTGCAACCATATTGGGATGCGGGTTGAAGGGAGATCTGTGGTGGCAGACCTGTCAAGCAACGCTCGAAGTCTGGCGGCTGAAGGCCCGAAACGCTCAGCCAATTTCTGCCCCATTACCTGATCCATTTTCCCCCCATAGTACAACCATGGAACAAATTAATCGAATTCTGACCAAAGTCAGTAAATATACCTACGACATTACTGTTTAACAGAAAGCCAGACACTATGCAAGCTGCCATAATACTATCCTTGCCTCCAACACTTTATTTTCTTGCAACTTTTTGCATCACACCACCAACATGCCACGACATAGACATGGTTTCAGCGAGTTACAAATTCTTCTCAACACTGTTTCCCGTATAACTTGGAAAATCATTTCTTAACATACACAACAGCTAGTGATGACACGTCTCATCACAAATACTCTTCGACAAACCATGGCTATTTCTTTACCTCCTGCCAGTATCTGACATGCATTATTGACATCGTCAAATTCATATTCAATCCGTTGTTGACAGCTTACAGCATGACTCTTACCGAAGTAACATCAGTGACAACCGAGAATATTCAGCATGCCAATGCAGTTATGGAAAACATCAACAGTATCTCAGCAGCCGCAGCCAAAATTAAATTTTTAACCAGGATATTGTTTCTACAGCGGAGGGAAAGAATGTAACAACTGATGAAATTGCCAGAACCTCATTGAGGCAACGACAGGCATAAGGAATTTAAATAACCAGCAACAGTGGCATGACGGCAGAGATGCAGGCTGATGTCAATCAGGTTGAAGAGCGCTCCAGAGAAACAAAAAAACAACTGCTGAAGGCCTTCTTCTTTCTGTTTCCCACTTCAAGCTATAAAACATACCTTGGCTGGCAGCTGATGGGTGCTTTCTTCTCATCCCACCAGCTTCTTGATTTTGTACTTGCCGGTTTATTTCTCTATAGGATTTTTATCCTTTTCTGGTCCCATGCTCCATTCATACCAGGAGCTGTCAAAATTGCTAATTTCATCCCAGCCGAGCATATACGCATAGAGAAATCCAAGGCTCGAGCGCCATGCAGTACCGCAATAAAAAGCCACATGCTTATCTTTAGTGATACCGGTTTTCTGCCACATCTCCTCAACCTTTGCCGGATCGACAAATTTGCCGTCTCCATCGACATAATAATCCATTGTCCAGGGACCGTTTCCTGCGTGACCCCATTTCGCCCCTGCAATACGTCCTTTTGTTGGGATATAGGAATATGGTGCATCCTCTCCCTCATATTCTCTCCGTGTACGGATGTCTGCAATCACCACATGATCATTCTTGTCAGCTATTGCCTGTCGTACAAACGCGACATCAACAAGGTATTCAGGATGAAGAGCTTTATCGGTACCAAATGATGCAACAGGAGTCGGTAGCGTTGGTTCTTTACTTATCTCATACCCGGCATCTTTCCAACTATTAAGCCCGCCGTCGAGCATCCGGACTTTTTCCACACCGGCATAAAGGAGTGCCCATGCAGCTCTTGCCGCGCCCGTCGGATCTTTACCATACAGCACAACCGTGGAATCGATATTAATACCAAGTGCTGCAAAAGCAGGGAACAGGTACTTATCAGGGTAGATGTTCCACCAATTTCTTTTCAGCGTATCATCAGGGCCGATTCCTTTTACCTGATCCTCTTCTGCCGTTGTAGAACGGCCGAGCTTCTTTTCAGGGGTCTCTGAACGTTTATTAAATTCATCATATTCAATGATATCTGTATTGAGATGAATACTGGTTGGGATATGTCCCTTGTTATAATAGTCTTCCGGTCCGCCCCATCCCACTTCAAGAATGACAGGCTGAATATCCTTGTCTTCCATCATGGCATGAAGTTCACCAGCTGTTACCAGCAGCTTACGCGGATTGGATGCAAAACTGTTTCCACAGATCATCAGTAAGACTGCCATGGATATTATCATGGCTGTGAAGCAAGAGTGTTTTCGGCGCATAATCATGTCTCCTTGGTTGAATTTTCGACATGATTATCTATTCCCGGAGAACAATCAAATTGAAAAAGCCTTTGCCAGGCACGCTCTCGATAGGATTTGTCGATACAACTAACAGAGGTAGAAGAAAGATCTGACATTTTATCAGCTTATGATGCAGCCAGTCTCAACCCTTGTTTGAGATAGAATCCGATTCAAACGAATAAAATTCATCCGCCCGCTGCTGTACTGTTGTTTTTGAAAAATGAAAAACAACAGAGACCAGTTAAAATAAGCCTACGCTTCTACTGTTCCTTTAAGACCAATCGCGTCTGCTGCTTCACGCATGCCCATGATGGTGTCTTCAATAAGCTCTGTGAGTTCAACTCCAAGCATCTCGGCACCGCGTTCAATAATCGAACGATCAACTCCTGCAGCAAACCGTTTATCTTTCCACTTCTTTTTTACCGATTTGGCGTTCATATCAAGAACACTTTTGGTGGGACGTACCAGTGCACTGGTTGCAACCAGCCCGGTCAGCTCATCAATGGCGAAAAGCACCTTTTCCATTTCCGATTGCGGTTCAACATCACTGCAGATGCCGTAGCCGTGACTGACAACAGCCCGTACAAATTCTTCAGGCCATTCGTTTGCTTCAAGAATTTCTCTCGCTTTTACACAATGCTGATCTGGAAACTGTTCGTAATCGATGTCGTGGAGCAGACCGACAATGCCCCATTTCTCTTCATCGCCGCCCCTCTTTCGCGCACAATACCGCATCACTGCTTCAACAGAAAGGGCATGCTTCAAGAGACTTTCCGTTTTATTATATTGTTTGAACAGTGCAAGCGCCGTGTCCCGATCTGGCTGTATAGTCATTTTTTTCTCCTTATCCTATACTGTTATCAAGTTTATATTGCGGGCAATCCATCCATCATCTCAAGCACCCGGAAGCAGCTTCTGTCAAGGATTTTATCGTGTTAGATCATTCTTTTCAGTTTAATGCCTTGCCAGGTCTTTTTAACGAAAGAAAGAATTTGTATTCGACCAACAGAGACGATACCCTTAGTTTATATATTTTTTGTTCACACTAATTCAAAATAAAGATCACCAATGCGCCCGCTTGTCCGTTTTTTCATCATCGTCTGCTGCTTCTCCCTTGCCGCACCGTTTTCCTCTGTCGCCAAAACACAGATTGCTGAGCTTACCCAGGCAGAATTACAATATATCGAACAAAGCAATCCCGTCCGCATTCATAACGAAACCAACTGGCCTCCGTTCAATTTTTACGACAACGGCTCCCCACAAGGCATAAGCATTGATGTAATGAATCGCATAGCCCAGCTGACCGGACTCAGGATCAAATATATATCAGGCCCCAGTTGGGATCAGTTTACCCAGATGATCGCTGACGATACACTCGACGTCATGCTCAATATCGTTGATCTTCCGGAAAGACACAAACTCTTTCGTTTTTCGACACCGTACGCCAAAAGCCTTTCCGGAATCTTCACAGGTAAAAGAAAGAAGCATGACATCTACACCATGGATGATCTTGAGGGGAAAACGCTCGCTATCCCCAAAGGTTTTGATCTTGAGTATACTCTTCCTAAATATTATCCCAAAATACACCTGCTGCCGGTAAAGAGTATTCTTGAGTGCATAGAAGCCGTTTACTCGGGTGAAGCGGATGCTTTTATGGAGGAAATCGGCGTAGTCGACTATATAATTACCCAGAAAATGACGTCTGACATTGAGCTGGCTTTCCAGGTTAACGAAGATGAGTTCATCAGCGATCTTCGCATAGGCGTTACAGCCAGAAACAAGCTGCTCTATTCGATCATTCAAAAGGGTTTAAATAATATTCCTGCGGCAGAACTCAATGCAATACGAAAGAAATGGCTTCTCCAGACCAACAAGCTCTATGAGCAGAGTATGGTCAACCTTTCAGTTGCCGAAAAGCAGTATCTGTTTCGTGACAATCTTGTCAACATCTGTGTAGACCCCTCATGGCCGCCGCTTGATTTTATCAACAGCGAAGGCAAACACAGCGGACTTTCATCAGATCTGATCAACAAGGTCGCAGCCAGAGTCGGAGCAAAGCTTAATCTGATAAAAACAGCCACATGGGAACAGACTCTGCAATATATTCAGGATGGAAAATGCCAGGTCATCCCTCTGCTTAACCAGACAGAGGAAAACAGTTCATATCTCAATTTCTCACAACCCTATTTTAATTTTCCAACCATCATAGCAACCCGCAAGGAAGCCACCTTCATCGGCGGTTATTCCGATCTTTTCGGAAAAACAGTCGCCCTGCAGCGATATTTCTTCATTACAGAATATGTCAAAGAAAACTATCCGCAGATACAGATAATCGAGGTCGAAAATACCCGGGAAGCACTGAAACTTGTTTCGGCCAACAAGGCCTTTGCGACCATTGACGGTCTGCCGAATGTAGTTAATACCATTGAAACCCTTGCCCTGGAAAACATCGAGATTGTCGGCTCCGTCCCCCAGGAAAACCAGATGAAACTTGGGGTACGAAAAGACAACCCGCAGCTGCTGTCAATTTTCAGCAAAGGTATTGCCTCACTAACTGAGAAAGAAAAAATAGGTCTCTATAAAAAGTGGTTTGACATAGAGGTTTCAAACCAGTTCTTCAATAAAAAGCTGCTTATTCAAGTCGGTGCCCTTGCCGTGTTGTTTGTTCTTTTCCTGCTCTGGCGACAATTCATCATGAGCAAGCACACCCAGCAGTTGCGCACCTTGAATATGAAGCTGAAATATTCTGCAACAGTAGACCATTTGACCAAGGTTTTTAATCGAAGATCAATCGAAAAGACCTTGAACACTGAACTGAAGATGGCTTCCATTTCAGGTCAACCGCTGACCATTGCAATTTTCGATATCGACCATTTTAAATCGGTTAATGATCAGTTTGGTCATCTCAGCGGAGACAGGGTACTGGAAGAAATTGCAACCCTTGTAAAATCATCAATCAGACGAAGTGATCACTGCGGCAGATGGGGTGGCGAAGAGTTTCTTCTGATATTGTCCGACACCAGCCTGACTGAAGCCAAGAAGCTTATCATCAAACTGAAAGACAAAATCGAGCAGCACGATTTCAAGATAGATCAGCAGGTAACTGCAAGTTTCGGCGTCGGTGAATACAGAAAACCTGAATCAGCGACCTCACTTCTCAGCAGGGTAGACACCTGCCTGTACAGTGCAAAAATGCGTGGCAGAAACAGCATTGTCACCGCCGGGGAAGAGTCAGACAGTTGAGCGTTATGCAACCAGAGAGAGTTGTTTTTCAGCAACGTAGCCGGAAACCAGCGATAAGGTATGATCGATCTCGGCATAGTCGTTTAATTCAATCGTCCACCAGCGACAGCTGGTCTCCAGAACCCGATCGATAACCGGCCCGATAAGACTCATATCAGCAGGCGGCAGATGCGTATCAGTCTCATAGCCGTACAAATGAATTTCCTCGATTCTGTGATCAAACATATCGGCAATTTGTGCGCCACTCAGTTCACCTCGACTAACTAGTTCACACGATACGGCATGACCAACGTCCAGCGTGATACGTGAACCGCTCTGGTCCGCCCAGCACAGGACATTTTCGGGAATACTTGCAACACCTCGCTTGAGGTTTTCGACACAGACCGTAATCCTTAACGTTCTGCCATAAGTAACCAGGCGACCAAGATTCCTGATAACCCTGTCATGATTAATCGGCGCCTGCGGATTCAGACCGACATGAACAGTGACCGTTTTATGGCAGCCGCCATGGATTCGATCGAGAAACTGGAAATGAAGATCCATTGCTCTTTCTGCCTGTTCATAATCAACATCACCTATTTCAAAACCTGGAAAGAAAGCATGATACCTGAGAGGAACCCCGTCTTCTTTTAGAGATGCAAGATGGGGATAAATATCATCAAGACGTTTCGCATTAGGAGAATATTCAATAGCAAGTCCTTTTTCAGCAACCCATTCAGGCTTTTCAGGAAAACTGTGCCAATGGCAGGAAACGGCAAAAGTTACAGGATCCGCGTAGCCCGATATGCGTTGTTGAAGTGGTACCATTCTATCTCTCCTCAAGAGCCCATCATTTTAACAATCTCTTAAATAATTACTTTCGAAGGATAGATCCGTCAAATTGCTATTTTCGATAAAATCAGAATAAACTATAGGATTGACAAATAGTTAGTAGTAATTCTCACATGGCAGATCCATTGCGTTGACAGCCTGGCTCCGGTATAGTTCCAGCATAATAACTCATTACAGGGAGACATGAGATGAAGTCTATCGAATCGTTCATTTATCAATGGATGTCTGAGAGGGGAAATAACTGCATTGAACCCGGCAGCGACAAACCCGCCTTTGATCAGCCGCTTGTCGGCATTGCCGCCGGAAGCGATCGGTTGTTTGATTTCATAAAAAATGATATCGGTTCAGATTTTTACTGGTCCCCCTCTGAAGCATTTGCCGCAGCCTTCCCGGACACCCGGACACGACCCGAACAACTCAGTGTAATAAGCTGGATTCTTCCGCAAACAGAAGAAACTCGACTGGCACACCGCAAGCAGAAAACAATGCCCAGCATTGAGTGGAGTAAGGCAAGACATTTTGGTGAAATGGTTAACGAAAACTTACGCAGGGCAGTGGTCGAATACTTTATGCAAAACGGCATAAAAGCCTGCGCCCCTACCCTTCTTCCGCAATGGCAGCGTAACATTTCGAAGTCATACGGTTTTGCCTCAAGCTGGTCCGAAAGGCACACAGCCCATGTTGCAGGCCTCGGCACATTCGGTTTATCGGATGGATTAATTACAGCAGCCGGGAAAGCAATAAGAGCAGGCTCTGTAATCGCCAGCATCAAGCTTTCCCCGACACCGCGAGAATATACCCGACATACCCAGTGGTGTCTCTTCTACACATCCGGAAGCTGTCTTGCCTGCGCCAGAAGATGCCCGGCAGGAGCAATCACCAAAGACGGCCATGACAAGGAAAAATGTAAAGAGTATATCCGGCAGACAACAAGACCCTACGTTGAACAGAAACAACTCGGCTGGCCGGTTAACAGCTGCGGACTCTGCCAGACAAAAATCCCTTGCGAGAATCGTAATCCTTACGCGAAATAAAAACTGTCATTTAAAATTTTCTCGACATGGCACAAGAGAAATAGTTTTAGCTGTTTTTATGAATACTCTCCTGCATGATTGTAAAATCAAGTTTTTTCAGTAAATCGTTGAGATGATTCTCAGTGCTCATAACAATCAGTTTGGCACTGTAGTCATCCGGTTTGTCCTTCAGGTATTCAATTGATTCAGACAGAATTTTTTCTGTCTTAGCAATTTCTTCTTTGATCTTTTCTACATCACTCATCATTTTCTTCCCGGGCTTCTCTTGATTTTTCCCAATTGGCATTTTTTTCTTGAAGCTCATATATAGCAGGCAGCACAAGAATAATCTACCCCAAAGCCAGCCCGCCTTCATGTTGATCCGAATCTATACGTCTCTATTGATCAAGGGCTTTTAAAACATCTGCAGGTTGACTATAGTATGTGCCGCATTACGGTCACAATTATCAATCACGACAGAGGATCAAATGGCCAAACTCTTTTTCCGCTACGGAGCTATGAACTCCGGCAAGACTACAGCGCTTATACAGGTTGCCTATAATTACCAGGAACGAGGAATGCGTACGTATATCCTTAAACCGGCCGTAGATGTCAAAGGTCAGCAATGTATTATCTCCCGACTGCGTGTTGTGCGTGAAGTTGATAAACTTGTAAAGCCTTCAGAAAATCTCTTCAATCTGATAGAGAAGGAAAATGAAAAAGCCGGTGATATTAATTGCGTCCTGGTCGATGAAGCACAGTTTCTCACTTCCGATCAGGTCACACAGCTTTTTGAAGTGGCTGTTCTGCTTGACATCCCCGTCATCTGTTATGGTCTGAGAACCGATTTTCAACTCAAGGGATTCAAGGGATCCGAACAGCTTCTGCTGCTGGCACACAGCCTGGAGGAGTTAAAAACCATCTGCAAATGCGGCAGAAAAGCCGTCGCCAACACCAGAAAAATCGACGGGGAATTTGTCTTTACCGGTGACCAGGTGGCAATAGAAGGTGAAAAAAATGTAGAATATGAGTCACTTTGCGCTCAATGCTATTACAGACATAAAACCGAAAAAGATAAGTCTTAATTCTAATCCTCTGCTCTATTCCGACTCAGCCCGCCAGAGATATTTCTCCAGACAGATCCTGTCACCCGGGCCGATTTCTATACCCTCATCTTCGAGCAACAGCCGTTGAATAATTGCCTGGTCATACGAGATGACAATCCGGCCGTCCCTATTCACTACCCGGTGCCACGGGAGTGCTTCTTTTTCCGAACATGAGTGCAGGACTCTGGCCACCTGTCTGGCGGCCATCCTGTTGCCGGCATATTGAGCCACCATGCCGTAGGTTGAAACCTTTCCTGAGGGAATTGAGCGCACGACAGCGATTACATTTTCGGTAAAGGTCTGTCTCTGTCTTCTTTCTTTTTCTCTCATTCATTTTCTTCCAGTTAAATCGCCCTTGAACTATTAAAAATCCAGATAAGAAAGAATCATTGCTCGCTATTCAGCATCTGAATTTTTTGTATTTTCTTAACCATATGTGATACAAAAATAAAGATAGAGTTCTTTCTTTTGCTGTAAAGAGTATGCTTATGCAAGGCCGAATAAAATCTTATGCTGAAAAAGAATGAAAAACTTAAAGACGCCATTTTCCTTATAACACAGGAAAAATCGTGTCCCATCTACAACCTTGGCGAAGAGATAAAAGTCGCCAACTCCGCTATTTCAATATCATCTTACAAGCCATGCTGTCTCTTCCTGGCCGAGAAAATCAAAGAGATTGTTGTCGCCACCAACAGTTTTGGCGGTTACACCAAGATGAGCCAGTCAAAGACACGATTTGACTGCGGCGGCTGCGAGGGGCTTGTTCATTTTGAATATAAAAAAGAAAAAGACTACGCTACCGTCCAGATGAAACTGCTGAATGAAGCAGAGGAAAAAAGACGAAAACAGCATCTTGATAGATTTTTCGGCATATTACGCGCCTTAAAAATATTTTCTCCGCTTGAAGACGATGCTCTGACAGATCTTACACTCATGCTTGATCTGAAGAAGATTCCCGTAGACAAAGTGGTGGTAAAAAAAGGTGATCCAGGCTCAAATCTGCACATCGTTCTTGAAGGATGCCTTGCAGTATTAAACGATGATGGTTCAACTATTGCAAAATTAAGTCCGGGAGATATCTTCGGCGAAATGAGTCTACTCTCCGGCGAGCCGATCTCCCGTACAGTTCACACCGTTGAGCCATCCAGGCTTGCGATGCTCAGTATCAAAAACTTCCGTAATGTCATAGTGAAGTACCCGATTCTGCAGCTCTTCCTATTCAAGCTTCTGATAAAGCGTGCCCAAATGGCTGCCCTGCGCTCCGGCAACATTTCATCCGGCATGTCAGGCCAGCTCTCCGATGTCTCAACCGTAGATCTCCTCCAGATGATCAACTCTTCACAAAAAACCGGCATCATCAAGTTTACCTTAACTGACGGAAAAGCGGCTGTCCTTTTTAACGAAGGCCAAATCATATACGCCCGCTACCAGAAACTGAGCAATAAAGACGCGGTCTACCATTTGTTGAATGAAAAAGAAGGCAGCTTCAGCTATTCCAAGGGGATGCCGTCAGAGTTTACCCAAATGGAGCCGATAGGCGATTTTATGGCAGTATTGATGGAAGGACTGCAGAAGATTGACGAGACAGAATAACAACCATCCCTGCCAAGAAACCGGAGCAACACAAGAACAACACCAGCATTCAGCACAAGCAATCTGCCCGACGTCCGAACAGCGTTTTCTGTCTTTTGTCAGCCCTTAACATCATTTAACGTCTGTATTCACCAACCCAGCAGTTCGATTAATCCGAAAGCTATTTCCAGAGAAAAGCTACGCTTCGTTTGCCAAGAATATAGTCGTCGAAGACTTTATCCCCTGCATTGCCTGCCGCTCCCTGACAGACATGAACAGGCATCAGATGTTCTTCTCTCGGATGACAGTATCCGGATGAAGGGGCACCCCTCCAATCGGCAAGCAGTTTCTCACGCTCCTGCTGCTGATAGTTTTTATTGGTGCAGACATCAATCAACCAGTCCTGAAACTGGTCATTGGCTGGGTCAGCGGGTTTCTCTCCATTCCAGACAAATGCATGCATGTTATGAAAAGAGAAGCCGGAGCCAACGATTAGAACATTTTCATTAAGCAGCTCCCTCAAAGCATTACCGACTTTCAGATGGTGAACCGGATTAAGCCCTCTGGTGAGAGAGAGTTGAATAGATGGGATATCAGCTTCCGGATACATCATCATAAGGGGGATATAAAGTCCATGATCAAAACCGCGCTGGCTGTCTATCGACACCTCCAGATCCTGTTTTCGAAAAAGATCTGCAATAGTATCAGCCAGCGCAGGCTCCCCTGGCGCCGGATATTGAATAGAATAGGATTCTTCAGGAAAACCGTAATAATCATAAAACATTGAGGGGCTTATGCTGCCAAGCAGGGTAGGAACCTTTTCTTCCCAGTGAGCACTGACAACAACTATTGCCTCAGGTTTTGTTAACAGGCCTGGAAGCTGCTGCATAAAAGCAACCATAGCTGCATGACTCTTGTCTCCAAGAATGGGAAGAGGCCCGCCGCCATGTGAAAAATAAACTACCTGTCCCTTTCGATCTGCATTGTCACTGTTCATATATTCCACCCTTTTTTAATCATGGACATACAGCTCATCTATCTCATCCCAGGATTCAGGATCATCATCTCGTAGAAGCTGAAGTTTTTTGTAATAATAAAGCAATATATTAATACTCTGGATGTTCTGCTCAAATATAAATTGTTCTGACTTGTTTTCAAGACTATCATTTAAGCGACTGATTTTATCAGCTTCTGCCTGCAAGGCTCTTTTGTTCAGTCGCAGAAAGGTCTCTATCTGGACAGGCACCGGCGGAGCATATTGCAGTTTTTCCAGCCGTCTGGCTGTCTGTTCTATACAATCCGGGTCATGATCATCGGCTAGCAGATCAATTTTCTCTGCTATTTCTTTTAACTGCTGCTCATACTGTCTCTGATCGACCATCGTAATTTCCTTCACTCTTATTCAGGTTTAATAAGCTGTGCCGCAGCAGCAGGCGTGCTGTTATAGCTAGGATTACATGTCCATTGAGCAGACAGGGCATAAAGATCAATCCGTAATCAAAGAAAACAGGTAGATGCACGAGAATTAACTGAACCTGTGCAATGAGGCATACACAGCAAGAGCTATGTCACTTTTTCTTACCGGCTTGGCAAGGTATGAGTTTAATCCCATGTCACGGGCATTTGTTTCATTGATCTGTTCACTGTATCCCGAACACATTACAAATGGAACATCCTTGTTGATTTCTCTTACCCTGTCAAAAAGCTCCATACCATTCATCTTCGGCATATTAAAATCAGATATGATCATATCGAACTGATCGGGATCACGTTGAAACTCATCAATGAACTCCTCGCTGTCTGAGTATCCATCAGGTTTATAACCGAGAGATTTTAGCATCTTACACCCAAGCAGCACCAGTGGTTTCTCATCATCAATCCACGCTATTTTCTCACCACTCCCCATAAACACACTTTCACTGATTGCCGGTATTTCATCTTCGACCTCGCCCGTTACCGGCAGGTAAATTTGAAAAGTCGTTCCCTCTCCAATTCTCGAATCAACAGAAACTGCTCCCTCAAGATCCTGCACTATCGAATGAACCATCGCCAGACCGAGCCCCGTTCCCTTGCCGATTTCCTTGGTGGTGAAAAACGGATCAAAAATAAGTTCTATGATCTCTTTCTTTATTCCGCTTCCTGTATCCGACACGGTGAGACAGCCATACTCCCCCTCATCGACCCGCAGCAGTTCGGCCTTTTCTCCATTCAAAGAAACCTTTTCATACATCAACTTCAATATACCGCCGGACGGCGTCATGGATTGACAGCTGTTGGTACAGAGATTCATGATAATCTGATGAATCTGGGTCGGGTCGGCAATGACCCTGCCGACGCTCTGATCGATATCAGTTTTAAACATTATGGTTGTTGAAGTAGCAGAGCGCAGCAGTTTAATGGTTTCTTTTATCAGCGGGCCAACCTCCAGAGGCTGTTTTTTCTGTTTCTTCTGTCGTGAAAATGTAAGAATCTGCTGCACCAGTTTTTCAGCACGATGTCCAGCTGTAACAATTTCCGAGATCAATTCACGTAAATCAGCATCACTTGATGCAGCAACTTTTTCTTTTGCCATCTCACCATAGCCCAGTATTGCAGCCAGAATATTGTTGAAATCATGTGCGATGCCACCGGCAAGAGTTCCCAGGGCCTCCATCTTCTGAGCCTGCTGCAATTTGCTCTCGAGCATCAGTTTTTCTTCCTGAGCCGCCTTAATAGCCGTGATATCGGTGACAACACCCAGTCCGCCAATGAAATTGTCATCATCATCCCGAAGGATTTCAGGACTGACGTGGGTAACGATTCGTCGGCCATCACGTCCCAGCAAGGTCAGTTCGTATGTTTCAGCAACGCCATGCACCCGTTTTCCGAACTCTTTCTGAAATATTCGTGCATTGGTTTCATCAAGAATTGACACCATCTCCTTGCCGACCAACTCTTCCCGTGAGTATCCCAGCATTGAGCAGATTGCATTGTTGCAAAAAGTGATTCTGGATTCCGTATCAACTGAAAGCAGACCTTCTTTCATGGTCTGGATCAACTTTGAATATTGTTCTTCGGTCCGTTCAAGATCCTGCTGAGTTTTTCTAAAATCAGTAATATCTCTGAAAATGGTCAGCTTGCCCTTTTTATCACCTTCATAATTAATAATCGTATTTGAAACATGATAGACATTGTTCTCCTCCGAAGTAATTTCATAATATTCCGTAACCCCCTCCTGCAGATCAGAAAATATACACCATGGACACTTTTCCTCGCGGTTATACAGGCCCTTGTAGCATTTCCACCCGGTTGGATCAAAACCGATCTTTTTCTTCAGTGCTGAATTTGCATACTCAACCACATAATCTGAGCTTGTTATGTAAATTCCGTCCTCCATTGCCTCCATGATTGACCGATAACGTTTTTCACTCTCGACCAGAGCCTTCTCAATCAGATTGCTGTTTTCTATCTCCTCACTGAGCTGTATATTTCTGGCAGAAAGCTCTTCTGTACGGTTTCTGACGATTTCCTCCAGACCATTATTCAGCTGTTTTAATGCCAGTTCTGACTGCAACCTCTTACTGTACGCTCTTGCAAGCAATAGAGAGAAAAGACCAAGCACAAGCAGACCAAACGGCAGTCCCACCAGGTACTTCTTCCTTACTTTTGCATATAATGAATTCAAAACATCCGATGAGAGCTGTGAAACCAGAATCCAGCGGTACCCCTCTTGCTGTTCAGCTGCCGAATTATTCATACCGGTGCCGTTTTCAGAAACGACATGATCATTTTTCTTCCTTAAAAGACTGACTAACTTATAGGTGTACAGGGTGTCACCCAGCAATTGCTGTCCTTCTCTTTTTCCACTGGTAAGAAGCTGCCAGAGCTCAGGCTGAAAGTCTTTGAGACTCTGATTCTGCCGTTCAGTGAGTATGCCGCCCAGGGACGGTGTTTTGTTTTTGGTAAAAATATAAAACCCTTCACGATTTAAAAGCGTCAGCGAACCCACAAAATCATTGGACCATTGACCAAGCTTATCCAGCAGCACCATTGCTTTATAAGTTATCAGGACTATTCCGACTTTTTCTCCCTTATTGTTGATAACCGGCCGTCCTAAATAAATCACCGGCTTAGACGGCGTTTCTGCTTTTTCACTTTCAGCATTGAGTTCAATGGGAGATATGTACAACTGATTTTTCGAGAGCTTTATCGTTTCGGTAAAATAATCACTACCAGATCTTTTCCGCAGTTGCTCTCCGGCTATTTTGACAGGCCCGTTTTTATCATCATGTTTTATCCTGATCTGCTCCATTCCAGTGGCATCTATAAACCCGCACTGATCGTACTCCGGCTTGCTGCCTGAAACAATGAAGAGTAAATCTTCAAACTCGGACAACGACTCGGCTACAGACAAGGAATCAATCCGGCTGTTGAAGCTGCGTTCCGCCAGGGAGGCGATGATATTCAAATCGAAAAAACCCGGACGAAGAATCTCGTTGATCAGTGTGTTTCCGGCATCAACTGTAAGCCTTTCCTGATCGGCAATTTTTCGATAAACATCCTGTTTTTCATGATAATAATAGCCCGCCGCTATAGTAAGAGATGACGCGGCCAGACCAACAAAGATCAGGGAAAAATATTTGAAAAAACCGTACGAAGTACCTGCTGGTGTTTTTTTTACCATGTCATCGTACATCATGAGAACTCTTCCGGTTTTTGTTTCTCGGTTAAAGAATTTCTTCACACACCTGACAAGATCAGTTCTATTTTCTCACAAAGTTATGCAGAGTGTCAATTTCAGACGGTGATCTTTCATTTTTCAATTTCACAAGAGGCCGTAAACACGTGACGTTGCGATGGTTATCGGCATGAATCAAGAAAGGGAGAAAAGACGTATCCCAGGTGCAGGAACTTGTCAGATACGTCTTTTTTTTGTGAATCAACTGGAATAGACAAGGGTATAAAGCAGTGCCAGTCTATTACGGGGCTGAATCAGAATCAGGCTCCACCGATTTGTGTGTAGAGAAATCTTAGGGCCAGAAAAGTTGTCACCACAATTGTCAGTACGCCTAGCACATTGATGAACAAACCGTTGGGAGCATGGAGACCTAAACGCCTGCGATTCAGCAGATACATCAGAATCACCAGAATGACAGGCGTTCCGACAAGTCCGAGGGCAAGCATGAGCGGCAGAAGAACGAAAAATCCGCCTTTGAGAAACGGTCCTGCCATACTGAGCATACAGCCGGCAACGATAACAGCAGCAAAACGTTTATCTTTCACTGCAAGCCCCCAACCCATTTTATCACTGACGAAATATGCTCCTGCCAGGAATGTAGGAGAAATGGTGGAAAGCGCCGCGGCAAAAAGACCAATCAGGAAGACCAGCATAGCCCTCTCGCCAAGCAGCGGAGCCAAGGCCAGGGCTGCATCGGTTGCTTTTGTGATGACTATCTGATTTGGATTCAATACCGCCGCCGAAACAAGAAAAATAGCAGCACTGTATAAGCCGAAGGCAAGACCCATTGAAAGCAGAGTGTCTATTCTAGCTAGTGGCAGGTCATGAATTTTCCATACCCTCTCATTGACTGTATAGGTATGCATGCCGATGATCGTGACATGAACAGCTCCGCCCATAATTGCAGCAGCAAGCAGAGCGGCATCAACGCCCCCTGACACGCTGGGAATTAGTCCCTGCACCAGTTTTGTCGAGTCGATATCTGCCATGCACAGCACAACGATAAAACAGATAACAACAAAGGCGACGAGCAGTTTGCAGAAAAATTCAAAACTCCGATAACCACCGCCAACCAGCAACAAGCAGATTGCCGCTCCGAAAAAAACACCCCAGAAGGGTGTCTGTATGCCAATGAGAACAGAAAAAACGCCTGAAAGAGCATTCATTAAAACCATGGCCGCAAGCCAGGTTGCAGCGAGGGCATCAATAGTGAGTATCCATGCCCAGGTTTTACCCAAATACTCTTCGGTTGTCTTAATAATTCCCTTACCGCTGAGGACTCCGGTTTTCGCTGCAAGATATTGTGCTGTCGTGCCCAAAACTGCACTGAGCAGCACAACCCAGAACAGGCTATACGAATAGGCAGCCCCGGCCTTTGATACCGAGGCCAGCGTTGCCGGGCCGCAGGCAACGGCACTGATAATCCACGCCGGACCCATCTGTTTAAAGAAATTCATTGTTCTATTTTTCATCTCACCCCGATTTTTAGTTGTAGAGCTTCAATAGCTTCTTTTTTATTCTCAGCGTCGTTAATTGCTGAAATAACGGCACAATAGCTTGCCCCAGCTTTTATTGTCAGGGCGATGTTCTCGCCATCAATTCCGCCTATGGCAACAACCGGGATACTGATAGCCTGAACAATCCGGCTCAGCCCGTCTAGCCCGATTACCCTGCTGTCAGGCTTGGTAGCGGTTGGGAACACCGCACCGGCACCGACATATGCAGCTCCTGCATCTTCTGCATCCTTTGCCTGCTCCACCGTTTTAACCGACACTCCGATAAGCATTTCAGCCGGCGCCTGCCTGATTACCGCTCGAAAATCACCATCATCCTGACCGACATGCAAGCCGTCAGTCTTTAGAGCAAAGGCTGTCTCGACATGATCATTAATGATTAATTTCGCATCGGATGGATGTTCTCTGATCACCTGCTGAACCTGCCTGGCAAGTTCATAAAACTCACGATCAGCAAGCCCTTTTGCACGTAACTGAATAATTTGAGCACCTCCGGCAAGCAGTTGTCTGCACAAATGCACCGAATCAGCAAAACAGTAAAGCGCCCTTGCTCCCACAGTAAAAAAAGAAGTTTTCCCCATAATCCCACCCCATAAAAAAAGGCCTGCCCAGCAGAAAAAGCTGAACAGGCCTTGTATAAATAAAATATACAATCGTGTCCGTGTTTCCTTCCGCTGGTATGAACCAGTTCAAGTTCAAGGGTATTTCTCAGCCTCTGTGCAAGAGGCACCCCTAACACTGTCACAAATTTTTGCGCACCATCTGTAATGCACTTCAGGATTACTTTACCCGGTTAATGTACTGCGTCAACATCAAATCTGATTTCATGAGTAAATCAGACTTTTTTTTCGCTTCAGCTTTATCTTTACCCGCCAGTTTCATATAATAATTCAAGGAAAGAGCAGGCATGACCGATCGGAAATTCAGTTGAGCCGTCAAATGTATGATTTGGTAAAAAAGCTTTCTAGCAGATACTCCACCGGTGTGAGCGTTGTTTTATGCACCCTGATCTCTATTATCCTATCTCTGTTCATAGGGACGTTCATCATTGTTCTCATCAACAAACCTGATTGCAGAAATATTCTTCTGCTGGCTCATATTGTAACTCCGGCCATTGTTGCCCCGTTAGTTACCTACCCCTACATTAAACTTATTCGCGAGATAGATGATCTAAGACGTAATCTCGACAAAATGGCCCGTTTTGACGAACTC
This sequence comes from Desulfobulbaceae bacterium, assembly GCA_003249645.1. GTDB lineage: Bacteria > Desulfobacterota > Desulfobulbia > Desulfobulbales > Desulfocapsaceae > SZUA-575. Next base: position 49,281 of record QKIH01000107.1, on the reverse strand, counting down.
ACTGAAATTTCAAACCGGCGCCATTTTCACGATCAGGCACAGACAGTTATAGACAGGAGAAACAGATCTCTTGAACCGATCTCGCTTCTCTTTATTGACATCGATTATTTCAAACAGATCAATGACCGGTACGGCCATGATATTGGCGACCAGACCCTGAAATGGTCTGCTGACATCCTCAAATCAGAAATCAGAAGATACGACATATTGGCCAGATACGGCGGTGAAGAATTTTTAATTCTGCTGCCCAATACTGACAGCACAGAAGCATTGCAAATAGCCGAACGAATTTCCGTGCTGATCAGAAATTCAACTATGGTATTTGAAGAGAAAAAAATCAGCATTACTGTCAGCATCGGAGTAAGCAGCAAGAACGAAGGACTGGTCAATCTGGACGAATTAATCAAGGATGCCGATAACGCCTTATATACTGCCAAAGACAGCGGCAGAAACAGGGTTCATTTCTTTTCAGATTCTATTTAAGCCCCTCCGTGCAGCATTACAAAAATTAACCCACGGCAATTCAATATTGCATTATCCTTGGTCACTAACGAACACGACCATTCGGATTGCACGGTACAGGATGCTTATGATCACATCCATGGCCAGAAAGATTCAAGTGATCATTTTTTTTTGATGAAAGGAACACTATGATGCACGAGCAAAAATCAATACGGGTTAAAACTCTCCTCTTCTTAACTTTATTCCTGACCTGCCTATCGGCACAGAATGTCTCGGCACAATCGCCTGGGACGATGCCGCCCAATAACATTCCCCAAAACGGTCCGCCTCCAGGAGAAATCGGCAACCCGCCCGGAGGACCGATGATGGAGGCGGCAGCTCTTGAAGATAAAACAACATCCGATTATTTCATCGATCTTGATGCATCGACCGCATCAATAAACGCTTACATCGATTACCTTTTCGAAAAAAAAATAATAACCGATCCGGAAGGAATGAAACTGTTTCATCCGAAAGATCAGCTATCCCGGCAAGATCTTGCTCTGATGCTTTTCAACAAATACAAGTATGCGCAGACCGGAAGCGGTTATGATGACATACCAGATAAGAACTATGCGTATATGGCTGTTATCAATGGCAAAGCCAGCAGAATTTTTGAAGATGGAGAGAAATTCTTCCCTAATCAACCTGTGACAAAAGGCCAGCTTGCACTCTGGCTTTACCGTAGTGAAATCAACAACGGCATGCCTCCTTTCATGGTTTCCTCTGATGTTTCCGCCTTCAAAGATGGTGAGACCCTATCAGAAGATATGAAAAAAGCAGTCGCAACTCTTGCAAGAATACAGGTTCTCAAAGCCGACGCGGACGGCAATTTCAATGCATCAGCTGCAGTATCTCGAACAGATATTGTCGGCATCCTCTATCCCCTGTCATTTTTAGGACAACCCCATGGAGAACCTGGAAAACCGGGCGGGCCTGGTGCTCCTGGCGGGAAACCCGGGATGATGCCGGGAATGAATCCCGGAACGGTAGATCATGGCAGCAGTGCTTACATGGCAACCAAAGACATTAGCAGCAAGACCTTTAGCTCCGTATCCGACAGCGAAAATGCGTTACGTGCAGACGGAGATGTTAATGTTGTTTTAACAGACGTTATCATCGAAAAAACCGGCGGCCAGGCCGCTGAAGGCGATGCATGTAATTTTTACGGCAGCAATGCTGCTTTTCTGGCAATGAACGGCTCCAGGGCAACAATCAATAACAGTACCATCAAGTCCTCTACCCACGGCGGCAACGGAATTTTCTCCTACGGCAAGGGAACCGAAGTTATTGTCAATGACTGCACCATCAGCACCACACAAGGCAGTTCCGGCGGTATTATGGTAACCGGCGGCGGCAAAATGAATATAACCAATTCACAGATTGAAACCCAGGGGCGCTCCTCTGCTGCCTTGCGAACAGACCGCGGCGGCGGCGTATTAACAGTCAAGGGCGGAACCTATACGGCCCATGGAGAAGGCTCTCCATCCATATACAGCACAGCAGACATCAAGGTCAGCGATGCAACATTAACAGCAACATCCTCTGAAGCAGTGGTGATTGAAGGGAAAAATTCAGTCGCCCTGAAAGACTGCATTGTTTCCGGCAATATGCGTAAAGAAAATGTCCAGAACCTGCAGAACATTATGATTTATCAAAGCATGTCTGGAGACGCCGAACAGGGCCGCAGTTCCTTTTCCATGGAAGGCGGCAGCCTCACCTCACATAATGGCGATATGCTGTATGTGACAAATACTTCCTGCAACGTTAAACTCCAAAATGTGCTGCTTAACCCGTTTAACGATATATTCCTGAAAGTTGTCGGCAACGATGCCCGGAATGGCTGGGGAGTCATCGGCAAAAATGGCGGAACCTGTAATTTTGAAGCAATCAACCAGAAAATCAGCGGAAAAATCATCGTTGACCAGATCTCGTCCCTGGAGATGACATTAACTGAGGGTTCTCAACTTAACGGATCAATCAACAATGGTAACGAAGGCGGAAAAATATCTCTTCATCTCGACAATGCCAGCAAATGGAAGCTCACCGGTGATTCGTATCTCAGTTCTTTAAGCGGAGAAATAAAAAATATCGATCTGAATGGACACAAACTCGTTGTTGACGGCAGAGCGCTAGAATAATCACATGTATTGCTTGTATTAAATTATGTCATCTGAAAGAACGCAGAGTAAACAAGCCGGCAGGAAATTCTCCTGCCGGCCTGTTTCTTATGGCACTACTTCGCCTATCAGTCAACGTGGCAGATGAAATTCGCCTCATTGACTTTAATCAGGGAAAATCCGCCCTGGATATTCCTTGTATTGGTAATACCGTTGGCGACCAGTACAACCTGTGCTTCATATGAACGTGTTCCGGTATCGCAGAGGACGAAAAGGGGTTCATCGGTCGGAACCTCTTGCAGCCTGGTACGCAGCTGATCCTGAGGGATGTTGATCCACCGCCCACCGTACTTAGCAATGAAACTTTCTGCCTGCACCTTGTCACGAACATCCAGAACCTTGATATCGCTGTTATGAAACTCTTTCAGAAAACCAACCGGGTCAATGGTGGCATTGCGGCCTTCAAGAATATTATCGAGTACGTTGCCGGCATTATTGATGACATCCATAGCAGAGGCAAAAGGCGGCGCATAACCGGTCTCGAGTCCGCAGATATCATCAACATCACAATGGCCGGTCTTCAAGAGTGACGCTACCGCATCAACACGGGCCTTAACCGCATCACCCATCTTACCGACAGCCTCTATTCCAAGGATCTTACGGCTCTTTCTGTCTGCTACCAGGGTCATATACATCACCTGGGAGCTTGGATAAAAATGGGCACGGTCAGCTTGAGAAACAATAGAGCAAACCGGATCAAAACCTGCCCGGGCCGCCTGCTGACTGGAAAGGCCGGTTTTTGAAACCCCCATATTAAAAACCTTCATGCAGAAAGTGCCGACAGTCCCTTTAAAGTGTGAAGATCCACCGCTGATATTAGTTGCAATCACCCTGCCCTGACGATTGGCGAGAGAGCCAAGCGGCATCATCATATTCTCGCCGCTGATCAGATTGCGGATTTCAGTACAGTCACCACCGGCATAAATATCCGGATCGCTGCTTCTCATTCTCCTATCAACCAGGATACCGCCGAAGGTGCCAAGTGCAATACCGGCCTGTCTGGCCAACTCCGTATTCGGTCGCACGCCGGCTGACAGGACAACCAGATCACATGGAATCTCATTCCTGTCGGTAACAACAGTCAATTCTTCAGAATCATCAGCCTTGGTAATCTCTTTGACTCTGGCAGAGATCATCACCTTGACGTTATTCTCCTCGAGCTGACGCTGCACAACGGTGGACACGTTTTTACCAAGAGCCGCCGGAAGCACCTGATCTGCCATTTCAATAATGGTGGTTTCAACCCCCCACAGATCAGTTAAGGCCTCAGCCATTTCAATACCGATTGCACCGGCGCCGATCACAACAGCCTTGCCGACCTTGCCCTGGGCAATACGTTTTTTAATCTCTTCTGCGTGATGCAGGTTTGAGACTATACAGACATTCGGCAGATCGGAGCCTGGAAAAGGCGGCCGAACCGGTGAAGCACCTGTCGCGATGACCAGTTTGTCATATTCCATCAGCTCTTCACGATTATTCTCGCTAAGATGCCGTACACGAACCTTTTTTTCTTTTCTCAGTATTTCAAGAGCTTCAACCTCGCAGAGAACCTTTACACCCTTTACCTCTTCAAAGAATTTCTGGTTTCTCACTGCATGGGACTGGGTTGAGCGTAGCCCTTCAATATCAGCGATATCTCCTCCGATATAGTAAGGGATACCGCAGCCGCCATATGAAATAACATTGTCACGGTCAAGAACTGTAATTTCTGCCTCAGGATCGATTCTGCGCAACCTGCAGGCAACTTTAGGTCCCAGGGCCACTGCCCCGATAATCAATATTTTTTTAGCCATTTTCTCCTCATTTTTAATAATGCCAGATCTCCCAATCTCATCGGCTCTATGCTGATCATAACGCTGTCGCATTGATTGAATATCTCCAGTTCATAATTCAACTTTAACAGCTGACCGGCAACCAAACAGAAACCGGCCATCAATATAGAAAACGATTCGATATCTCCACAAAAAAAATCATCCGTAGAAAATGCGGCCAACATTTCCTGTGATGACTCATAGAACAACTCCAACTGTAAAACGTAATTAGTTCAGCTATTTTTCATAATTACAAAGGGCTCCTGCCAGAAGAATCCAAAACCGGATCTGGAAGCAAGGAGCCCAAAGTGTCACTGCAGAACAGTCAACAACGATTTATTTGATTGATTGTAACTGGTTTGAAATAAAGGTTTTCATTGAACAGTGATCGTTTTCACAGTCCCTGCCCCATGCAGGCTCATCGCTCAGCCAAGATAGCATTTACGAACAAGATCGTTTTCCATTAACTCCTGCTTGGTTCCGGATGCATAGATGGCTCCCTTCTGGAGGACATAGCCGCGGTCTGAGACCTCAAGGGCCTTACCCGCATTCTGTTCGGACAGCAGAATGGTCGTACCTTGCCTGCTTATTTCAATGATGGTGTTATAAAAGGCTTCAACCAGGAGCGGAGCCAAGCCGAAGGAAGGCTCATCAAGGATAAGAAGTTTTGGTTTCTGCATAAGTGCTCTTGAGATGGCAACCATTGCCTGCTCACCGCCGGAGAGTGTTCCGGCGGCCTGATTAACCCGGTCTTTCAGCACCGGAAACAGCTGGTAAACTCGGTCTTTCAATTCTGCTGAGTCTTCCTGGTTTGCGGCAAGACCGATCTCCAGATTCTGTTCCACGGTCATCCTCGGGAACAGGCGCCTGCCCTCAGGAGCAACAGAAATTCCCTTCCTGATCACTTCATATGTTTTCATCTTGCCGATATCCTGACCGTCAAAAAGAATCTGGCCGTTGTTCGACTTTACCATGCCAAGAATCGTTTTAATGGTAGTGCTTTTCCCGGCCCCGTTTGAGCCAAGCAGACAGACCACTTCACCGGTGTCGACACTCAGACATACCTTATCCAGCATTTTAATTTTGCCGTAACTGGTCGATACGGAATTCAGCTGAAGAAGCATTATTCACCTCCAAGATATGCGGCGATGACTTCGGGATTGTTCTTGACTTCGTCAAAGGTTCCCTGGGCAATTTTGGTTCCGAAATTGAGGATGGCCACCTGCTCTGCCATGCCCGAAATAACCGTCATGTCGTGCTCAATAACTAAAATGCTCATTTTCGGATACCTTTCCTGCAGTTTGGTAATATCCCCCATCAGTTGACGGGTTTCTGACGGATCCATTCCTGCAGCGGGTTCATCGAGAAGCAGCAGCCGGGGACGTGCAAGGATTGCTCTTGAGATCTCCACCCTGCGACGGTCGACGAGGGAGAGTTCACTTACCTTGCGGTTATAGTCACTGGCCAGTGCCGGATCGAACTTTTCGACAACGGCAAGGGCTTCTTCCGCTTTTCTGGTAAAATCCGTCTTCACTTTGGTGTACTGAAACAGGGTCTGGAACAGCCCTGGCTTTTCTCTCATATAGGTGCCGAGCAACAAGTTCTCCAGAATTGACATATTGTCCCAGAGGCGGCAGGTCTGAAAAGTCCTGATGGTTCCCGCGTTAGCTATTTCTGCCGGAGTTTTCCCAACGATAGAAGTGTTATCAAGGATAACATCACCACTTGTCGGCCGGTAGATACCGGTCAGCATATTGAAAAAAGTTGTTTTTCCCGCACCGTTTGGACCGATCAGTCCGAATATCTGTCCTTCATTGATGGACAGATCCACACTGTTCAGTGCCTTGAGACCGCCAAACTGCATAGTGAGATTGGTGGTGGTAAGGAGCGGTTTTCTGAAATTATGCTGTACAGTCATGGTTTAGCCCCTCCCTGTTAAGTTGAACATTCTTGGCTTGGATGGCAGAATCCCCTCCGGCCTGAAGATCAGCATGAGTATTAGAACAAGCCCGTAGGAAAGCATCCTGTAATCTTCGAATGCCCGCAGCTTTTCCGGAATAATGATAAGCAGCAAGGTGCCGACAAGTACTCCCGCCAGGTTATCCATACCGCCGAGAATCACCATGCATACCAAGAGCAACCCGATCTGGAAGCTCATGTTTTCAGTCGACATAAACCCTATGAAGTGGGCGTAGAGGGCGCCAGCCGCTCCCGCAAAAATAGAACCGAAGGCAAAAGCCTCAAGCTTTGAGCGAGTCAGAGACAAACCGTAGCAGCGTGAGGAGATTTCATCATCGCGGATCGCATTCCAGGCAAGACCGTACCATGAGTTCTGCAGGCGGCGGGCCGCTATCAGCGCAAGTGCAAGAAAAGCGAGAACCATATAGCAATAGGTCATCACACCTGGAATGGTGATGCTGCCGAGCGTTATTTTCTGCCCGATCTCCATGCCGAAAATAACTGGCTTGGAAATATCCGGGATGCCGTCAGGTCCACCGGTCCACTTGAAATTCATCACCAGCAGGAAACTGATGTAGGCGCAGGCAATTGTGACAAGCGAGAGGTGGTATTCACGGGTTTTCAAGGTCGGCAGGCCCATGAGCAGTCCCATGATTCCCGCTGCGGCCATTCCCGCCGGCAGTGTAATCCAGAACGGAAAACCAAAATGAACATCCAGAAGCGCTGAAACGTAGGCGCCGACACCAAAGAACGCCCCCTGGGCGAAATTGACCATGCCGGCACTCCCCACCTGAATATTGAGTCCTAATGTGGCGATGCAGTATATGCAGGCAAGGGTGAAAATGTGAATCACATAGGGGTTATTCAAAAAGAGCAAAGGCAGAATAAGGGTGAATATTCCAGCCAGGACAGTCATCTTGCCGGTATTATCATTAATAGAACCCAGGGCTCTTTGCCAAAAACCGGTTTTGACTGCGGTGATGATACCCGCAGCAAAAGCGACTATCAGGCCCAGGCTGATGTATAGATCATCTACAGCCATGAAGATGACGACAGCAGCATAAATAATTGAGGAAAAGATAAATCCTGCTGCAGGTGATGTGTTTTTTTTCACGGTGTTCTCTCCAGTGTATATGGGTTAAACTTTTTCCAGTGAATTCTGGCCGATAATTCCTGAAGGGCGAAGGATGAGAAATAACAGCAGAATTCCGAAGGAGAACACATCGCGAATAGCGGATCCCCCAGGTATGTACGCGGCGGCGAATGTCTCTGTAAAGGCCATGAGAAAACCACCGATAACTGCACCGTATACCGAACCAAGTCCCCCTACTACCGACGCTGAAAAGCCTTTGATTCCAGCCATTGCACCCATATCATATCTGAAGACGGTATAATAAATTCCGTTCATAAATCCTGCGATTGCAGCCAGGCTTGCCCCGATAAAGAAGGTGGTATAGATAGCCCGGTCAACATTGATCCCCATGAGATGGGCAGCTTCGAAGTCCTGCGATATTGCCACAATATGGGAACCCAGTCTGGTTTTGCTCAAAAAGAGGTAAATTCCGGTGAAGGTGATGATTGTTGTGCCGAGAATCACAAGTTCCCCTGCTGAAACATAAAGACTGCCCAACATCATTCCTGCATCCGGAAACACTTCAGGAAATACCTGCGGATTAGAGCCTTGAGGATAGAAAAGCTTGAGCAGCTGCTCAACCACAATACCTACCGCGATGGTCGAAAGGATGGGCATCACCAGCGGTGCCGATCTGAAAGGTCTTATGGTACTGCGCTCCACCAGCATGCCGACGCAGCCTGTTAAACACATTGCCAGAAAAAAAATGGCAAAGACTATACAGCCGAAAACAACAGGACCGAAAGATCCAGCCCCCATAAACAGTGAAAGCAATCCTGCCGCGATAAAGGAAGCAAGGATATAAAATGCCCCCTGACAGAAGACAACGACATTAAGAGCTCCGAAAAACAAGGTAAACCCAATGGCGATCAGGGAATATTGCGCACCAAGCATTATGCTGTTTTTCAGGTGCAGTAAAAAAACCAGTGACACAGTGTTCTCCTTGGTAGGAAAAGTATTTTTCAGCCGGTCCGTTCCCTGCAAAAGGGTTCAAACCGGCTTGATCTTTGAAGAGAAACGTAGGCTTTGCGCTTATTTCAAACCGATAAGTTTACGTTCACCACTTTTATACAAGGAGTCTTCCCAGTTAACCCATTGTCCGTCCTGGCTGACCATGATGGTCATATCAAGAAGGGTGGTCTGTCCTGTCTCATCAAAAGTGTACTCGCCGAGCAGACCCTGGTATTTGATATTTCGAATAGCCTCTGCAACCTTTGCTCTGTCCGGTCCAACCTGCTTTAAGGCAGCAAGGATGATATTTGCAGCATCATAAGAGTATTTGCCGTATGCACCCATCGGTTCAGAATAGTTTTCAGCATCATATGCGGCAACGAAAGCATCCCAACCAGCAACCTTGCTGGAGTCGCCAGGCTTGACAATAACGGTACCTTCTGCTGACTTACCTGCAACCTCATTGAATTTTTCGTCTGCAATACCTGAAATGCCGCAGAACAGAGAATTTTTCAGGCCTATTTTATTCATCTGCAGTTTAAGAAGAGCTGCTTCTGTTACAACACCGCCGTAATAAACAGCTTGTGGATGAGTGGCCACCGCTTTGGTGAGAACCGGCATCATGTCTTTTTCGCCGACATTGATCGCATCGGTTGAAAGAACTTCCGCACCGAAATTTTTAAGCGAACTGTCCATATAAGTCTGACAGTCGACGCCATAAGCAGAGTTGTCATGTATTACTGAAAAAGTCTTGTAGCCCTTTTCATTCAAGAAGTCGGCAAGATAGATATTCTCTGCGTCAAGCTTAGGACAAACCCTGGTGATTTCCGGATACATTTTGCCATATTTATCAGTCAGATCCACACCGATGGCACCCCATACAATGAGTGCTGTGTTGTTTTCATGGAATATCGGAATGGTCGCACGGGCAACCGGGCTGTTCCAATGACCAGTGGCGGCAACAACCTCCTTATCAGAAACGAGTTTGGTCGCAGCATTCGCACCGGTAGCCGGATCTGATGCATCATCCAAAGCAACAGTTTCAAGGGTGTAGGGATACTCGCCTGATTTATTTGCCAGTTTGATTGCCAGATCGAAGGCATTTTTAGCGCCCATGCCCTGAGCGGCATTGGCTCCGGTCATCGGTCCCATAAAACCAATTTTAACAACATCTGCTGCCATAGCGGCTGAAGATGCAGTAAGAAATCCTGCCATGACTAATAAGCTGAGTTTCTTTTTCATTCTCTCTCCTGGTTGCAAAAGTATTGTGTTAAATTACGTCTACTTAAATGGTTAACTTGCCAACAGCAGCCGCATCTTCCAGCCGCATATTAATCCCCCGATACGACAAGGCCGATTTCAGCAGAAATAGGTGACACTAACAAATAGGTCATTGTTTACAAAATTGTTACACACGTTTTTCAAAGTTAACTTATATGAAACATATTTAAGAAAAAAAACCATTTGTTAACCTAAAAGTCAAGAAATAATTAACAAACATTAATCCCTTGCAATTTCTGGTAGTTACAAGTTCTAGCAAAGATTACATAAAACTATATTCACAAACTGTTAACAAAAACAACATTATGGTATCCAGTATTAGTAAACCAATCCCAAACTTGGAGGCTTAAGTTTTCACGCAGATTCGAGTGAAGACGAAGAAAAATAATTTTATCCCGAATACCGCATGGCAAAGAACAGGGAAATGAATAGATACACGATACAAGAAGAGGACTCGCTACATGCTGAAAGAAGATAAAAGAAACTATCTTGACAAAAGAGCCTTATGGCAGAACCTACACTGCTGAATACAGCCGCTCAGGATTGATTAGAAATCATGTGTTTATAAGGCTTCGGGGGCGATTCACATCAACTATACAAAGCCACATTCGATCTGAGACATCACAGAACTATGCTTAAAGAAAACCTGATAATTCGCCTTTTATTGATAGCGAAATTGAGGTTGTCAGGAATAATCTAAAGTTGATGTGAATGAAGAAAATTCAGAACTTCGATATGGCAATATTGCCGTTTAAGTTCAGCGGCGAGATTCAGCGAGTCCAGTGGAGCGCAGCGGAATGAGGATAACATGTTTTGTTAACCGTTTTATTCTAATTACCAATTACTTATCACTTGGGTGACGAGGAATTCCTGGAAGGGCTCATGTCAATGATTGAGTGACATATTCCCCTCATTACCGGGAAATGGTTGGCCTTATGAAATTGAAAAACTCAGCTACAAAATATTCATAAGAGTAATCCTGCCCTTCAATCACCCTTCTCCATTTGTCTTCCATAGAGAGAACCCCCATGAAAGATATCATCATATACATTGAGGTAAGAAAAGGATCAAGATCACCCCTGACTGATCCATCATTAATACCTCCCTCAATGGCATCCTGCAGAATAAGGCGGCACACACCATAGCCGCTGCCTATTTCATCTCCATAGGGTTTTTCTTTTGAAAACCTTTCTGTGCCATAAAAAGTAATGAGACGGAGATATTCAGGGTAATCTTTCGCAAAACGATAGTAGGCACTGCCCATACGCATCACTTGCTCACCACCCGTGATATTTTCTGTCTTGCACTCCAGAAACATTTCCTTAAGTATTTGCACTCCCATGAAGACCAGCTCAGCAAACAGGGCTTCTTTATTTTTAAAATATAAATACAGAGTGGCTTTATTCAGCTCAGCCTCATCTGCAATCTGATTCATGGTCACATCTTCGTATGATCCTGAAAAAAACAACTTCTTTGCCGCTGAAATTATTTCATTTCTTCTCTGTTGTTTTTCTCTCTTTTTTCTTTCGGCAATGCCCATCTTACACCCTGAAATTTATAAATCTTTCTTACCAGGATCTCCTAGTCCTATACAAAACATTCTGCTTTCTTTGGTTCTCTGAAATTATCATACAACCTGTGTTGGGCATCATGCACAGGTCCCTCCTTAATCTTTCGGACACTTTCCGGGCAAACCTTTATACAACTACAACAGGTAATGCACTCACTTATATTGATTCGGGAGCTTTCTTTTGGGTCTATTGCGCCTGTCGGACACTTTTCTGCACAGAGACCACACTGGATACAACCTTCCTGAACCTCAATAAAGTCAACGTCCCATAGTTTTGTTATACCGCCATATGGAAAGTTTCCTGGCAGGGTAACTCTTGCTTCCTCAGAAATGACAGGAATCTTCTCTAGCTTCTCCCTGATTTTCATACCAAAATTGCTGGATGCAGCCATATCCTTTTCATCAGGTCTCCCAAGTGCCACATCAAATTTCTCATCGGCAAAAGAATGCTCACCAATAAACGCAGCACCGGCAATAGTTATACAGCCGCATTGTTCAAGCGTGTCACTCAATTCAAGCAAGGCGTCTTCATATGCACGGTTCCCGTAAACAACTACGCACACTACAGGGGTGTTCTGGGCCTGGATTGATTGAAGCCAATTTTCAAGCAATGCCGGTACCCGCCCCATATAAACAGGGACTCCAACCACAAGAAGATCTTTTTCATTAACTCGAAGATACCTCCTTCTACACTCTTGTAAAGTTATATCAAGTATTTCGACCTTATCCCAGCCAATCCCTGCCACAATTCCTTCAAGAACCTTCATTGTAGTTCCTGTTGGTGAAAAACCCGCAACCTTCACCCTTTCTATGTTCATATGAACCCTCCACCTTTAATACATTCAGCTTCACCTCATTTCAGCACCCAACCGGAAGTCATAAAACAACCACCGGTTACCGAACCCAATACATCAATCGCGTTACAATGTCAAAACAAAACATAACCGTTAGTTACATAAACACCAGCGGTTATATATGCTCAACTTCCCCTCTGCATACTACTTCTCAAAAGCACCAGGTGTCCTTAAACGCATTGTGCAATCTTGAAAGATTTTTATAACCAACTGCTTGGTTAATATATGATGAAACAACAGTGAATAATCAAAAAGAGATTATTATTTCTCTTCTTTATGCTGATACTGTTCCGGGCCCATGTGCTGAAGATGCTCAAGAAAGAGGGCTGATCAATAATGCATTTATCAAGATGTTGATGGCCTGGCAGCATGTGTCGAAATTTTAACGTACACAGTGAAGTTCGAATTAAACCAGACGACCAAAACGGCATTGAAAACCTCTTCCAGTATATAATCCGTAATACATTTTCTTTGGAAAAATTGAAATATTTCGAGAAGACCTACACAGTTCTCTACCATTCAAAGATGGCTCGTGGGAAGAATAAGAAAATCTTTCAAATCTTTACCCCGCAGGATTTTATAGCTGCAATGACCCAGCATATTCCAGAACCGTCTTTTCAGTTGGTAGAGCTTACAAAAAATGGAATATTTTTAGCCTTGCCACTTAGAACCTCAACGATTTCAAAATTAGCCAAAAGTTAAGGTTACTGATGAATTTCACAGGTGACCCTGCCGCCAACCCTTTCAATGGCGACTCTTGCAACTACCTGCAACGGGTCGGCAAAAATACCGGCAACCTTGTGTAATCTATGGGCAACAGACAACTCTGTGCAACCCAGAATGATCACATCAACCTGGTGTTCATTTCTCATTCTATCAATGGCGCCCCTGTAATCCGTCATATCAAAATCAAACCTGTTCGCCTTGATACCATCATAGATCAGGCTGGTAACAGCCATCTGCCCTTCCATGTCCGGCACAATCTGCTCCAGACCATATTTTTCCAGACCAGCTTTATACACGTTGGCATTGTAGGTTCCCTGAGTCGCAAGAACGCCGATCTTTTTCTGCCCCGGATATTTTTTTTGTATCCAACAGGCCGTCTCTTCAATCATGTGGAGAACCTCCGTTTTAGTCCCAGCCGCAATATCATCATAGAAAGCATGCGCTGTATTACACGGCATAACGATACAGGAAACACCTGACTTCTCTAACCTGGCAGCTGCCAGCAACATCTCCGGTCTGGGATCTAAAGCTGAACGGCCTAGTAGAAAAGCAGTCCTGTCTGCGATTCGCGTATTCGAGTCAACGATTACAGGCGGATGCTGCTGATCAGTATCGGCCAGAGTATTTTCTACTATCGCCTGAGTTAAATTTACCGTGGCCATCGGTCCCATTCCGCCAAGAATGCCTATAGTTTCCATGAGCGTCGCTTATTATGATTTGATTTTTTGAGTTTAGTGGATATTAGAAAGCTAAAATAAAAGTTCACCAATAGTACACACCCTATTCTTGCTTTGTCAAACAAAAGTAAAGCTATAATGAACTTTAAATTCACTGAACCGCGATTCAAACCAGCTTTTGTTAACCCTGAGAAAAAAACACAACAAACAAAATACACACATAACAACCTATTTACAACCACTTAATCACATGGTCATTTTAATCATACATCAAGCCAATGAAAAAAGTGTTCACTGTGAGTGTACTTTAATGTATAGTGTACCTACGATTAAGTTAACTAAAAAGTTAAGAGTCAACAAACAAGGTGTTTTACAGAAGTTCGCCATAACAAAAACAGCAGGCAACCTGTTACACCTTCAGAATAAAGAACTTAAAAGCTATGGCAGCAAATTTTGGGTGCCACACGATCACGACCATCTCAAAAGGAGAATACAGTGAGTGAAGTAAAATACTTTCGTCCTCGGTCTTACAGTGAGTTCACCGACCTACTTGGACAGTTACCGACAGGTTTCAAGACCGTTGCCGGTACAACTGATTTTATTCCAGCCGCAAGGCGGGGAGCACCGTATCCGACTGCCCTGTTGGACATCTCGAAGCTGAATGAGTTTCAAGAGATTAAAGAAGAAGGTGGCCGCATACTCATTGGCGCCGCGGTAACCATGGCTGATCTCCTCGAAAGCGACTTGATCATAGAGAAATGCTCCGTATTAGCCAGCGCCGCAAAAAGCCTGGGCTCACCGCTTACAAGAAACAGAGCAACCATAGGCGGGAACATCGCCAACGCTTCTCCGAGTGCCGATACTGCACCTGTCCTACTGACCCTTGATGCCGATGTACATCTCATCTCAAACGACGGCTTAACCAGACAGGTTCCGCTCACCTCCTTTTTCAAGGGCTACAAAATCACCGAGCGAGGAAACGACGAAATAATCACCGGATTCAGTTTCACAACACCTCAATCCGGAATCTGGAGTCGTTTTGCCAAGGTTGGACAGAGAAGCGGCGCAGCCATCTCAGTTGCCAATATGTCAGTCATTATCGACAGAGAAGACAACATCTGCCACGATATTGCCGTGGCCTTCGGCGCTGTCGCCCCGGTTCCCCTGCGGGCTGTTTCTGTTGAAAAAGCAGCCAAAGGAAAACCTTTTGACAACCAGTTTATAACAGACTGCTGTGAAGCCGTTCAGGCAGACATCTCGCCAATCAGCGATATTCGCGGATCTGCCGATTACCGCCGCCACGTTGCAGCCAACATTCTGGCACGAGCATTAACCGATGCATTCGCTTAAGGAGTAAGCATAATGAGTATACAAATAGAAATTACCCTTAACGGTAAACTGAAAAAGCTTGAAGTAGGGCCAACCCAGTCTCTTCTCAGTGCTCTCCGGGACGGCGCAAAAGCCAAGGAAGTAAAAGACGGCTGCAGCGACGGCGACTGTGGTGTCTGCACGGTTATCATGGACGGCAAAGCAGTAAACAGCTGTCTGGTTCTTGCCCCTTCGGCAGACGGAACTGAAATTACAACTTTAAAAGGACTTGGAACAAAAGAAAACCCGTCAGCAATGCAGGAGGCATTTGTGAACTGCGGAGCTATCCAGTGCGGTTACTGCACTGCCGGAATGGTTCTTTCCGCCACCGCCTTTCTTGAAAAAAATCCATCACCGTCCAGAGATGAAATCCGTGAAGGCATGTCAGGTAATCTCTGCCGCTGCACCGGGTATCAGAAGATAGTCGACGCAATCGATAGTGCAGCGAAAAAACAACAATAGTCAGGGAGTCCATTCATGTCCTATAAAGATAAAAATTTTCGCATTATTGGAAAACCCATGCCGAGACACGATGCATGGGAGAAAGTGCTTGGCAAGACCAACTACGCCGGCGACAATGAAATCCCCGGCATGCTGTATGTCAAAGCGCTGAGAAGCGCCCATGCCGCCGCCAAATTGGTCAGCATCGACACCAGTGCAGCTGAGGCACTCGCGGGGGTAGAAATCGTTCTTACCGCAAAGGATGTTCCGAACAACGAAACCGTTACCAAATTCGGTCAAACTCACACAGTAGGCGGATTTGAAGGGTTGTACAGGGTACTTGCCGACAAGAAAGTCCGTTTTTACGGCGAGGCAGTTGCCATCGTAGCTGCCGAGACACCAGAGATCTGCGACGAAGCTCTCAAGCTGATCAAGGTCGAATACGAAGAACTCGAGGGCGTCTTTGACCCGGCAGAGGCACTTAAGCCCGGCGCGTACCTTGTAGGCGAAGACGACACTAACCTTGTCTGTCAGTACAAGGTCAGAAAAGGAAACGTAGAAGAAGGTTTTGCCAAGGCAGACCTGATCATCGAGAACACCTACACTGTGCCCCAGGTCGACCACATCTATATGGAACCGGAATGCGGTACCGCCTGGCTTGGAGAAGACGGCGTTATCACCATTCGCGCATCAACCCAGGTTATTGAGCACTTCAGGGGAATTGCAGAGGTTCTCGGCATTGCCCAGAACAGGGTCAGGGTCATTGCCCCGATGGTCGGCGGTGGATTCGGCGGCAAGGAAGACATCACGGTTGAAACTTATCTCGCACTGGTAGTCTTCAAGACAGGAAAACCATGCGCAATGACCTGGACAAGGGAAGAATCCCTTATCTCCCACGGCAAGCGTCACGCCTATACGATGGAGTATAAAACCGGTGTTACCAAAGACGGCAAGATCGTTGCCCAGCAGGTGGACATCCTCTCCGATGCAGGAGCCTACGTCTACCTGAGCCCGTGGATTCTCCTTTACTCAACAGTCAAAGCGGTTGGACCGTATGACTCTGAAACGGTTAAAGTTGATACCAGAACCGTACTGACCAACAACACCTTTGCCAGTGCCAACCGTGGATTCGGCGGCGCCCAGGTCTGCTTCGCTTACGAGCGTCAGATGAATGAGGCTGCCAAAGCACTGGGTATGGACCCACTCGAATTTCGCCGTAAGAATTATCTGCATAAGGGAGATGCCCTGGCAACTGGACGTGTGCTGGAAAATGCAGTCGAAACAGAGGCGACAGGCATCAAAGTTATGGAGATGCTTGGAGAAAAGACTATCTCCGACAAGCCGAACATCCTTATCGGACAGGGCATGGCATCTTCCATGATGAGCTATGGCCGCATGACCTTCCTCCATGACACCTCCCGTTCTTATGTGTCAATCGAGCTTGACGGCAGTGTGGTTATCCGCTGCGGCGTCCAGGATATCGGCTGCGGTCAGACATCTTCACTTGCTTCCATCGCGGCAGAAGTGCTCGGTGTCGACATGGATGATGTCACCGTTTATTTCGGTGACACCTCTCTGACGCCGCTTGCCGGCACAACCACAGCAACAAGAATGTTATACATGTCCGGTAATGCCACGCTGAAAGCCTCTAAAGCTATCCGTGAGAATTTACTCACCACCGCGGCCAAGTATCTTGAGGTTTCAATCGAAGAGCTTGATCTGATTGATCACCAGGTAATTGTTGAGTCGGCGCCAGAGAAAAACATGCCGCTCCAGCAGCTTGTAAAAATCTGTGCATCAGACGGTGTAGAGCTGTTCAACCTTGCCCAGTTTAATGCCCCGGCACGTGAGTTTATGGATTTTACTTCCGGCCAGGGCCAGGTTTTTGCCGACTTCACCTTTGGATCACACGCGGTGGAAGTTGCAGTAAATACCGACACGGGCGAAGCAAAACTGCTTAAATATGTATCCTGCTACGATGCAGGACAGGCAGTGAACAAGCTGAGTGCTGAAGGACAGATCGAAGGTGGGGCCATCTATGGTCTTGGTTATGGAATGATGGAAGGAATAAAATACGACAAGGGAAAAACCCTTAATCCGAATCTTGCCACCTATCTCATTCCTACCACCATGGATGTCCCCGAAATGCAAACCGACATGATTGAATCGGGAGGCGGTCTTGGACCATTTGGCGCAAAGGGCCTTGGAGAACCATCCTCGGTCCCCTCGGCGCCAGCCTTTGTCAATGCTGTCTGCGATGCTATCGGCGCCCCGATAAACGATCTGCCCGCATCTCCCGAGGCCATCCTCAAGGCGTTAAACAACAAGTAGAAACAATCAAACAATGAGATTAGCCGGGCACAGCAATGTGTCCGGCCAACTGCAATACACCCGTATTGAACACCCGAATAGTGTCCAAAATATGCAAACGATGCCACAAGCAGATACCGCAATTACCGGCGGCATGGTAGTTACCGGTGGGAAAATCACCCCTGCGACTCTTCTCATTTCTGGAGAAAGGATAACAGATATCCTCTCTCCTGAAGAAGAATTCGCCGCAAAGGAAACCATCAATGTTGAAGGCAGATATGTGCTGCCTGGAATCATCGATGCCCATCTGCACTCCGTCTACATCGACCGTATCAACTCCCTTTCAAGGGCCGCCGCTGCCGAGGGCATCACGACCCTTATTCCCTACGTGGGTTCCGTTAAGGCATGGGGCGTTGACAAGCCGCTGGCCGAAGCGATGAAAGACTTCGTCAAAGAGGGCGAAGATACCAGCACTGTCGACTTCAGTCTTCACTGCACCCTCCTGGCCGATGATGTCGCAGAGTGCGAACAATCCATTCCGGCAATGATTGAGCTTGGCATTTCATCGTTCAAGGTATTCATGGCCTATCGCAAGCGCGGCATGATGCTTGAGGATGAGCAGCTCCTGAAAATCATGACGGTTGTTGCTGAGAACGGCGGTCTGCTTGCTGCCCATGCTGAAAACGGCGCACTCATCGATTACATGGAAGAGAAGTTCATCGCTCAAGGTAAAGAACATCCGAAATACTATGCCGCATCACACCCGGAACTGAGTGAGGCAGAGGCCGTTTTCAGGTTTTTAAGTCTTGCAAAAACTGCCGGCTGCGACACCTATCTGCCGCATCTGAGCACCGCCAAAGCACTTGATGTCGTCCGCCTGTTCAAGCAGTGGGACGGCCAGAAATTCTACACCGAAACCTGCCCTCACTATCTGCTCCTGAACGAGGAAAAGTTTGACGAGATGGGTGCGGTTGCAAAAATGTCGCCACCTCTGCGCAAACCTGAAGACCAGGAAAGCCTCTGGCAGGCGGTAAGCGAGGGGCTCATCGATGTTGTCGCATCAGATCATGCAGCCAGCCATTCTTCTAAAAAGATGCCGCAGTGGGACAAGGTCTTCAATGCACCAAACGGAGTTCCCGGAATGGAATGTTTGGTGCCGATCATGCTTCAGCATGGCTTCATGGACGGCCGCACAACCCTTACCGGCATCGTCAAACAGCTTTGCGAAAATCCGGCCAAAATTTTCGGCCTGTATCCGCAGAAAGGCGCTATTAACGTCGGTTCAGATGCAGACCTTGCCATCTTCGACCTTTCAGGAAAACGCAAACTCGGAGCAACCCACAAGGAACTAAAGATTGACTACAGTCTTTATCAGGACATGAACACGGTCTCTTCACCGGATTTTGTTTTTCTCCGCGGCAAGCTGATAGCGGAAAAAGGTGAAGTGAAGGGCAATGCTGGAGAAGGCAGATTCATAGCAGGAAAAACCGGAACGATCTGATCATCCGACTAAACTAACACGCCTATAATCAGGATTAAACCATGAGCTACATATACGATCTCGTACTACAAAACGGCACGGTAAACGATCCGGCAAACAATCTTTCCGGTCGATATGATCTTGCCGTCAAGGATGGCAAGATTGCAGAGATAGCACCATCAATCAGTGCAGGTGCAGCCAAAGACGCCGTAGATGTTACCGGCCTCAATATCATTCCAGGCCTTGTCGATCTTCACATGCACGCTTCGGCATGGCTTGGCGGCCGTTTTGCCCACAAGATGATGGCCCTTGCCGGCGTAACAACCGCACTGGACATGTCCGGCCCAATCAACAGCGTTCTTGAGATAGCTAAAGATTACGGCTGCGGCCTGAATATCGCCTGCATCAACTATGTCCGCCCCGGTGACACCGTAAAAGACACCAATCCGTCACGAGCCGAACTTGAAAACCTGCTTACAGACAACTTGAAAGCGGGAGCAATCGGCTTCAAAATTCTCGGCGGCCACTACCCTCTTACGCCTGAAGCAACAGCAACAGCCATCGATGTTGCCCTTGAAAGAGGAGCCTATCTTGCCTTCCACGCGGGTTCTCTTGCCACCAGATCAGATATCGGCGGATTCCAGGAAGCAATCAAGATAACCGCAAATCGCAATATCCACATGGCGCACATCAACAGCTACTGCAGAGGCCGGGTAATCGACTGCCATGCAGAAGCTGAGATTGCACTCTCACTATTAAAAGAGAACCCGAATATTGTCAGCGAGAGTTACCTCTCCCCGGTTAACGGCACCAGCGGCGAGTGCAAAAACGGTGTTCCCCTGAGCCAGGTCACAGTCATGTGTCTTGAGGCCAGAAACTACGAGACAACCGAAGCTGGTCTTGAGAAGGCCATTTACGAAGGCTGGGCCCAGGTCAATCAGGAACTTGGCGGCGTGGTCATCCTCACTACCGGTCAGAAGGCTGTCGATTACTGGCGTTCAAAAAACACCGACATTACCATCAGCTTTGCCGTAAATCCGGAGATACCACGATTACGGATTGCCACCGCCAGACGCGACGACTCTTCATACGTCGTTGACTGCATAAGCACTGACGGCGGCGGGATTCCTAGAAATGTCACCGTTGAAAAAGGACTTGCCCTCGTCAGACTCGAAGCAATGAGCATGAATGATTTTGCCAGAAAGGCCTCCTACAATCCGGCAAGAATTCTGGGCCTTGTCGATAAGGGGCACTTCAGTATCGGTGCAGATGCCGACATCACGGTAGTGGATACAAACAGACTTAAACCAGTTATGACCTTCAACCAGGGCCAAGCCGTCATGCATCGCGGCAGAATTTTCGGCACCGGTTCAACCATTATCACAACACCCGCCGGCAAAGAAACCGTTACCGCCCGCGGCCTTACTCCGCTTGTTGTGGATAGTAAAGAGACGCCTTTTTGCACCTTGCGATAGCTGAACACTTTTTTGAATAAACTTGAGGATCTTGTTGTGTGTAACGAAACCAATAAAACCGGATACAAAACTATCAGCGTGCGTGATGCTGTCGGCACTGTGCTGTCCCACGACATCACCCAGATTATCCCCGGTAAATCTAAAACCGCTGTTTTCAAACGTGGCCACATAATCAGACAGGAAGATATACCGGTCCTTGAAAGCTGCGGTAAAAACAATCTCTTCATCCTGGATCTTGATGACAAAACCATCCACGAGGATGATGCGGCGCTCCGCATCAGTGAAATGGCCGTGGGAGAAGGATTGAGCTGGTCCAGCCCTTCGGAAGGGAAATCAGATATGACCGCAGATGCGGCAGGCATCCTCAAAGTGAATGTTGAGGCATTGATGAAAATCAACAGCCTGGGCGACATCTCTTTTGCCACCCGCAAATCAACTATTCCGGTCAAGCAGGGAGAGAAGGTAGCCGGCACAAGGATCATCCCTCTTACCATTGATGCCTCCCGTCTTGACAGGGTTGCCGATATCATCAAGGAATCCGGCCCGGTTGTCTCCATCCTGCCCTACAAGAACCTCAAGGTTGCAGCGGTTGTCACCGGCAGCGAGATTATGACCGGCAAAATCGAAGACCGCTTTGATGATTTTATCGGCCAGAAGATTCGCGACTACGAGGCTGAGCTTATCTCAAAGGATAATGCCCCGGATAATGCAGATATTATTGCTGAAAAGATCTTAGAAGCAAAGGCAGCAGGAGCTGAAATAATCCTTCTTACCGGCGGTCTTTCCATTGATGCCGACGACGTCACCCGCCAGGGAGTGCGCAAGTCAGGAACCACCATAGAACTGTACGGCACCCCGGTGCTGCCCGGCGCAATGTTTCTCATGGGCAACCTTGACGGAATTGTCGTGCTCGGCCTGCCAGCCTGTGTCTTTCACAGCCACATAACCCTGTTTGATCTTGTTTTTCCAAGGGTACTTGCCGGAGAGAAGATATCGCCGGAAGAGATTTATGCCCTTGGCCACGGCGGACTCTGCCTGAACTGTCCGACCTGTGTTTTCCCTAACTGCAGCTTTGGAAGATAACTATGTTTCGTGATACCTCAATAATCATCAAAGGGGCCGGCGAAATGGCCTCAGGCATAGCCTGGCGGCTTTACCGGTCCGGTTTCAGACATATCAGCATGCTGGAGATTGCCAAACCCATGGCGGTCAGGAGACGAGTCTCTTTCTGTGAGGCGGTTTACGACCACAGTATCGTTGTCGACAAGGTTACAGGCGTTCTCTGCACAGACAGTGGCGAGATGGACAGGGCTATTGAGCGAGGCGAGATTCCCGTTGTGATTGATCCGCAGTGGGACACCATAAGAGACAGAAAACCGCAGATCGTCATCGATGCAATCCTGGCTAAACGCAATCTCGGTACCCGTATGGATGAAGCACAGCTTGTCATCGGCCTCGGCCCCGGATTTACCGCAGGGCTGGATGTCCACGCGGTGGTGGAAACCAACCGCGGCCCGAACTGCGGCAGAGTGCTCTACAAGGGCAGTGCTGAGAAGAACACCGGAATCCCCGGAAAAGTAATGGGATTCGATGTTGACCGGGTTCTTCGCGCACCTGCCGACGGCCTCTTCAAGGCTCAAGTCAAGCTTGGTGACCTGGTAAAAGCCGGAGACATAGTCGCAACAGTCGGCTCTGTTCCGGTAAAAACAGCCATCACCGGCACGGTAAGAGGGCTGATCAGGGATGGTATTGAAGTTACAAAAGGACTGAAAATCGGCGATATGGAACCGCGTGAAGGCGTCGATATCAACCTCATATCAGACAAGAGCCTCGGGCTTGGCGGAGCAGTTCTCGAAGCGGTTCTGACCAGCATTAATCACTAGACAACAATAACTGACCAAATCGATATGAACGGAAAAGAACTGGGTGCACAGATAAAAAAGTACAGATTGGCCAACGATCTGACCCTCGATACCCTGGCACAGGCTGCAGGCTGCTCCAAATCGTATCTTTCTCAGATTGAGAACGGGCTGTCCTCCCCTTCCCTTGCCGTACTCGGCACGATTGCCAATGAACTGCAGACCAGTGTTGCCAATCTGTTGAAAGAAAACGGCAGCAATACCAAAGCAAGCTTTCACCTGCCTTTTGACCAGCGGCAGACCCTGCAGTACCCAATGGGCCTGATTTATTCCCAGCCCTTGACTGCAGCCGTCTCACAGAAAAGCATGCAGCCAATTATCACCGTGGTGGAACCGGGGGGCAACTCCAGCCAGGACTGTCATCTGAGGCACAGGCAAAACAGTGAAGAATTCGTTTTGATCATGAAAGGTGAAATGGAGTTCGTAGTAGACGGAGAAAAAATCACGCTCAAAGAGGGCGACACCCTCTATTTTGACGGCGAATTACCCCATAAGTGGATGAATAACACAGACGAGTCGGCACAAGTGCTGTTCGTCTTTTCCCCTCCGGTCTGGTAACAGGGCCGCTGGGCAAGGATCTGTAATCGATATTTTTTTATAATAAGTCTCATACAATATGTAGATGGACTCTGAAAAAACTGAAATGGAGTCAGTATGTCAGAAAAAAAATTCTTCAGTGTAGGTAGAGATACCCAGAAAAAGGACGGCTTTGGAAAAGTTACCGGAGCGGAGATTTTCTCTTGCGATGTTATCCTGCCGGGAATGCTGTTTGCCAGGGTATTGCGCTCTCCGCACCCCCACGCCAGAATCATCTCAGTGGACACCTCCGAGGCAGAGGCAATGGGTGCTGTGTGCCTAACCTATGACGATGTGCCTAAGAAGGTGTACAACGAGCGTCAGGTCAGCATCCCGGAACGGACCTACCGGGACCGCACGGTTCTTCCCAATATCATCCGTCATGTGGGCGAAGGTGTTATGGCCGTCGCCGCACCGACCGAGGCCCTTGCAGAAAAAGCGCTTGCCACGGTTAAGGTAGAATACGAGCTGCTTCCCGGTGTCTTTGATCCGGTAAGGGCCATGGAAGACGGCTGCACAGCTCTCTATGACGAGGTCATGCTTGGCGACAAGGTGCTCCCCATCGAGCACAATATTGCCTGTCAGCGCGTTATCGAAGAAGGAGATCTCGCAGAAGGCTTTGCCAAGGCAGACCTGATAGTTGAAGACAGTTTCTCCACCGGCCGCGTTTACCATGGCCAGATGGAGACCAAGGGTGTCGTCTGCAAACCTGAGGCAGACGGTGGCATAACCGTATGGCCTACCACCCAGTCAATCCATAACACCAGACAGTTGCTCGGCCGGATTTTTGATATCCCGCTCAGCAAGGTCAATGTCCATCGGGTCACCATCGGCGGGGCCTTCGGTTCCTCCATCCAGATGAATACACCGATTGCCATCTGCGTAGCCCTTGCCCGCAAAGCAGGCAAACCGGTCAAGCTGATCCTGACCCGCGAAGAGGATATGTATAATCACTGTAAATATCCTTCCAGAATCAAGCTGAAGTACGGTGTCACCAAGGACGGCCTTATCACCGCCGGACAGCTTGAGACCCTGGTAGATGCCGGTGCACACAATATCCAGATTTACCCGCTGCTGGGCTGCATGGCAGGTTGGTTTGTCTCTCTTTACAGGATGCCCGCCCTTCGCTTTGCAGGAACAGGCGTCTACACCAACAAGGCTCCAGCCTGTGCGATGCAGGGCTACGGCAACCCGCAGGTAACTTTTGCTGTCGAGTCTCTGATGGATATGATCGCCGATAAACTCGGCATGGATCCCATTGAACTGCGCCTGAAAAACTATGTCGGACTCGGACAGACCTTCTGGGGTCAGGGGCCGACTGTTCGATCCATCATCAGAAGCTGCGGCGTTGAAGAAATGCTCGTCAAGGGCCGGGAGATGATCGGCTGGGATGACCGCGGAAAGCCGGAGGAGAAAACCGGACGCTTCAGAAGAGGCATAGGTGTCGGCAGGGGTTTTCACACTTCAGGAACAGGTGCCCCGCAGCCGGGTGAGGTTATCGACTATTCAACCGCCATGGTGAAAATCAACGAAGACGGCTCAGCCGATGTTTCCACCGCCCTCATGTGTCACGGCGGAGGAACCCTGGATGCAATTGCCAAAATAGTCGGTGAAGAACTGGGAATCGGCGTTGAGCTTATTGGAGTTTCACCATCAAGCACCGCAACCACTGGGTATGACGTCTGCACCCACGCCACCAGGGGTATCTATTGCGGCGGCGCTGCTGCCCTCAGGGCCGCGACCATTGCCAAGAAGACAATCCTTGAAATCGCTTCAAAGCTGCTTGATGTCAACCCGGAAGCCCTGCAAATTAAGCCGAATCCGGTAACCGGTGAAGGCCTTATCTTCCTTGAAGGGACCGACAAACAGATCACTGTCGGCGAGGCTGCCAAAACCGCCCAGTTCAAAGGCTGGGGAACAGCAATTGGTGTTTCCAGCCACCGCCAGACTAACTGTCCGCCATGCTTTGTCACCAACTTCATCGAGGTTGAAGTGGACACCTGGACAGGTGAGATCAGAACAACACGAGCCGTTGCGGCCGTTGATGCCGGAACTGTCATGAATCCAAAGCTCACCGCCGGTCAGCTCGAGGGCGGTCTCTGCCGTGGCGTTGCCCTGGCTCTGCTTGAAGACTCCGACTACAATCCGGAAACCGGTCACCTGACATGCAACGCAGGTTTGATGGATTATAAGATGTATACAGCCAAAGAAATGCCGATGATCGACGATCTGCAGGTATTTTTCGCCAACACCTATGAGCCCAGCGGTCCTTTCGGCGCCAAGGGAGTCGGCGAAGCCGCAAACAATGCAACCGCAGGAGCAGTGGCCAATGCCGTATACAACGCTCTCGGTATCAGAATCAATGATGCTCCCATGACCCCGGAAAAGGTTCTGAAACGCATCGAAGAAGCTGGCATAAATTCCTAAGAGGGGTCACAACAATGCATAATTCTAGAATCATCACCAATGATTTTGATTTTTTCCAGCCAACCAGCATGACAGAACTCTATGAACTGCTGGCTGACACAAGCGTGGAAACAAAACTGATGGCTGGAGGAACCGATTTAATCCCCCAGATGAAAGAAGGGCGCAAAGCGCCTAAACGCGTAATCAGCACCATGAAGATCGAAGAACTTGCCTGCATCACAGTTCAGGACGGTATTTTAAAGATCGGTGCTGCTGCAAAATTGAAAAAGGTTGCCGCCGCCTGCAGCGGCCTGCCAACGATAAATGCCCTGCATCAGGGCGTTTCTTCCGTCGGCAAGCTGCAGATCCTCAACATGGCAACTATTGCCGGCAATATCTGCACAGCTTCTCCTGCTGCCGACACAGTACCGGGCCTGCTGACTCTGGGCAGTTCCGTTACCCTGAAGTCGGTGAATGGAGAGCGAGAAGTTGCTCTGAGAGATTTTCTTGCAGGTCCCGGAAAAACCACCATCCAGGCAAATGAGGTGCTTTACTGCATCAACGTCCCTCTGCCTTCAGAAAACACCGGCAGCGAATTCAAAAAGATGGAAAGGGTCGGCGCCGATATTGCCAAGATCAATATTTCTGTCGTGGTGCAGCGTAACGGAAACACCTGCGAAAGTTGCAAGGTTGCCGTTGGTTCATGCGGACCAACCACCCTGCTCATCGACAAGGTGGATGATATTTTGGGCGGGCAGGAAATCTCAGGCCCTGAAAGCGAGCTGATTCAAAAGGCTGCTCAGCTGGTGGCCGACACAATCACTCCGATCGACGATATACGCTCAACAGCAGAGTATCGCCGTAAAGTAGCTGCCGTAATCTTTATGGATGTGTTTCAGATAGCATGGGTAAGAGCCAAGGGAGATGCCGCGTGAACAAACAACATATCACTTTGAATATAAACAGAGAAGAATATGATGTCGTCGTTACAGACAATGAGCTTCTCAGCAATGTCATCCATGACACCTTAGGACTGACAGGAACCAAGTACGGCTGCGGCACCGGTGAATGCGGAGCCTGCACCGTTCTGGTAAACGGTGATCCTGTCCTGGCCTGTATAACTTTAGTCACTGCCGTTGCAGGCGCCGAGATCATCACCATCGAAGGCGTGGCCCCGGCCCCGGGGAAACTCGATCCGATCCAGGACGCTTTTCTTGAACAGGCTGCCGTACAATGCGGCTTCTGTACTCCTGGTATGATTCTGGTCGCCAAGGATCTGCTTGTTCGCAATCCCCACCCGACAGAAGAGGAGATCCGGGAAACGATCAGGGGCAATATCTGCCGCTGCACAGGCTATACAAGCATTATCAGAGCGATTCAGCAGGCTGCCGACCCGACAATCTGCTGCCAGTCAAAACCATAACTCTTATCCGCTATATGCACAGATGGCCAGAAATAAGGATAACAGCATGAAATTACAGGCTGTTATCCTTGCTGCAGGCAGCTCGTCGAGAAAGGGGCAACCCAAACAGCTTCTCGAAATAGCCGGCAGGAGCATGCTCGACCATGCAATTTCAGTTGTACGCGAGGCCGGCTTCAATCAGCCGGTGCTGGTACTGGGTGCCAATGCAGACCGGATACGCCGAAAGGCAGAATTGGTCAAGCTCTGTAAAATCATTGTCAATCCTGATTTTAAATCAGGGCAGGCCAGTTCACTTATTGCCGGCGTACAGGAGGTGTCTGGTAAATGTGACGGGGCTCTTTTTATGCTCTGTGACCAGCCCTTTTTAAGCGCAGGTCTCATCACGGAGTTAATCGCAGCGTTTATCGCCGCAAGACCAGACGTCCTGTATCCGGTTTATAAAGAGCAGAGGGGCAACCCGGTAATTCTTGGCCAGTCCGTATTTCCAAGATTGCTCCATGCTGCAGGCGATCAGGGCGCCAGATTTCTGTTTCAGGATGACAGCCTGCATCGCGTTGCCCACGATGTCGATGACCCTGCTGTCCTGATCGATATCGACACTCCCGAGGAGTATGAAAAATATTATTTGAATGGCTTAACTTACCGCTAATGAGATCTTTTTTATGAAAATTTGTGTAATCAATCCGAACACCTCTCTTGATATGACTCTTCATATCGAAAAAGAGTTGAAAAAAATTGCCGGCAACGAGACCGAATTACAGGTAATCTGCCCGGACAAGGGACCGATCACCCTTGAATGTGCTGTCGATGAAGCCTATTCCATTCCTGAAATGCTCAAACTGGTGAAACAGGCCGAAACGGACGGCTTCGATGCGGTGGTCATCGCCTGTTTTTCCGATCCAGGCCTTGAAGCAGCGAAAGAAATGGTACAAATCCCCGTGATCGGTATCGGCGAAGCGAGCATCCATGCTGCATCCATGCTTGGAGCCCGCTTTACGGTCATCACCCCGGTCAAAAGGAGGGTTCCGACCCGTATCCACCAGGCCCTGCACCATATCAGCCACCACTCGCTAGCATCAGTGAGAAGCCTCGACATAAGCGTTGCCCAGTCGGAGTCAGATCCGGCGCTCACGGTCAAAAGGCTGCTCGAAGTTGTCGAAAAGGCTGTGGAGGCAGACGGCGCAGAGGTTATTGTGCTAGGCTGCGCCGGCATGACCGGGTATACAAAAGAACTTGAAGAACGCTACAAGATTGTCGTTGTCGATCCATGCACCGTAGCGCTTAAATTCGCCGAGGCCTTTGCCTCACTGGGATTGAGACAAAGCAAAGTCGGCCATTATTCATTCCCGCCGAAAAAATTGTATAAATAATGTTTTCCCGTCACCAGACGGCCGGCGTCCAGACAAAGAGGACTTCGGCTGTTTCTTTGGTTACATTACGCCATTTATGCGGGATATTGCCTTCAAAGTAGAGTGAGTCCCCTTTCTGGATAGGAAATTTTTCACCATTGATCTCAAACTCTATTTCACCCTTGAGCACGATAACGAACTCCTCGCTGCCCTCAGGATGAATGATATCTTCATCAGACTGAGACTCGCCGCCCGGTTCGATAATAGTAAAAATAGGCTGCATCTTTTTATGATAAACGGCCCGGGTGAGAAAATGGCTGCGGGTCTTGCCATCCGGATAATCGATGGTCCTTCTGTCCTTCACCCGGACCAGACACTCATTGCTGATTATCGCACGCTCTGATTCGACCGATTGAGATTCAGTTACACTGACCCCACCTCGGTCCTCATCGAAAAAGTCTGTAATATGAGCATCAAGAGCGTCCACCAGCTTTCCAAGCATGGTCACAGACGGTTTGGTCGTCCCGTGCTCCAGCTGGGAAATATATGATTTTGAACATCCAACAAGACTGGCAAGTTGAGCAATGGTTAACTTCTTCTGTTTTCGTGACTTTCGCAGTCTTTCACTAATAAGCGGCGGCATGCGCACTCCATCCTATAAATTATCAGGGATTCGTTCTATAATAGTTCAGCAGCAGCAATT
Source organism: Desulfobulbaceae bacterium (assembly GCA_003249645.1). Classification (GTDB taxonomy): domain Bacteria; phylum Desulfobacterota; class Desulfobulbia; order Desulfobulbales; family Desulfocapsaceae; genus SZUA-575. The sequence goes on along the minus strand of QKIH01000107.1, from coordinate 20,189 downwards.
GAGCTGAGATGCAATGTTTACCCGATACTCTACAGTTTAGCTAGAGTACAGTAAACTTTTTATTTCAACTTCATTATTACGGTAGAATTTAAGAAAAACTGTACTTATGGATAAAAAAACGCTAACCGACAGTTTTCTCAACGGTTTTAACATAGCAAACAATGACATTGTCGCAATTATCGGTTCGGGCGGGAAAACATCCCTGATGTTCAAGCTTGCTGCAGAAGCTGCAGCTCGAGGAATGAGAGTGCTGGTCACAACCAGTACTAAGATTTTTGTCCCCGGCCCCCATCAGTATAATGCGATTGATACGGAGGGAAGCCTGTTTGCAAAAAAAACAATGTCTGAACCCGGTATCTATGTCGGCGGCGTTTTAATTGACGGCACGAATAAATTGACAGGCGTACCACTTCCACAATTAGAACAGAGATTATCATCCTTTGATCTGATTCTGATTGAAGCAGATGGAGCAGCCGAAAAATCCCTCAAAGGATGGAAAGATTCCGAACCGGTTATTCCGGCTTTTACCACCAAAACTATCGGCGTCATAGACATTCAGGTTATTGGCGCCGAAGTCTCAGAGAGGCTTATTCATCGGCTTGAGATCTTTTCGCAGCTAACAGGTGCAACTAAGGGAGAAACTGTCTCCCTGTCACATCTCGAAAAGCTCATCGAACATCCGGACGGTCTTTTCGGCAAGGCCGCAGGTGAAAAGATACTGTTTCTGAATAAGGCGGAATCGCCGAAACAGAGAAACAATGCTGCTATACTTGCGCAAAAGATCGGAAAAACCACAACCATTTACGGCAGCCTTCACCAAGGGAGTTTAACAAGAGTGTTTTAAAGAGATAATCGGGTTCTCGACCAGCAAGAACCTGCCAAGAAGTGATAAAGGATCTCATTTTGAATAAGAATCTTTTTTATGGAGAAGCGAATCCTGCGCATTCAAAAAAAAATAGTGGAAATGAGAACGGCCTCAAATATTTCATTTTTGTGATTTTCATATTTCAATTAATACACAGATGCTCCTCACTGTGAGTAAGCTGGCAGGCTCACATGACCACAAATAGGAGAAAAACAAGCTTCTCAACACAGCACCTACATTCTGCTCCTCCCTTCCTGTTCAAACTTTAACCTTACAATATTAAGCATATGACTCCAGCACTTCAGCCGACAGCCTTAATTAACTCACCTAACGTTTTCTTGCAGCACAGACATCTTCCCTGCTCCAGCTGGTAACAATTTCCTGCTCTGATATCTTTTTTACAAATCTGTAACCCGGTTTACTGTTTTGTAAACTTTTCCAGTTAACTTTTTATAATATTTTCCTCCGATGTCATCAGGTCCTTTGCCTGATATTTACACACATAACAATTATATCAACTGGTTATCAACATCTATGAGCGGCAATGAGTTTTACTTCAGCACATAGAGCCATAACACCTGCTAACCGTTGTTCATCATTTCTAAACTCAACAAAAACATCTTATATAGTTGTTTTCTATATGTTTATTAGATTATTGAATAATGCACGAACAAGAGTTAATAAAGCAATGATTGAAAAACAACTTGACATCGGTAAACTCGGGTGGTTTTTTAGCTGAAAGTTAAGCATCAGTTAACTTTTTTTTGTGATAATTAGACGGAGTCTCTGAACTTGCTGCACAACCATTCAAGCGCGACATTTTGACAAGGAGGCAAAATGCAACTTTCATTCAATGAAAGGCTCAAACAGAAAAGAAACAAGCTGAATCTGACAATTGAGCAGCTTGCGAATCTTGTCGGGTGTTCCAAGTCATACATATCACAGCTTGAGCACGGAACTGCCAAGCCTTCTGTCACCATGCTGAGAAAGCTGGCAGAAGCCTTGAACATCCAGATGTCAGAGTTTCTTAATGATAAAACAGCAGCCAACGGTGAGATCTCGCTAGGGCGTCAGGTAAACTGGCTGCGCAGCGGACAAAGCTGCCTGATCTCAGAAAACGAACGCAGAATTATCAACTACCCTGACGGCAAGTCTAAAAGCGCGTTTCTTACTGAGGCTGTTTATATGAAGAAGATGCAGCCCATCCTGACCACTATCGAACCAGGTGGCGGATCAAATTCAGATGACGATACAACCCACCCTGAGGGAAGCGAGGAATTTCTTTTCGTTCTCCGTGGCGAGATTGATTTCAGGGTTGATAACAAAAATTTCAAACTCAAAGAGGGTGACACATTCTATTTCGATGGCGTTATCCCCCATAGCTGGAAAAACAACGGGACGCAGGTGGCAGAGATACTTTTCGTGTGGACACCGGCGGTCTGGTAATCATAACCCAAAATACATTCTACATATTCGACAAGCCCCTAATTTAAATGGAAAATCGAATGGCACCTGTAAACAGAAAAATCATTGAAGTCAAGCTCCGACAGGGAACGCATCAGACAACCGAGATATCACCCTTTTTATTCAATGAATACCTCGGCGGTTACGGTATAGGTGTCAGACTGCTGATGGAAAAGATGAACCCGGCAGCTGACGCACTCGGCCCTGAAAACATTCTCGGTTTTGCTCCAGGATATCTCACCGGCACAGGTTTTATCGGGGCCGATCGTTACATGGTGTTTGGCAAATCCCCTTCCACCGGCGGTTGGGGTGACGCAAACAGTGGCGGGTACTTCGGCAGACGCATGAAAGAGACTGGAGTGGATGTTATTCTTCTCTCTGAAATATCAAACACCCCCGTCTACCTTTACCTCGACGAAAGCTCAGTGCAGCTTCTTGATGCCGCCTCTCTCTGGGGCATGGATTGCTATGAAACTGACGACGAACTGAAACGTATCCATGGCAAAGATTGCGAAGTTGCCTGCATTGGTCCTGCCGGAGAAAACTTATCCATGATTGCCGGCATTTCCACCGACAAGGGACGGATGGCTGCCAGATCAGGTCTTGGCGCAGTTATGGGCTCAAAGCGGGTGAAAGCCATTGTTGTCAAGGGCAAGAAAAAAACGACCGTTGCAAGCCCAGAATTATTCAGGGAAAAGCGGCAGAAAATGGCAAAAGGGCTCAAAAACAACCCCTTTGCACAAGGGCTGTCCGGACGCGGCACCGCCATGTTTTACGAGACCTGTGTAAACGTCGGCGATGCCCCGATCAAGAATTGGGCCGGAACCAAAGCAGACATCAAAGCCCCGGAAGCCATTACCGAAGAGGTGATGGAGACTTACAGGAGCAAAAAATACAACTGTTCTTCCTGCGTTATCGGATGCGGCGGCCATGAGAAGGTCGAGTCAGGTCCATACAAAACAGCAACCAGCGTCCATAAAGCTGAATATGAAAGCATGGCACTTACCGGCTCGAACCTGCTAAACGATTCTGCCGCCTCACTGATCAAGATAAACGATCTCTGCAACCGCTACGGCATGGACACCATCGGCTGCGGCGGACTATGCGGCTACGCGATTGAATCTTTTGAGAAAGGATTCATCACAGGCGAACATACAGCGGGGCTGGAACTGACCTGGGGCGATACAGAATCGATTATCACCCTCGTAGAACAGATCGGCAGAGGCGAGGCCCTGGGCGCAACACTGATGAAAGGCTTTGATCACGCCATCAGCACCTTTGGTGAAGAGACTGCCGATTTTGCCATTGCAGTCAGAAATGAGGCCCTGCCCGCCCATGATCCGAGATGGTCTGCAGGTCTTGCCCTCACCTATTACACCGACGCGACACCGGCAAGACACACACAAGGGTCTACGACCTTTCCTGTCGGAGGCTACCAACAGCCTGAAATGACCAATGACAATCTTTCCGGCCGCGCAAAATATCATATCGACAATGTCAATCTTACCCACGCCCTCAGTTGTCTCGGCTTATGCACCTTTTGTCTTTCCATAGTCGATTACAGGGATGTCGTTGAAACCCTGAGACTGGCCGACGGCAATGACTGGAGCGAAGAGTCGTTCAACAAAACCGGATCGAGGATATCGGTCATGCGCCATCTTTTCAATCTCAAGGCCGGAATCCATTTCAAATCATTCAAATTCCCTGAACGGGTTCTTGGCAACCCTCCGCTTGCAGAGGGTCCGACAAGCAATGTCAAGATCGACCTCGATCTGCTTGTTAATGAGTATCTCGACGAAGTTGGCTACGACCATGAGACACTGCAACCCAGCGAACTTCTTCTGGAAGAGCTGAACATCAGTCAGTTCTCGTAACCGGAATTCAATTCAAGGAAAAAGCTTTTTCAGGAGTAACTGCAGGTATGGAGCGAAAGGCCGAATTATTATCAATGTTCAAAGTCACCAAGAGTTTTCCAGGAGTTCTTGCGCTTGATGATATCAGCTTTGAACTCCGAAAAGGTGAAGTGCATGCATTGGTTGGAGAAAACGGTGCAGGGAAATCAACCTTTATCAAGATCCTTTCAGGTGCCCACAAGATGGATACCGGCGGCAGCATATGCATCGACAAGAAAGAGGTTGAAATCAAAAGCCCCAGCCACGCCAACCAGTTGGGCATTTACACCATCTATCAGGAAGTAACCTTCATTCCCCATATGTCAGTTGCCGAAAACGTCTTTCTCGGCTCTGAAATAATCGAGAATGGGCTGATTAATCACAAGAAGCAGATAGAGGAAACCAGCAGGATGTTTGAAGAGTTCGGCTACCCTATCGATCCCACCAGAATGGCTGCCGATCTCAACGTTGCCGAACTCAGGATGATAAATATCGTCAAGGCGCTCAATAACGATGTCAAGATTCTGATTCTGGATGAACCGACCACTTCACTGACTGACAAAGAAAAAAACATCCTTTTTAAAAACATCGTCCGCCTGAAAAACAACGGGGCCGGTGTTATCTACATCTCTCATCGAAGCGGCGAGCTGAAAGAACTGGCTGACCGGGCAACGGTATTCAGAAACGGGAAATATGTCGACACCGTTGAAATGGCCGACATCAAAGGGCTTGACGACCTGATTCCCCTGATGATCGGCAAGGAAGTCCAGAACAAATACCCGAAAGCCAAGGCGCCCATTGGACATGAGATACTTCGAATAAACAAATTATCACGCAATAAATTTTTCGATGATGTCAGTTTCAATCTGCACTCAGGCGAGGTTGTCGGCATTTTTGGCCTTGTCGGCTGCGGATTTGAAGAGGTGCTCGGTTCCGCCTTCGGTGTGGACAGTTATGACTCCGGAGAAGTCGAGATCTTCCATAATAACAAGATGCAGCCGCTGAGGAAATCTTCTACCAGAGCGGCCCTGGACAACAATATCGCATTCATACCAAGGGATAGAAAAACCATGGGTTTACTCATGAATCTCTCGGTTGCTGAAAACGTTGTCATCTCATCCTACAAAGATTTTTCCCAAAAAATTGTAAACCTGATCAACAGCAGGAAAGTGCAGAACACCGCTGATGACTACAAGAAAAAACTCAATATCAAGACCCCGTCGGTAAAGACAATAGTCGAGACACTGAGCGGCGGCAACCAGCAGAAAGTCTTGCTGGCACGCGCCCTGTGTTCCAAGGGAGAGGTGTTCCTGTTCAATCAGCCGACAGCAGGAGTTGATGTTGGAGCGAAAATTGAGATCTACGAATTCATGAACAAGCTTACCAAAGCAGGTTCCGGAATCGTTATTGTTTCCTACGAACTCCAGGAAATCATGGGAATGTGCGACCGGATCGTCGTGATGTGCCAGGGCAGAGTAGTGAAAACAGTAAAAACAGAAGAGACAACAAGTGATGAAATTCTAGCCTACGCCTTTGGCTACAAGAATTAGAAAACTCATCAGTATTAAGAGTGAAAGGGTATTGAACCCGCAAACGCAGTTAAAAATCTATTGGTAGACGACGATGGAAATGACACAGGCAAATTTACTGACCGCCGAAGACAATGGGATTAAGGCAAGGTTGAAGAAAATCTATAACTCAACTGGCATGCTCCTGATTGTTTTTGTGGCCCTGATTCTTGTTATGGGGATAATCAACCCCCGATTTTTCACCATTGGCAACAGTGTTATCTTAACCAGACAGGCCTGCTTCCTCGCCCTGATTTCAATGGGTCAGATGCTGGTTATTCTGACAGGCGGAGTAGACGTCTCGCTGGGGGCGATAATCGGTCTGTGCAGTGTGGTCTCGGCCATCGTTGCAAAAGAATACGGGGTAATGGCAGGCTGGATGACGCCTATTCTGATCGGCCTGCTCGTCGGCGTATTCAACGGCTTTGTGGTCGCCATCTTTCGTATTGATTCTTTTGCCGTCACTCTAGGTTCCATGTCGATATGCAACGGCCTGGCTCTGATTATTTCCAAAGGATTGACAATCTACAATCTGCCTAAAGGGTTCAAAGACCTTGCTTATGCAAAAGTTCTGTCAGTTCCCCTGCCGGTTATTATCACCATCGCAGTTATCGTACTGATGGCCATCATCCTCTATCGCATGCGGTTCGGCAGATACATTTATGCAGTCGGAGGAAACCCCGAGGCACTGAGACTCGCCGGTGTAAACGTCAACAAGGTGACTATCGGCCTCTTTGCCGGAGCAGGTCTGCTCACAGGGCTTTGCGCTGCAATCCTGACCTCAAGAATTAATTCCGGACAGCCTAATCTTGGCGGCTCGCTGATGATGGATTCAATCGCAGCCTGCGTCGTCGGCGGAGTTACCTTCCAGGGCGGAGTCGGCAAACTTGGCGGCGTAATACTTGGCGCACTCTTTTTATCAGCACTGTCAAACGGGTTTGATCTGATCGGGGTCTCATCCTTTGTCAAGCAGGTCATCGTTGGTTTCATCATTATCATCGCAGTGGTCATCGACAAAATGAAGAAATAGAAGGCAGGTCGCTTTCTCGGAAATTAGGGAACAAACAATACCTGGCATGTGAGCAATCACGTTTTGTTCATACCACTTGCAATAACTGCCGATGGTATGAGTAAAAGAAATAAAGGAGAAAAAAATGGGAAACTGGAGTAAAAAATTATGTTGTGCAGTAGCAGCAATGTGTTTTGGCGTTACACCACTGACTGCCTTGGCAAATGATTATGACGACAACTGGCAGGGAATTATTGCTGAAGACGTCTACCCTTGGGGTTCCCGGGTATGGGAAAAATGGGATCGAGTAGTGCCTGAGAAAAAAATAAAGATTGGTATCAGTATTCCATCTCTCAGCAGCCCTTATTTTGTAAACCAGTCCTATGGTTTCCTGACTGAAGCTGCAGCAACAGGGGCTGGCGTAACCATTCTTGCCGCCAATGGATACGAAGATATTCAAGGGCAGATCAGCCAGATCGAGAACATGGTCCAAAAAGGCGTAGATGCTCTTGTTATCGCCCCTACCAGCGCAGAAGCACTCACCATGGTATCTGAAGAAGCAGCGGACAAAGGTATTCCGGTATACTTCATCGGTGAGGCAGCGATAACCGATAAGCTCAAGGGTTATATCTGCGAAAATGACTTTCAGTTCGGTTTCAAAGGTATCGACTGGATCGGTAAGAAACTCGAAGGAAAAGGCAAGATCGCAATCCTTGCCGGCCCTGCTGGAAGCACCTACACAGAAGCGATCAACAAAGGCGCCCATGCTGCACTGCAAAATTACCCTGGAATCGAAGTCGTTGCAGAGCAATGGGGCGACAGCGAAGATCCGGCAATTGGACAGTCTATTGCTGAGAATATCATGAACGCCCATCCTGACATCAACGCCTTCTTCGTTGTTGAAGCACAGGCCCACGGTGTTGCAAACGCCCTCATCGAAGCTGGAAAAACCAACGACATTGACGTGGTAATGGCCTATCCGTTCCAGGCAACCATCCCATACATTAAAAACGGTGCAATTGATTACGGTGTAACCGGTCACTCTCTTACCAATGCAAGGATTTTGCTGAACATGATCGTCAGAAACGCCAACGAGGAGAACCAGGTACCGAAATATGTGTGGACTGACGGATTAAATATGGAAAAGGATACTATTGACCAGTTTCCAAAAAATCATGTCTGGGCCCCGGAAGGATGGGAACCGCCTTCTTCAATGGTTATTGAACCAAAATAATTAATCGGATGAGTTCGGCAAAAAAGAAATTTGCCGAACTCTTTCATTTATATAATAAAAATAAGGAAATAGAAGCCCCTCTTTTTTGGAGTGAACGATGTCAAACAAAACAGATTGGAATCAAGTCAACGAATGGGACAGCAAATATCTGCTGCACCCTTTTGTCACTGCAGAAGAATACAAATCCTGCCCGATTGAACGAACTGAAGGCGATTATCTGATTATGCCTGACGGCACCCGGCTGCTGGATATGTTCAACCAGCTCTACTGTGTCAACTCGGGGCAAAATGTTCCGGAAATCCAGAACGCCATCAAGGAAGCACTTGATCGGTATGGCTTTGTATGGGACATCTACTCGACGGATTATAAAGCCGAAGTGGCCAAAATACTGGTGGAAGATCTGTTGGGAGAAGAGGGGTGGGCCGGAAAAGTTCGTTTCACCAACTCAGGAGGGGAATCCGTTGAGGTCGCAACGATTATTGCCCGTCTCTTTACCGGGAAGGAGTTTATCGCAACCAGAGAGCACTCCTACCACGGCATTTCAGGCGTTGCTGTAGGTCTCAACAGGGTGTATGCAGGACGCTCCCATATTTCCCGCGAATCAGACAAGCTGGTTAAGCAGGTACCTGGCCAGGGATACGGGGCAACCATCAAGTGCCCTGCCCCGCTGTGCTACAGATGTTCTGTCGGACACACCTATCCGGAATGTAAATCCGCTCTTCCCGACGGCAAACTGCCTTGCGTACATACTACTGAAATGTTCATCCGCAACCATGGTGTTGACCAGGTTGCGGCAATGATCACAGAACCCGCTTTCGGTGCAGGAACCATTGTTCCGCCGATGGAATACCTCCCACAAATATATCAGATGACCAGAAGACTCGGCATCCTGATGATCGTTGACGAGGTATTGATGGGATTCGGCCGTCTTGGTACCTGGTTCGGCTACCAGAAAATGGGCGGCGGCGAGGTGAAACCTGACATTATCACTGTCGCCAAAGGACTTACCAGTTCATCTATCGGGGCTGGTGCTGTTATCGTGAGTAAGGAGATCGCCAAATTCATGGATTCTGTAAGATGGAATCATGTTTCCACCTTTTCCGGACATCCGATCGCCATGGCCGCAGCGGTTGCCAACCTCAAATACCTGATTAAAAACGATATCATCAACAAGGCTGCAGAAAAGGGTGAATACTTCGGTTCTAAGCTCCGCGAACTCCAGGAAAAGCATAAATGCGTCGGATTTATCGGCGGATACGGCATGTTCTGGCAGGTTGAGCTGGTCAAGAACAAAGAGACTAAAGAACCGTTTGTAGAAGCTGACCGTAATACTGCTTTTGCCGACAATCCGGCTTCAAAACCGGTTGCCATGGTGTTGAACAAGTGTCTTGAAAAAGGCGTTCTGCTTGGCGGCTTTGTACCTAATACTCTTAGAATTGGGGCGTCTCTTACCATATCCCGGGAAGATATGGATAAAGCGATCGATGCACTTGATTATGCATTGAGCGCTGTAGATGAGATGTGTGAGTAATAGGTGCACAATCGGGGTGTATATTTTCCCCGGATAACGGTGTCTTCATTCACCTATGAGCATGTTCAGGCCGCAGGGGTGTGTTACGGCCATTAAAAATGATGGCTTGCCTGAACTGCTCGAAGACACTTTTAGGGTAAATTCAACAAGTATAGAGAAGGAATCATAGTTTTATCTTATACTTTTGTTAAAATGGCCCGAAAGTATTGGGGTTCGGCCCATGCCTTATGTGAATGCTGATCTCAGCAAGAGGTACGGTCTTTAATAATATTTGGATGAGCTATGTCTGGTCTTAGAAGGGAAATTGGTTTAACGGCGGCAATCTGTACTGCCGTCGGCATCGTAGTATCATCAACCGCCCTGGTCATGCTGGGCCAGGGCTTCGGTCTTGGCGGCCCCGCTTTTTCAGTGGCTGTTATCATTGCACTGTTTATCAATCTTTTTGTTGCATTCTCTTTTGCCGAACTTTCGTCAATAATTCCTCTTTCCGGCGGCATCAACCATTACACCCTGCCTACCATGGGCCGGTTTATGGGGATCTTCGCTGTACTTGCCGGATACTTCGCCGTTTCAACCTTATCCAATGCCGCAGAGTCTTCTGTTGCAGGCCTGGTAATCCGGGATATCTTTTTTCCTGATCTTGCAGTCCCGGCATCCGCCTGGGCCTTTCTCCTTATGGTCATACTGACGCTTATCAACCTGCTCGGGGCAAAATCATTTGCTGTGTCACAGGTTATCTTTGCATCAACCATGATCATCTCCATGATCATTCTCTCGATCATCGGACTTTTTGATCTGGGCACAGGAAGGGCTCTTGAAACCAGCCTTCATTTTGATATGGCGGCAGGAGGAGGTGTTCTCTCCATGCTGGGCATTGCTTTCTGGCTCTTCGTGGGGATGGAATTTGTCTGCCCGATGGCTGAGGAAGTAAAACATCCTCAACGATTCATACCGCTGGCCATGATATCAGCGCTGGTAATTATTTTTGTATCAGACCTGCTGTTCGGTTTTATGGCGCTGAAATATGTCAGCATGGAAGAACTGGGCACCTCGGCCCACCCCCATGTTGATGCAGCCATGGCGGTACTCGGCCGCAACGGACAGATATGGATCGGCATAATCAGCCTGGTAGCTACTGCCAGCACCCTGAATACCTTTATTGCCGCCGTACCGAGAATGCTCTACGGCATGGCCAATGAAGGCCAGTTTCCAGCTGCCTTCGGCAAACTGAACCGCTTCGGTGTACCCTATGTCGGCATCCTCACCGTATTTGCCATCACCATTGTCCTGCTTGGTACCGGCATTTCAGATGCCGCAGCGATTGTCACACTGATACTGGCCGGCTGTATCGGCTGGATGATCTGCTACATGATCGCCAACCTCAATGTAATTATCCTTCGCATCAGGTATCCGAAGATAAAAAGATCGTTCAAATCGCCGTTCGGCATTACTCTGCCGGTCATAAGCTTTCTGGGACTCGTTTACATGATTTATGCAATCTGGCCCGAAGACGGAACAGGAATGCGCGGTGACATCTACTCTTACGCCAGCATCTTTCTGGGTCTTGCCGCCCTGTGGAGCGGTCTCTGGGTCAAATTACGAATGAAGAAACCGCTTTTTGAAACCGTATCCATAGCAGAGCTCCTGCAAGAGGCTGAAGAATCGTTACAATCCGATATCGAATCAGTCACAAAAAATTAAAACGAAAAGCATAACCCGGCTTCAGCACAGGGGATGCCTTTTCTCTTCTGTCGAGAACTTATGGAAAACACAACACGAACGGAGCATGACTTTCTCGGTGAAATGGAAATATCCAACACCTGCTATTATGGCATTCAGACCCAGCGGGCCGTTGAAAATTTCAAGATCACAGATATTCCCATATCTATTGAACCGCGCTTCATAAAAGCCTTTGGTTATGTGAAAAAAGCCGCCGCATTGGCAAACAGGGATTTGGAAGTCCTCCCTGAAGACATCACCGATGCCATACTCAGGGCGTGCGACGCAGTGATCAATGGGGAGCTTAACGACCAGTTTGTTGTCGATGTCATCCAAGGCGGAGCCGGAACCTCTACCAACATGAATGCCAATGAGGTTATCGCCAACAAGGCTCTTGAAATTCTGGGTTATGAAAAGGGACGCTATGACATCATCCATCCCAATAACCATATCAACTGCTCTCAATCAACCAATGATGCCTATCCTACCGCCTTCAGGCTCGCCCTTCTCTTGATTATTCCAGATCTGATGAAAAGTCTGCATAAACTCTCTCTTGCCTTCAAAGAGAAAGGAAAGGAGTTTAAAGACATCATCAAGATGGGGCGAACCCAGCTGCAGGATGCGGTACCGATGTCATTGGGGCAGGAATTCAAAGCCTTCGGTACGACCATTGAAGAGGACATAGACCGGTTACAGACTGCTTTTGAACTGTTTTATGAGATCAACCTCGGCGCAACTGCTATCGGCACCGGCGTTAATGCTCCTCCCGGCTATGCTCCGGTAGCAGTCGACCATCTGCGCAGGCTGACTGGGCTGCCGATGAAAACCTCTGAGGATCTGATCGAGGCCACTTCAGACACCGGGGCCTATGTCCAGCTGTCCGGCATTCTGCGCCGCGTTGCCGTTAAACTTTCAAAGATATGCAACGATTTGAGGCTGCTCTCATCAGGGCCTACAGCCGGTTTAAATGAAATAAACCTGCCGAAAATGCAGCCAGGCTCATCCATCATGCCCGGCAAGGTGAACCCGGTCATCCCCGAAGTCGTCAACCAGCTTGCCTTTGCAGTAATTGGCGCGGACGTAACGGTTACCCTGGCAGCAGAAGCGGGACAGCTACAGCTCAACGTTATGGAGCCGGTTATCGCTTTTAAGCTGTTTATGATGCTTGAAGAATTAAAGCGCGGCAGCAGAGTACTGCGAGAGCGCTGTGTAACAGGCATCACCGCCAATGCCGAGCGCTGTCGTGAAATGGTATTAAACAGTATTGGCATTGTTACAGTTCTCAATCCGATCATAGGTTATGAGAAATCTGCGGAGATAGCAAAAAAAGCATTGGAAACAGGAAGAACAGTCAAAGAAATTGTCCTTGAAGAAAAACTGGTCGATGAAGACCATCTGAACGAACTGCTGTCGGTGGAAAATCTGATGCACCCTAAATATTTCAGGAGATAGTTTGTAATATTGCGAAATGCGCCTTTCTACCGATTGATGACTGGAGGATCGACGAAAAACCTTAATTATTTGATCAGGCGACACCAGATTCAAGCTGTTTTTCAGCTTACCGGAGTCGAATATGAGTAAGATGTAATTCTGTCTGATCTACCATGTTTTGATAATAATTTTCTGACTCGAGTTTCATATCCGGGCTATACAGGCAGACCTGATCCCTGCCCAATTTCTTGGCACGATACATCGCGCAGTCAGCTTCATACAGCAGATCGTTTAATGCGGTCAAAGATGGTTTCTGCTTTTTCGACGAGACTCCAATGCTGCATGTAACAGCACCAGCCTCCATTTTTTGAACGGGGCACATTGCTTTAATGGCCTTCCGGATATGTTCAGCAAGAGCCATGGCCTGTTCTGCATTTTTATCCAGCTGCATAATGCAGAACTCTTCTCCGCCAAAACGGGCAAAACAGCTCTGGTTACCCAGTAATTCTGCAGTAGCCTGAGAAACCTGTTTCAAAACACAATCCCCCACTTCATGTCCGTAGGTGTCATTGATCGCCTTGAAATAGTCGATATCAAGGAAAAGCACAGACATTTCCGCGGAGTTTTTTTTATTAAGCCTTAGTATCCTTTCTGCCTGTTTAAAGAAGGCACGTCGATTTAAAACATCGGTAAGAGGATCTTTTTCAGAAAGACCTATTAATGTCTGATTGAGCTTCTCAACAACCAGCGCCAGGTAACCAATTGATGTTAAAATTGAACAGCAGCATGCAATAAACATGGGAATAGCCGTCAAGGTATTGTCATCAAACAAACTTGTTTCCGGCTGTGTCCGTGTCAGCAAAATAACAGCTTTAAGGCTTTCACTTGTTCCCAGGACAAGGTAGGAGGTTATGAGCAGGTTCTTGGAATAGAGTGTTTCCTCATTGTTTTTTGACCACAGAGAATGGATCAGCAAGATCATGAACATGGTATTGACAAAGCTGACCAAGGCTACCCGATATGTATAATTGGCCTCAAAAACAGTCCAGTTAAACAAGATGGAAAGATAGACGAAAAGAAAGACGATAAACCATCGATGCCGTAAAAGCGGTTTGCGCCCCATGATTTTGTAGTTACCGCACAAAGCGGAATACAGACCAAGATACAGTAAAAGATTTCCTGTGATAACAGAGAAATATTCAGGAATGATACCGTATCTCAGCACCAGAGCAAGGATGGCGAGCGCCGCCAACACCCGGCCTGCAGCCCACTCTTTAACCCCTTTCAATTCACGGTTGCTAAAGGCTAAACAGCCGATAACTATCGCACCAATTAAATGAGATGTCCCCAATAGAATGAAGAGTGTTTTGATATCCAGCATCACTTGCTAATCAATTGACTTTATCGTTATCAGAAAAATTTATTCAAAATATTATACCGTTACAGCTCCTACCACATTGACAGAAAAATAAATAATAAAAAATATCAGATAACGAAAAAGATATGGCTGAAGCTGCTCTTACATAGACAGTAAAGGCAAATTTACTATGCCCCCTTCTTTAAAGTAACCCTCATTAATCTAGGCGCAGAAATCCAGACCTGATCTGACACACTGCTTGCATCCAGAATGATGCAAAAATGAGATCTATTTCTCAGAGACACTTATTTTGGTTGCTATTGCAACGACCATCTAACACCTTTTTCGTATTTGAATCAATCCAATCACGACTCAAAAACAACTAAAAATAATGAATATTTTCACCACTACCACTATCCTTTTAGAAAAATCTCTTGATCTGCCAGCCATCAATAAATTAAATTATTCATCATTTTTTAATTACTGGTAAGTATAATAAATTTAGATATAACATCCTGGAGAGAAAACGTATGACTGTTGACAGTGAAAAACTAAATGATGCCGCTGCTGAAAATGCCGGACGTCGTAAAATTATAAAGAATATCGTTGGTGGAGTTACAACCCTTGCTGCGTATAATCTGCTGCCTGCCAAGTGGGGCGTCCCGCTTGTGGAGTCTGTCATTCTGCCAGCACATGCTGCAACGAGTGGAACGAGCATGCATGATCCATGTTCTATTACCTGGACTGAATTTATTGATATAGGTGATTTGGCAAACGCAAGCATGCGCTTTCAAGTGACTGGTTACGTTTCTCCCCCAACAGGTGGAGTGTCAATCCATATAGTTGTAACCCCGGAAAATTCTGCCGGCCCTTCAGTAGCGGTTGATACGACAACACAATCGGACGGTACCTATTCAGCATATGTTGATCTTACATTTAGCTGGCTTACTCAATTGCATATTAATGCAGTTACTACGGGTACAAATGTTAGTGGATCAGCCAATTGTTCTTACCTGCTTGCAGCAGCACCTGACTAATATCGAAATCTCTATCTTCAATTCTAACTAAATATACCAAAACTGATCCCGCGAGAGGAACCAGACACCATAGCCGCCGCTGTCGCCATTGAAACGCTGAATATCTTCGTGGAAATAGATATGATCAGCAGAATCCGGTAACTTGCGCCTACTTTTTCAGAAGGCGTTAATAGACTTGGTGAACATCCACTCGTTGCAGAGGTACACTGCCGCGGTCTCCTGGGCGGACTTGAGATAGTCAAAACAAGGCGACTAGAACAAACTTTGCTCCGATACAGGGCGCAGCGAGCATACTTCCCCAGCTTATTCAGCTGGTAGGTGTGCTCGCCCAATGTCTGAATGCCACGCTTTCGTTCTGTCCTTCGCACATCATTGCCAAGGAAAAAATTCAACTAATGTTCGAGCATCGTATCTAGAAAGGCGCTGGATCTCACCGTAGAGTGGGTAAAAGAAGCAGGCTTCATGGATTGATTCGGCCCATCCTGATATGGCTAATGCAGATGGTCAAGCAATAAATTTCACGCTCACTTTTTTCGCAATCTGCCAATGTACCTGGACTATCATTTTCCTCAACATCTTATTGACGATTTGGTTTTCTCTGTACATGATATCAAACTAACACTTTCTTATGATCTGATGAAAGTTGCAAGAACTGTACACACCTTTAGTCTCGTTGCAGCGAAAAATCATCATACGGATGGCGATGCATCTGTATCCAGATATATCGCCCACTTTGTTTAATCAGAATTATTGGGCTAAGACAGCAAAAAAGGAAAGACGATGTTTATTGAAACAGCACTAATGTATATGGCCGTTGGTTTAATTGCCGGCATTTTGGCTGGATTGCTCGGGGTTGGAGGCGGTCTGGTGATAGTCCCCATGCTCATCTTCTGTCTGGCAAGACAGGGAATAAATCCGGAAGTGATAATGCATATTGCATTGGGGACCTCTCTTGCCAGCATAATGTTCACTTCAGTTTCCAGTTTTATGTCTCACCATAAGCGGGGTGCAGTCGATTGGGACATTGTGAAAAGAATTATTCCCGGCATTCTCCTCGGCACCTTTCTCGGAACCATTGTTGCTTCCCGGTTATCAACAGGCTTCCTTAAAGCGTTTTTCTGCATCTTTCTTTACAGTGTTGCCACCCAGATGATTATCAATAAAAAGCCAAAAGCCTCCAGACAAATACCCGGCACAGCCGGCATGTTCAGCATGGGAGGTATCATAGGTATCGTCTCAAGCCTTGTCGGTATTGGAGGCGGCTCGTTATCAGTCCCTTTTATGCTTTGGTGTAACGTGGCCGCACATCGTGCCATAGGAACATCTGCGGCAATCGGATTTCCCATCGCTGTGGCAGGAGCATTCGGCTACATTATCAATAACCTCCACGCCGAAGGTTTACCTCCCTACAGCCTTGGATATGTCTATCTGCCGGCTCTTGGTTTTATTGTTTTGTTGAGTATGCTGACTGCGCCTTTAGGAGCCCGACTTGCACATGCACTTCCTGTTGACAAGCTGAAACGGATCTTTGCTTTTTTCCTCTACGTTGTTGCCACTAAAATGATGTGGGGCTTTTTCAGCTGATATCCATCTTCTTTGAAGCAGCATCCCCCAAAACGCCAAAAAGGGTTTTCGGAAAAACCGAAAACCCTTTTATTTTTCCTGGTCAGAGCAAAAAGTTCGAACCCTCAACTTTCTGTTCCCCAACATATTCTATAATATGGCCACCACATCATAGAATATTGGCGCAATTGAGAGTCCAATCTTTTATCGCAAATCCAAATGCAGCGGATAAACATCTTACTTATCAATAATACCCAAACCAGCATTGGAGAATCGATTGAGCGGATCTATCGACTCCTTTACCGTTTTAATACGTGTGTATTCTTCTTCCGAAAAGACAGATCGGATTGAAGATGGTTCCACGGCACCCTCACCAAGCCAGTTGAGAGGGCCGCGCGACAACACCCATGGCTCTATTCTTTTGAATACATTTTCGGCATGCGCAGCCATCGATTCAGGAGGATTACCCGGCATGGGCACGCCAAGCAGATATGCAAGGTATTTGGCCTTGCGGTTTCTCATGATACATACGCGAGGGTCACTATTGCCAGTGATCGCACCCCCCAAATGACGCAATTGAATCATCAGATTAGGGGAAGCTGGTATCGGGCCGATGGCATCTAAAAACGCTGCAGCTGTCTCTGCAGTGAAATCATGAAGCAATACGCCCCGACCATTTGCCGGAAGCGGATCAACAGGATCTTGAAAGATAGCACCTGACTCTGTATAAGGCATTTTATGAAAAGAATCTAATTCTGCACCCTCCATTAAGCGCATCGGCTTCAGCCATTCTTCAGCATGCTCCATCTGTCCGCATACACAGGCAATAACAATTACCATAGATCGTCCCCGGAGAAATTCAGGAATAAAGGGTGCAGGCGGGAAATTCATAATATGGATAGCGGAGCTAACTTCATCGGGAAGTCCCGACGTCCATTCTGCATATGCAATATAGATCTCTGATGCTCGAGATGCATCAAACATAACAGATCCTCCGAAAACCTCTGAATGCCCATGGAGGTAGATGGTCATCTCGGTAACGACGCCATAGGATCCGCCACCTCCTAATACTGCAAAGAAAAGATCAGGATTCTCATCAGATGATGCAAGGGTTACCTGACCATTGGGGAGTACTATGCGGAAATCACGAACGTTATCAATCGCCAAACCATGCTTTCGTGATGTGATCCCGTACCCACCGCCTATTGTGTATCCAACCACACCAACGTTAGGTGATGAACCGGAAATAGGGGCAAGACCATACGGATAAGCAGCCTCGATAACTTCTTTCCAACGGACACCGGCTCCAATTACTGCTGTTTTGGAAACAGGGTCGATTTTAACAGAATTGAGCTTTGAGGTATTGATGAGAACACCGCCCGCACATGTTTTCGGCTGCCCATGTCCCGTTGCCTGCACTGTAACCGGTACTGCAGCATCATTTGCATATGATATGGCCGCAGCTACGTCAGCCTCACTCTCAGCTACTACAACAACATCTGGTCGCTGGTCGATAAAAAGATTCCAACTGGTGCGGGCAGTGTCATACCCTTCGTCAGCAGATGTGACAACAACCCCTGACACTTTATCTTTCAAATCTTCCAAATAATTACTCATAGGACCTCCATAATCCATGACGATCCCAGGACTTTTCCCCGGTATTGTACTGGTTGTCTAAAAAGTAGTGTGTCTTTGGTGTTACAGGAATGAATTGTCAGCGGGAGTGAACAACTTATGATCTCTATCCTAAAAAGAAACACGGCCGGGGAAACAACAAAAAAGGCATAGCTCAATCACTCGCCGTTGATCATTTCCAAGATGTCAGTTTTCAGATCTGACCTCATGTCTCCTTTTTTTGAAATACCTCAAAAGTCTTGAACATGGTGGGTTGCAGCTTTGAAAATATCTCAGCCAACAAATAGCTGGTAAGACGTGAGAGGTATATTCGGACGGTAAGATGACTGAAATACGTTGTCAAGATGGGCGGATCAGAGATGACAAACAAAAAAGCCAAACATCATGTAACTGTTTGGCTTTTTACTTATAAGTGGTCGGGGCGGAGGGATTCGAACTCTCGACTTCCTGCTCCCAAGGCGTCTACCCCTGTTTTCAGACACAATCATAACTATCTGTTATTAAAAGAAATTAACGAGTTACCTAAAACGGCAATTTCGTTTTTCCCCCCTACTTATTTCGTCTAATATGGATCTATTTCGATTAAAACGTCTAACAATCGTCTAAAAATCTTATCAAAATCAAGGCGCAATAGCCATTGACATTGTTATCATTTATGATAACCTTTAATCATGAACTGGAATATAACTTTTTACAGCGACAAGGTCGAGCAAGCGACGCTATCATTTCCACCTGGGATTTTAGCAAACTTCCTTCACATCGCAGAAATGATAGAGGAATTCGGTCCAGCACTAGGTTTACCTTATACCAAAGCAATGGGTGAAGGGCTGTTTGAGATCAGGGCTAAAGGAACAGAAGGGATTGGCAGATCTTTCTTCTGCACTGTTAAAGGCAAGGAAATAATTATCCTCCACTCATTCATCAAAAAATCTCAAAAAACACCCAAAAAAGAATTAGCAACAGCCAGAAAAAGACTAAAAGAGGTGAAATCATGAGAACATCATTAAAAGATTTCAAAAAGAAAGCATTACAAAACCCAGAAGTTAAAAGTGAATACGACCGATTGTCTTCAGCTTACGAACTCAGAAAACAGCTTATTAAAATTCGTAAAGATGCCGGATTCACTCAAGAGGAACTCGCCGAACTTCTGCACACAAAAAAGAGCAACGTCTCCCGGCTTGAAAATGTTAATTCCAAGATATCACCCAAACTATCCACGATTGAGGATTACGCACGGGCAGTCGGATATAAGCTGGAAATAAACTTCGTTCCACAATCTTAGAGTTCCAAACCTCTGCCCCCCGTACTTGTCGGATGGTTAAATGCCAGATGATTTAGAAAGCCTGAAAAAACATCTTCAAGAAGCTTTAGCAGAAATAGAAGAACTGCGTAAGGAGAATGCACGGCTTAAACAAACTGCTACACCTATTGTTTCCTCGTCAATCATCAAGCACACCGTAAAAGTTCACCAACCGATTACACCCTCTTCAAAAATTCATTCTCAGTCATCTACTGAAGAGAAAATCTCACTGTTCAGACAACTATTTCGTGGAAGAGAAGATGTTTATCCGAAACGTTGGGAATCAAAAAACAACAACTCCATTCACCGGTTTGCAACAATGAGTGGAATCCAGCTTATTGCGAAAAACCTCGTGTAAAATGCAATAAGTGCCAAAACAGGAAGGAGGTCTTAAGCTACAAGACCAACAATAATCATTTAGCCTTACGATTTGATATTACGGCTCTCCCTCAAAGAAAGGGGATAAAAAATTCTTAGCATAAAAAAAGGCATACCAAAACGTTTTGGTATGCCTCATAAATTGATCAAATTTCCGACCAAAGAAAGGAGATCAATTTATAATGCAGAGATTATTAACCGGCCTG
>QKIH01000085.1 GCA_003249645.1 Desulfobulbaceae bacterium | reverse complement strand
AAGATCCAGATGGAACTCCTGCGCGTCCTGGAGGATAAAAAGTTCTTCCGGTTGGGGGGCAGCAAGGAGATAAAAGCAGACTTCAGGACAATCGCTGCCACGAACAAAGATCTGGAAGCTGCCATGGTACAGGGTGAATTCAGAAATGACCTGTTTTACCGCCTGAATGTATTCGTCGTCGAGATTCCGCCGCTACGGGAGCGCAGGAGCGATATCCCCCTTCTCGCCGAACACTTTCTCAATGTTTTCACCTCCCAGATGAATAAACCGATCAGCAGGGTCAGTACTGAAGCAATGAAATTCCTGATTAATTACGATTGGCCCGGCAATGTCAGGGAACTCGAAAATGCCATTGAACGTGCGGTTGTCATCTGCAAATCAGAGGAAATACAGCCGGGTGATTTTCCCTTTTCCCAAGCTCAGGCTGAAGACGAGGGGCTGTCTCAAGACAGTTCCCTGGATGCCCTGCAGAAAAAACATATCAAACGGATTCTCGATCAGACTGGATGGAATATCAGTAAGGCAGCCATAGCTCTACAGATAGACCGTGTCACACTGTATAACAAAATCAAAAAATACAACCTGGAAAAACCGTAATTAAGCGGCTGATGCAAAATATTCTTCTGGTCAACATCGGCACGAAGAAGCAGAATGTTGCCGACTTCCTGTCTTTTTCCCTGCCGGGAATACTTAAAGCCTCATGCCGGGTTGTTGAGGAAAATATTGTTCTTGAGCCTTATTACAGCAGCGATCGGAGGCAATACCATTCCACTGAAATCCTCAAGCAGCTTTTGCCCCTTGGTTCAGAGGCCAAAGATCATGTTCTCGGAATTATGGACGAGGACATCTATATTCCCATTCTTACCTTTGTTTTTGGTGAAGCTCAGCTAGGCGGCAGATGTGCTTTAATATCAGGGCACAGACTGCATCAGGAATTTTACGGCCTCCCTGAAGATGAATCGCTCTACCTGCACCGGTGTGAGAAAGAAGCGGTTCATGAACTGGGACATACACTGGGCTTAAAACATTGTGACAATTTTGAGTGTGTCATGCGCTATGCCAACTCGGTGGCGGACATTGATATTAAACGCAACGTTTTCTGCCCCAGCTGTTCACAGGTGTTGGGCATACCCTCCCTATGGTAGCTAATGAGCGGGAACTTATGCCTGCTCGTTTTGTACTGCAGGTTCCTGAGGGAGGTTAATGATGATGCTCGTACCTTTTCCCAGTTCAGATTGGACATCTATGGTCCCTTGGTGGGATTTGACAATTTCATAAACAACTGAAACTCCCAGACCACTGTTCAGGCTTGTTTCTCTCTCCGGAGAAACTGTCTTGGTGGTAAAAAAAGGCTCAAACATGTGAGATTGGGTCTCTGCATCCATGCCGATACCGTTGTCACAAACTGCAATTTTTACTATTTTGTCGTCTGCCAGTACAGATGTGGTGATAACAATGGAACCGGTGTCATTCTGGACTGCATCACAGGCGTTGAGCAGCAGAGCGACAAGCGCCTGTTTTATTTTCTGATCGTCGCAGTTTATAATAGGTGATTCAGGCGCAAGTTCGAGTGTTACTTCTATATTGAGTAAATCAATCTGGTGTTGAATAAGACGCAATGTTTCCTGCACCAGCGAATTGATATCATGCGGACTGATTTTTGGTCTTGTGGGGCGGGCAAACTGCAGTAGTCCCTTGACTATTTCACCACAGCGGGCCGATTCACTCTCTATCGTTTCAATATATTGGATATATTTTGAGGTCTCATCCGGAAATATGTCCCCTTTGCGCTTCAGCATCAGCTTGGCATAGGTACGGATGCCGGCAAGAGGGTTGTTTATCTCATGGGCTACGATGGCGGCAAGACGCCCCATGGAAGCCATTTTCTCTGTCTGGATGGCATTCTCCTGGGCTCTCTTGAGCTGGTCTGTGCGCTCTTCCACAAGATCTTCAAGGGTCAAAGTCCAGTTGGTTATCTCATCTCGCGCCTCTTTCAGTTCTTTCGTCATAGTGTTAAATGATCTAGCCAGTTCACCAATCTCATCTGATGAGCGTGCCTGCAGTTCAAAATCCAGATCTCCTGCCGTAACTTTTTGGACGCCTTTCGCCAGTCTCTGCACCCGGCGGCTGATAAATTTTTCGATCAGCATATAACTTATGACAAT
>QKIH01000029.1 GCA_003249645.1 Desulfobulbaceae bacterium | reverse complement strand
TCACCGCATGCTGCAGGCCTCCGATGAACTGCCGATGAACCTCGGTTACCTGGCTAAAGGCAACGCAAGCCTTGCCGCCCCGCTCAACGAGCAGATGGTAGCGGGTGCCATGGGCCTTAAACTGCACGAAGACTGGGGAACCACTCCAGCCGCAATCGATGCCTGTTTAAGTGTTGCCGAAAACTATGATGTCCAGGTGGCCATCCACACCGATACCCTGAACGAATCAGGTTTTGTTGAAAATACCATCGAGGCATTCAAGGGCCGCACCATTCACACATACCATACAGAAGGTGCCGGCGGCGGTCATGCTCCCGACATCATCAAGGCCTGCGGACTGGCCAATGTTCTGCCGTCGTCTACCAACCCGACCAGACCATATACGGTCAACACGGTTGCCGAGCACCTCGATATGCTGATGGTCTGTCATCATCTCGATTCCAAAATTGCCGAAGACGTGGCCTTTGCCGAATCGCGTATCAGGCGTGAAACCATCGCGGCAGAAGATATTCTGCATGACCTCGGCGCATTTTCAATGATCGCCTCAGACAGTCAGGCCATGGGCCGGGTCGGCGAAGTGGTCATCCGTACCTGGCAGACAGCACACAAGATGAAAGTGCAGCGTGGACGTCTTGCTGAAGAGACCGGTGAAAACGATAACGAGAGAATCAAGCGTTACATCGCCAAATACACCATCAACCCGGCCATCGCCCATGGTATCAGCCATGAAGTCGGCTCCGTCGAGGTTGGGAAGCTGGCTGATCTTATTCTCTGGAAGCCGCAGTTCTTCGGGGCAAAGCCAGACCTGATCATCAAAGGCGGCATGATCGCAGCAGCACCGATGGGGGACCCCAATGCCTCAATTCCGACACCGCAGCCGGTTCACTACCGAAGCATGTTCGGTGCTTTTGGCGGCAGCAGGTATGCAACCAGCATGACTTTTGTCTGTAAAGCGGCCTTCGATGCAGGTATTGCCGAACAGCTTCAGCTGAAAAGTATGATCGGGGTGGTCAAAGGATGCCGGAATGTCACCAAGAAAGACATGATCAGAAACAGCTATATGCCGGTGATCGAGGTTGATTCGCAAACCTATAAGGTTCGCGCCGACGGACAGCTGCTTATCTGCGAACCTGCAGCGATCCTGCCGCTTGCCCAACGCTATTTCCTCTTCTAGTTAAAAGATGATTGAATTAACCAGAACAATAGAAACCAAGGGTGAGAAGATTTATTCAACTCTCACCCTGCCCCTTGATCTGAGACAAAAGAGCAGACAGCGCGCCACCCTCGATAACGGCGAAGAGGCTGCGCTCTTTCTCAAACGCGGCACAGTACTTCGCAACGGCGATCTGCTAGGTGATGACCAGGGGCTTGTCGTTGAGGTTAAGGCCGCACCGGAACGTTTAAGCTGTGCGCGCTGCAGCGATCCGCTCCTATTTGCCCGGGCCTGTTATCATTTAGGCAACCGGCACATGCCGCTGCAGATTGAACCGGACCGCATCCTCTATCTTCACGATCACGTACTTGATGATATGCTGATCGGCCTCGGGCTTGCTATAGAAACCGTAACCGAGCCGTTTGAACCTGAGCCAGGTGCCTACGGCGGCTCGGCATCAGGTGCCGGAAGCCATCACCATGCTCACTGATAAGAAACTCAGGCTTTTTCAGCTGATCAGCCCATCACTTCCCACCGGCTCGTTCACCTATTCCCAGGGGCTTGAGTGGGCGGTTGAACAGGGCTGGGTTCACGACCGCAATTCACTTGGCCAGTGGCTGGCCTCTCTTTTATTCACCTGTTACCGTGAACTTGAGATTCCTCTTTTACGAAGGCTGTACACCTCTTGTGAAGGGCTTGATATCGAGCAGTTCACCTCCTGGTGTGACTTTACCCTCGCATCCCGTGAAACCAGAGAACTACGTGAAGAGGAAAAGACCCGAGGTCGTGCCATGGTCAAACTTATTAAAGAACTTGAGCCGGAGATTCCAGAACAGTGGCTTAAACCGACGGCCTCCTGCCAGCTTGCTGGCTTTGCCCTGCTTGCCCAGCGCTGGCAGATTGAGCTTGAAGAGGTTGCTCTTGGCTACGTTTGGAGCTGGCTTGAAAACATGGTTATGGCTGCCATCAAGATAGTGCCTTTAGGACAGACAACCGGCCAGCTGGCCCTGATTGATCTTGGCGAAGAAGCCGCAAGGGCCGTTGAAGAAGGTCTTGCCATGACCGATGAACAGCTGGGCGGTTCATGCCCCTATCTGGCACTGAGTTCTAGTCTGCATGAAACCCAATATACTAGATTATTCAGATCATAACTGATCGTCAGGAGTTATACATGAGCAACAAAGAACCACTACGTATCGGTGTCGGCGGACCTGTCGGCTCCGGTAAAACCGCATTGCTTGAAACCCTGTGCAAGGCACTGCGCGACAAATATGAACTCGCTGTTGTCACCAATGATATCTACACCCAGGAAGATGCCAAGTTTCTCACCGCTCACGAGGCCCTTGAGGCCGGCAGAATTACCGGCGTTGAAACCGGCGGCTGTCCTCATACCGCTATCCGTGAAGATGCCTCTATGAATCTTGCCGCAGTGGAAGATTTAAGCAGAAAATATCCCGGTCTTGACATGGTGTTCATTGAATCGGGGGGTGACAACTTAAGTGCCACCTTCAGCCCTGAACTTGCCGATCTGATGATTTATGTCATCGATGTATCCGGTGGTGATAAAATCCCGCGAAAAGGCGGCCCGGGCATAACCCGCTCCGATCTACTGGTCATCAACAAGATAGACCTTGCCCCCTATGTGGGAGCATCACTTGAGGTGATGGACCGGGATTCCAAAAAGATGCGTGGCGACCGCCCATATCTGTTTACCGATATGCGTTCCGGCAAAGGTGTCCAGGAAGTTATCGACTTTATTCTCAAAGAAGGGATGATCAGTCCCCGATAAACTCAAAATGGAGCAGTTATTAGGACTGCTCCATGAACACAGTAACAACCACCGCATTTCTGTATTAATCGTTGTAATGGGCAGTGGGACAGCCGAATATTAGAATTTGTCTGGTGAAACGTTATTTTACAGGTAAATCAGGCAGAAAGAGTTCCTCAAAACGCCTGTCGGCATACAATCGAATTTCCTCATCAAGCTGTTTAAACCTTTTGACCAGTTCTTTTGCCTTCGGTGTCAGAGTTGTACCTCCTTTCCCTCCACCGCCGGTTTTCGATACGACCAATTCATCTTCAATATTGCTCTGAAGATTTTTAATATGTGTCCACACCTTTTTATAGCTCAACCCCATTTTTTCAGCTGCTCCGGAAATTGATCCTTCTTGATCCACATACTCCAGTATCTGCATTTTACCTTTACCGAAAAGGAATTCTTCCGCACGGTTCCCAAACCATATCTTCGTTCTGATATGAAAATCTGTAGTATTATCATTCATTGTTCTTAAACCGGTTATAATAACGTTTCCTGTATCCCTTACAGTCTGGAAACAGCTCTTCAATAAAAAAATGATTGCTGCTGTAAAAATTAAAATATGATTCAAAGACTCAAGTCGGTTTTATCATAGCTTTTCACATTCCAGCCGACCAAAAGCTTTAAACACACCTGCTTGTAACTTTCTCATGAAAGCACCCTGGAAAATGTCCTGATATTTTTGGAAATAATACCTGTAAAAAAAAACGATGAATCAGAAATATAACCAGTCTCGAGGAAATAACGCGATAAAGTTATATCCCCAGCTTATTCGAAAACATCAACCCTCCTGTACAGGTTCACCTGAAAACTTATCTTTTTAACAGTTGTGCACAATCATATATGGGTTACCCAGCCGGAATTCCTGTCTGAAGAATAACAAACAGTTTTTTTGGAATGTAACTGCAGAAAATAGTGTTCGTTTTATTTCTGAAATCGATTACAATGTTATTATATCGGTAATAATTCATCTAGAAACATCTTTGCGGAGTCAACCATGACCGAAAAACAAATTACTCAAAATCTCCCCGTTTTCGGCGATCTCGAACCAGATCTGGCCCAGCATATTAACAAGAGGGTAAAATTCATTGAGCTCGCACCCAACCAGACCCTCTTTCTTGAAAACGATGAAGCAGATTTTTTGTTTTTCGTCATCTCGGGAAAACTGAAAGTCTTACGTCAATCAGATGGCAAAGATGTGTATGTTCGCGATCTTGATGCCGGAGAATCTGGCGGTATTACCAGCCTATTTCTTGTTCAGCCCCGTTCGGCTACCGTCATAGCCAGTGAACCGACCAAGCTTGCCACCTTAAGCAAGGTTGATCTTGACGCCGCGATGACCAAACATCCTGAAATCGGCCATGGCCTTCTTCGTATCCTCAGTCGCCAGGTTCGTTCCAGCGGTAAAAGCATGGCTTACCTGATGAAAGGCCGCCTTGATGGAGTTGTGCAGATCGCTGTTTTCGATGCCAAAAGTTATGACCGTGATGCCCTGTCAAAAGTGATGCCGAAAGAATGGAATCTCAATTTTATCGATCCCAGACTCAATCGCCAGACTGCCACCCTTGCTGCCGGCTGCACCATTGCCTGCATCTTTGTCAACGATGTCGCAGATCGTGACGCCCTTGAAATTCTTGCCGATGTCGGTATAGAGATGATAGCGCTTCGCTGCTCCGGTTTTAATAATGTCGATCTGCACGCTGCCAGACGTCTTGGCATTTCTGTGGCAAGAGTTCCCGTGTATTCACCCTATGCGGTTGCCGAACATGCCATTGCCCTGCTGCTCGCATTAAACAGGAAGGTGCATCGTGCATACCAGCGGGTGCGGGAAGGCAACTTCACCCTTAGTGGACTGGAAGGCTTTGACCTGCATGGCAGAACTGCTGCCGTACTTGGTGTCGGCGGAATCGGCAAGGTGCTGGTTAAGAACCTCCAGGGCTTCGGAATGAAAGTGGTAGGCTGGGATGCATATCCAAACGAAGCATTCGCCAAAGAAACCGGCATGGAATACGTCAGTTTTGAAGACGCAATAAAAGTAGCTGACGTTATCAGCCTCCATGCCCCGTTGACTAAGGACACCTACCACCTGATTGATGAGAAGGCCATCTGTACCATGAAGGACGGGGTTATTCTTATCAATACCAGCCGCGGCGGCTTGGTTGATCACGAAGCGCTTATCTCGGCTTTAAAAAGCGGCAAAATCGGCGCCGCAGGTCTTGATGTCTACGAAGAAGAGGCCGGAGTCTTTTTTGAAGACCTGAGTGCCAGGGTTATCACTGACGACGTGCTCGCCAGACTTCTGTCACTGACGAATGTTATTATAACCAGTCACCAGGCGTATCTAACCACCGATGCCCTTCAGAACATCGCTTCAACGACTACTGTTAATATTAATGAATTCCTCGAAGGAAAACGCTTTGAGGAGTTAACCAATTACGTTGATGTGAAAGCACAATAGGATCGAACTGAATTAATCTCTAGACCTCTGTCATAATCGTTTTTTTTGCCTCACCCGATACATGTTCTGCCTGAACGATTCGGGTGAGGCTTTCAGTATCTTTCATTATATCCCCTGTTTAACCTTTTATACTTTTTCCCGCTTTGCTGTCGGATATCTGACAGAATTATTTTCCTTCGTGCTCTATCATAAGTAGGCTTTTCTGTGATAGAATAAATTATTATTAGCGATACGAACTATTACTATATAGGAATGAATTTTACTTTACTTTTATACCACGTTGTGGGATAATGCACATCATATGAAAGGTATTTTTATGGTGCGTGAAGAGTATTTTCACACCACTTCAAACAAGCGAGAAAAACAATGAACGACGCTTTGATTCTGGAAAGGCTAGACTTTCTGGCAAGTGAGATAAAAGAACTCAAAACCGATATACAGCAGTTGAAGCAGGAAAAAGCATCAACACCCACTGCACTGCATTCTGATGACCTGAACCGGCTTGTAGCCGAGATCCACACCTCAGTCGAAGAAATGCGCGAGGCACGAGAAGCTGTAAGAGCAGGCTTTGAGCTGACCGAAGATATGCAGCCCGTTATACGGCAGGTCTATCCCAAGATGATCAGATACTTCGATGAACTTGACGGACAATTCAACGTTGACGATCTGACCGCACTGATCACCCGCGGACTGACATCTCTCGGAGCACTGAATGAAGCACTGGAAATGCTGAAATCGGGCATGGAACTCAAGGACGACCTTGCACCGGTTGCCAAATTGAGCTACCCCAAAATCCAGAAGTTTCTCAGCACCCTTCACGAAGGGGAGTTTCAGGCCGAACAGCTTGGCACGCTCCTGCATACCATCTTGCTGAACATTCATACTTTCAGTGATCTGATGAATATGATTTCACCGATGACTGAATTCGTTAAAGAATTTGAAGTTGCTTTCAGACAGACGGATTTTCTTACCAGTATGAATAAATGGCTCGACAGTCTGCAGCAAAGTAACGGCATGATAAAAGTTTTCGGTCTTTCACTGGCAGCAATAAGGAAGATTGATCTGAGTGATGAACAGTTCGACAAGATCTGTAGTTCACTGTCATCTATCAATCTTTGCCAGGTCGAACCGGTCGGCCCGATGGGCATGATCAAGCAACTGAGAGATCCGCAATTTCAAAAGGCGATGGGCGCCATGTTTATGGTCATGCAGGCGATCGGCGGCTGTGTGAACGCCTGCGACAAAGGTGCTGAAGCACAAAACACCAGATAACCCACGGCACTGATTCACTTAATCAGAGCAATTACCATACAGGAGGCAATAATATCATGAAAAAACTCGTCATACTCGGTGCCGGTGCCGGCGGCACGATGATGGCTAACAAGATGAGAAAACATCTCGATGATGACTGGTCCATTACCCTGATCGACAAGGATAATGTCCACTATTATCAGCCGGGATTTCTCTTTGTGCCATTTGACATCAACCGTCCGAATGAAATCAGACGAAGCAGAAGAGAGTTTATTAAGCCGGGTATCAATTTCGTTATCTCCGAGTTGACCAATGTCGACTGGAATAAACAGGAAGTCACCACCAAATCAGAAGGTATTTTCAAATATGACATTCTGATCATGTCTACCGGTTGTGACATCAGACCTGACGAAGTTGAAGGACTTGCAGAAGGCTGGAACGACGGTATTTACGGTTTCTATCGTTTCGGCGACTGCCAGGAACTCCGCAAGGCACTGCACAACTTTAAAGGCGGCAAGCTCGTCGTCAATATTGCTGAGATGCCGATCAAGTGTCCTGTAGCTCCGCTTGAGTTTGCCTTTCTTGCCGACTGGCATTTCCACACCCGCGGTATCCGCGACAAAGTGGAAATTGAATTTGTCACCCCTCTGCCGGGTGCGTTCACCAAGCCTATCGCAACCAAGGTTCTGACCTCGGCGCTTGAGGAAAAGAATATTAAACTCACCGCCAACTTTGCACTGGGATCAGTTGATCATAAGAAAAAGGTTATAGAAGCCTATGACGGCACCGCTGTCGACTATGATATGCTGGTTTCCATCCCACCGAACTTCGGCTCACAGGTTATGATCGATTCCGGTATCGCAGACCCGATGGGATATATACCTGTTGATAAGCACACTCTGCAGCCGGAAGGTTATGACAATGTCTGGGTCATGGGAGACGGCACCAACGTTCCGACCTCAAAAGCCGGAGCAGTTGCCCACTTCCAGGGAGACGTGCTGGAGGAAAATATCCTCGCCTATATAAACGGGAGTGAACAGCATGCCCGATCGGACGGCCACGCGGTCTGATTCATCGAATCAGGCTTCGGGAAAGCCTATATAATTGATTTTAACTACAATACTGAACCATTCACCGGTAAGTATCCATTTCCAGCCCTTGGACCTCTGAGCCTTCTCAAAGACACCGAGATGAACCACATGGCAAAACTGATGTTCAAATGGGCATACTACAACCTTCTGCTTAAAGGAACCTGGCTCGGACCGCCAGACCTGATGCTGGAAGGAAAGAAAATCGAGTAGCGAATCGAAAAAGCCTTTGATCGAAAAGATCAAAGGCTTTTTTTTGTTGAACAGCCAAGCAGTCCTACCGTGATCCGTTTTTTTAGAAAAACTGGACACACCACCATTACATATAAACTTAACCCAGTGTGATCACCTTATCCGCCGCCTGGGTAGCCATAACAATATCAAGCATATTGGTGGCTGAGCCGACCGCTTTCTGCTCCATGAGCTTAAAGTGTTCAAGACAGGTGCCACAGGCAAGCACGATAGTCCCGTTATCACTGTATCCTTTAAGTTCGTCAAGCACCGGGGAAGAGGCAATGGTCAGCTTCACACCCGAATTGACAAAGATCAGCTGCCACAAATCCGGCCCCAGTTCTTTCAGGGTCTTGATGTAATTGACCATCAGTTTTGCGCCGAGTTCGTCATCACCATGCCCCATTTTGTCGGCCATAATTAATACAACCACCTTCTGGGATTCATTGGGATCGAGGGAGATATTCTTTGCACTTTTTTCACTACCTGGCACACCTTCATCAACACCTTTGCCCTCAGCATTCAGGGTATAGACGCCATCTTTTTCTTCAACGGCAACGGTATAGCCACGGGAGGCTAAAAAGCGTTCAACATTCTCACAGGAGGCCTGATTATCAACCAGTACTGATAAATCGCCAGAACCCTTTTCCACAGCATCTTTTACCAAAAGCACCGGAGCAGGACAGGTAAGTCCGCACGCATCTATTGTCTTTGCCATCTCATTATCCAATAAGCTGAATTTCGTCCTTGCCAGTCTTTACGACCGTACCGATTACCGCCGCATGACTGATCCCTTCATTATGTAATTGCATCACAATCTGTTCTGCGTCTTCCTGGCGGCAGCCGAAGAGCAGTCCACCGGAAGTTTGCGGATCATACAGAATGTCACGCAGAACCGGGTCAAACCCTTGCGGAGCCAAGACCATATTTTCTCTGAATCTTCTATTATTGTGAGCTCCGACCGGCACAAGCCCCATGGCTGCAAAATCATAAGCCTCTCTGAGAAACGGGATA
Organism: Desulfobulbaceae bacterium; assembly: GCA_003249645.1. Classification (GTDB taxonomy): domain Bacteria; phylum Desulfobacterota; class Desulfobulbia; order Desulfobulbales; family Desulfocapsaceae; genus SZUA-575. The sequence goes on along the minus strand of QKIH01000029.1, from coordinate 20,270 downwards.
TCCTCTACCACAAGCTTTACTCCGGTACCTGTGCCAGCTATCATTTCAGCCAAATGACCGATCAGACCGAAACCGGTGACATCGGTACAGGCCGAGATCTCATATTGCTGAATGATCTGCGCAGCTATCCGATTGAGCGCAGCCATTAATTCAGAGACCTCGGCGATGGTTTCAGCAGAAGCCAGCCCGCCTTTTATAGCCGTATTAACGATTCCGGTACCAAGCGCTTTAGTGAGAACAAGACAATCATCGCCGTGCAAGCCCTGGTTACAGAGGATGCGCTCAGGATGAACAAAACCGGTTACCGAAACACCGTATTTCAGTTCAGCATCTTCTACACTGTGTCCGCCAAGCAGGACTGTGGATGCTTCTCTTAATTTTGCCGCTCCGCCAGCCAGCATTTCACGAAGGGGTCCTCTTCCCATGGTTGCCATCGGATAACCGACAATGTTCATAGCCGTCTTCGGCACTCCCCCCATGGCATATACATCGGAGAGACTGTTTGCCACGGCAATCTGCCCGAAGGTATATGGATCGTCGACCACCGGGGTAAAGAAATCGACGGTCTGAATCAGGGCAAGATCATCGGAGATCTTATAGACTCCGGCATCATCGGCCGTCGCCGTTCCAACCAGCACATTCTCATCAGTGGGAAAATCAAGCTCCCGCAAAGCGTGCTCCAGATCCTCCGGAGTCAGTTTCGACGCTCAGCCCCCCCCTTTGGTATGGGCTGTTAGCTTGATTTCACATGTATTATTCTTTTTTGCCATAGGAACACATTACCTTGTCGACCGGAAACAGATGAAGCTCTCCGCAGTGCGGGCACGACTCGTGAAGTTGGACCATCCCCTCGAGTTTTCTCTGCTCTCCTTCAACCACGGAAAAGCCGTCTGTAAGTGAGTAATGCTCTGAAGCAAAGAGTTCGTTTTTTTTCGGACAGGTAAAATAGAGTTTCATGAACGTTACCAGACAGCTCAGCAGATGATTACTGAAAAGATCCTCTTTTTCTTCTTTCAGTTACACAAGATAGTCCTCTATATCAAATTGATATTTCCTATCTATACTGTAGCTTTAATAGATAAATCTGATACGACTGAATGTAGTTCAATGTGAGAAGTTCTAAAATGGGTCTATCTCTTGATAATTGAGTAAGCAGGTTGAGTCAAGACAGCGTCGACCGCGGCATCACAAATAACCAAGGCCGTTCAGCTCCGTTCATCGAGTATATTTCGAAGAGTTTCTGCCATCTTATCCCAGTCAAAGGGTTTCATAAAAAAATCTTTTACTCCTGCTGATCTGGCCTCCTTGACAGAAACGACACTGCTGAAACCCGTACACAATATTATTGGTACACCGGGACGAATCTGCAGCAGCTTGCCGGCCAGCTCTATACCGGTCATATCAGGCATTGTCTGATCTGTAATAACCAGATCAAAGAGATCAGGATTTTCATTAAACACCGTAAGCGCTTCAACGCTGTCTGTGCAGACTGTGACGGTGTATCCCAGGTGCTGCAGCATTGCCCTACTCATTTCAGCCAGTATTCTTTCATCATCAACATAAAGGATGTGCTCGGTACCGGTTACTATCTGTTTTGATCTTTCTTGCTCCGGTAAAACGGAAGACTCTTCGACCAAAGGAAAATCAATCGTGAACAAGGTACCCTTACCCAACTCACTGTCACAGAAGATATAACCGCCACAATCCTTTATAATACCGTGGACGATTGCCAGTCCCATTCCCGTTCCTCGTCCGGTTTCTTTCGTTGTAAAGAACGGATCGAATATTCTGTCCCTGATAGCCGGATCGATTCCAGGCCCGTTATCTCTTATTGTCAGTTCTGCATACTTGCCAGGACGTCTTTCGGCCTGTTTTGCAACTGCATTGTCTTTTGCCTGTGAAATACAGGTGAGCGATACCGAAAGCGTGCCGCCTGTCTGCTCCATTGCGTGGTATGCATTGGTGCAGATATTCATTATTATTTGGTGAATCTGACTCGGATCAGCAAAGATAACCCCTGTATCATCCTGAATCTGCTGTTCTATAAGTATGGATGAAGGGATTGAGGACCGCAGGAGTTTGAGGGTTTCTTTTACAATTGAAGCAATTTCCACCGGGGCCTTGGCTATTTCTGCATGCCGGCTGAAGGCAAGTATCTGCCTGGTAAGATCTCTTGCCCTTTTGCTTGCCTGAAGAACCTGTTCCAGATATTCATAAGTGACAGCCTCTTCCTCTGTTTCACCCTGTGCCAGTTCGGCATACCCGAGAATTGCTGAAAGAATATTGTTAAAATCGTGCGCTATGCCTCCGGCCAGCGTCCCCAGAGCCTCCATTTTCAAGTTCTGCCCCAGCTGTCTTTCAAGCATTTTCTGCTCGGTAATATCGCGTCCAACATGGATAATCCCTCTTATTTCACCATTCTTTGCAAAAAGAGGAAAACTCGAGGAGAGAAAGATCTTGCCATCCCGGGAGTCCACTTCAACAGTATGGGGAAGTTTGTCCTCCAGGGTTAAATTGACAGGATTTTCCTCACCGCATAAAAGGGAAACAGATTTCCCGTAAATTTCTTCATTCTCAGCTGACAGCAGGGCTAAAGCCGCTGCATTCACCTTTACAACATGCCCATTGCCGTCAAGCAGCATGATACAGTCACCTATTGCATTAAAGGTATCTACCCACTCATCTCTTGATGATCGAATCTTTTCAAGAAAGGCATTTCTTTCATCAAGCATGTCATTTGCAAACCTGCTTATCTCGCTAAACTCTTTATAGTCAAGCATGTCAGCTTCCATTGAAACAGCTTCTGTGCTTGCTCTGCGAAAAAACTGCGAAAACATATCAATCTGTTTCCAGATCTTGCGTGAGATAAAATTCATGATCAGCACGTGGATAAGCAGAAGACATGTGAGAACAATCAACATTATTTCAACATGCTTTTTCACCTTATCCTTAAAAACAAGCAGGTTTTGGGCAATCGTGTTTTCTATTTCATCTATATAGATTCCAGCCCCGACATACCATTGCCACTCAGGAATAGGTGCGGCATAACTCAGTTTTGGTTTGGGTTCGACATTTTCAAGAGCAGGCATGACATATTGAACAAACCCGCCGCCACCCTTGGCCTTTTCGATTAATTCCTTAACCACATAGAGACCGTTTGCGTCCCTTGTTTCGAGCATGTTTTTCCCTTTAGCAGGAAACGATTTTCCCAATCCATCCCAAGTGGCGATAAAGACGTAGTCTTTCTTTTCCTCACCAAACTTTATCTGCTCGACTTCATTACATATTTCATCCTGAAGGGAGTTTGTGTACTCGTCAAGATATTCTCCAGCCCCCAACACCCAGTCAAGCTCCGGTATATATTTGATATAAGAGATTTTTTGATACTTCTTCTGGTTCGAATCCATCTTGAACCAGTCATACTGATAGAAACCTTCACCTTCTGATCTGGCAAGGTTTAACATGTCTCGTACTATCTCTTTGCTGCCCTCTCTCTTATATTCTTCGATAGACAAGCCTTCGAGTCGCGGATCGGTTGAATTAAGTTCAATCGTACCTTCCATGTTCAGGGCAAAATAGTACCCTTTTCCATTATCAAATCGAATATCCCGCAGACTGTTTTTGATTACCTCTTTTATCTTGTCGGCATCATGAATCCCTGCGCTATCGCAGAAGAGGCTCTTTACAATCGTGACCGCTTCGCTGGTTCTTTCCTTGATCTCTGTCCTTAGCTTCTGCTCGGTAAGGGTCTGTTTATACTTTATTTCATTTACTACCCGGTCAACCTGATAGCGCAGAACATTTTCATACTCAGACATATACTTGGTACGAAGCCGTGCAGACTCATCCTGGAAACTTCTATAGTCATAAAAGATCCAGAAGCCGCTCAGCAAGAACATTGAAATTACAATTGCTATGAAGGACAGAGACTGAAAATCTCGTTTAATACTTTTTGGCATCGGAATAATCTTGCTTCCACAAAATCTTTAGAGCTTCAGGATAAGAAAACCTAAAATGTCTTCCTGTGATCCCCAACAATATTTTTCAATAACAATACACGATGAAGAAACAAACGAACGAAAATGAGTTGTTGTAACAAATTTTACTAATTTTTTCTTATTTAGGCCAACAATCGCGTCTTTTTAATACAATTCTAACCTATTCGTTGACGTTATACCATCCTGTCATCATAAATTCCCCTCTTGAACAGTGTCTGGTTCGGCAGTATTTTCGTGTAAGGTATTCAAATAAATTTCATTTCTCATTCAATCAAAGGAGTTCATGTGAGTTGTTCATTTTCTAAAGACCGTATTGAACAGGCTATCGCCTTTCACCGACACAGCTGCCCCGGTCTTGCCATTGGTATCCGTGCCTCTGAATATTGTTTGCACTATTTTCCTGACACCGGACCGGCTGATCTTGTCTGTGTTACAGAAACCGATATGTACGCTGTTGATGCTATTCAATTTTTTACCGGCTGCTCAACGGGAAAAGGGAATCTTATTTACCGCGATTACGGCAAGGCAGCCTTCACCTTCTATGACCGTCAGCAGAAGAAAGGATACCGGTTTCTTTTTTCTCCCTCATTTCCTGATGCAATAGCACAGGAATCAGCCTATCTGGCAGGAAAAAAACAGGATGGTACGTTCTCCGATGAAGATAATAAACGTAGTACCGCACTAAGAGAGATGACGAAACAATGGTTGATGGAGTGCTCTTTAGAAGAAGCTTTCACCGTAAAGGAGGTCTATGGTGAAATTCCACAGCGTGCACCGATGGCCCAAAGTGTTTTCTGCGATAACTGCGGTGAAAAAACAGCGGCAGCCAGGACACATATTCATGAAGGGAAAACCATCTGTATCCCCTGCCATAATAAACTACAGCAGCAGCCATAACAACAATCGGCAACATTCTGGACCCAGATGCTGGTGAATGCTCTGGCTGATATTTGCATGTCTTCAATGATGCTTTGACAGGGCAAAGTCAGAAAGCCAGCAATACTCCCTGGTTTTATTGCAAGGGAAGCTCCACAGTAAAACAGGTAACACCGTTCTTGCTTGATACCAGAATATCGCCGCCGTGCATGACTGCAATCCGTCTCGCAATAGTCAACCCAAGTCCTGAACCGCCGAAGGAGAGTGATCGTGATTTTTCAACCCGGTAAAACTGAGTAAAAATGTTCGCTAAATCATCAGGAGAAATTTCCGGACCCGAATTTTCAAATTCAATCGCAACTATTCCCTGTCTCTCCACAGCACGAAGACGGATAAAGCCGTCTGAAGAGAGGTTATATTTAATTGCATTATCAACGAGGTTAATGAAAAGTCGGTTAAGCTTTTCCTGATCTGCCGAAACGGTGATTTGCGGCAGATCGGTTTCAAGCCTGATATCCCTGAGACGCATCAGTTCACTATAATCGTCCATTATCGAAAGTAATAATGAATCAAGAGAGAACATCTTCCTTTCCAGACGATCCTGCTGTTCAAGCCGGGCAATTGAGAGGAGGTCCCTGATGAGCTTTTTCAGGCGGCGCATAGTATCAAGCTGTTTCCCCAGGGCCTGACGAGTCGAATCGGGTATGTCACTCATCATCAGCTCTTCATGTCCCAGCATCAAAACAGTCAGAGGGCTTTTCATTTCATGGGAAGCATTGCCGATGAATTCACGCTGTTTCTGAAAAGAGAGGTAGAGCCGGTCAAACATTGAGTTAAGGGACGTACTCAATTCATACAATTCGTCCTTGCTCTTCTTGAGAGGAATGCGTTTATGAAGGGAGCTTTCACGGATATCCTTGATCATCCTGTTGATATCCTGCAAGGGTTTAAGCATCCTGCCGGTTATCAGAACAGCAATGATGAAAATAACGACAACCGTAATGGCTATAACGGCACTTAAACTCCAGATAAGTTCCTTCAGTTCTGAATGAAAGAGAAACAGAGGCTTTGCCATGAGAAGGGTAAACTGTTCACCATCTATTTGTCTGGTATAGATTTTCGTCTGAAAGCTCACCTTGCTGCTGCCGTCTGCACCAAGTTCTTTGCGCTCATTTGAGGGCAGCCAGAGCAGATCATTTGGAACGCGCAGAGTGATCTGGTTCTTTTTTCCCTCATTGACCGGCACCTCAACCCCTTTGGCCATCGGTGTCTCAAAGACCGTTTGCTGCTTAGCATTAACAAGACGCAGCCAATAACGCCGCAAAGGAAAGGGAACCTCTGCTCCGGTGGTTCGATATGATCCGTTACCGCTGCTTTCAACCTGCTGAAAAATATCACTGGCAATCTCATTCATATCGTATTCGTTGAGTTCATAACTCTCGTCTTTGACCTCATAAATAACGAAAAAAGAGAAAAAAAAGGCAGCAAACATCGATGCTGAAGCAATCCAGAGCGTAAACTTGGTTCTGACCTTCATCTAGTCATCACCCATTCTGTAACCAAAACCGCGCACGGTGCTGATTAACGGTGCTTTACCGGTCACGGCAATTTTCTTGCGCAGGTTTTTCATATGGACATCCATAAAGTTAGACATGCTGAACGGGTCGAAATCATCTCCCCACACATGCTCAGCAAGGGTGAACCGTGAAACAGCACGACCTTTGTTATGAAGAAGAAATTCAAGAATGGCAAATTCCTTGGCAGTCAGGCTGACAAGGGTATCATTGCACCATACCTCCCTGCTCACCGTGTTCAGTTTGAGATAATCAAATTCAATAACCGGACTGCTCGAAGAATCGCGCCGAAGCAGAGCCCGGACACGGGCCAGCAGCTCAGCCAATGAAAAGGGTTTGGCCAGATAGTCATCCGCACCAAGATCAAGGCCCCTGACCCTATCATCGACATCACTTCTAGCCGTGAGCATTAAAACCGGGGTATGCATTCCGGAAGCCCGCATTTCCTTCAGAATCGAAAGGCCGTCAACATGCGGCAGCATTATATCAAGCAGAATAAGATCATACCTGTCGTCCCAGAGCTTATCCATCGCCTCCCTGCCATCTGCTGCGGTGGTCACCGTATAATTCTCCTTCCTTAGGACACTGCAGAGAGTTGCGAGCAGCTCAGGTTCGTCATCTATGACAAAAATATTCATTGTACGACAGCGTTTTCCTGGGTTAGCTGGTTATAGGCAAGCTGTATTTGCGGCAGATCAGTATATCCCTTTAGTTCACGGTAATAAAACTTACCGACATTGCTGCCGTTTTCTTTCATTTCTATCTCCTTGATCTCACCCATATCACGGCAATACCCCTGATAGAATTTTGCATCGAGTCCCTTTTTATCGGTTGAAACAACGAGAACACTCCGCGATACAGCATTAGCCGGATCATACCAGTAATTATACATCAGAGACCCCCTACCGAACAAGTGACGGCCTGTGGTTTCAGCTACAGCTTCCTGCCTGATATTTTTCGGCAGATTTTTATAGCGGTAGAAAGCAATCTCACTGGCAGTCCGATACTTGTCTGTCCCGACAACAAGAGGGCGTATCCCTTCTTTTTTCGTAATACTGGCAACTTCCTTCTCTACCTGAGCTGCCAACCTATTCCAATTAAGAGGATAGTGCAATTCCCTCTCAAAGGACAAAGGCTGCCCACTTGTCAGAAAAGAAAAACCGGTTCCGTAAAACAGGCCGAGAATAACAAATGTTACAAGCCACGACTTCTGCATAAAGAGCCCTTTTCCACCCGGCTTCATAAGCGTCATCTGATAGGCAACCAAAGGAAGGAGCGCAAGCCATAACGGACCTGTCCAGTTCAGCTTAATTTCTTTAGTCAGGCTGAAGATCGTAAAAATCGATAGTGGCACCAATGCCATGCAGAGGCAGAATAAAAGCGCACTTCTATTCTCTGAAGCCCTGTTGCGAATTCCCTGAACCAACTTATTTCTTTGAAGCATAACAGCAATCACAGCAGCAAAGCCTGTTGGAGTCAGTAATGCCAGAATGCTTGCCAACAGTTCGTGGGTTGAAAACTCTGTGGAAGCCACCATCCTGTCCCTGCTCTGAAACAGGAAGGATGCCCAGTCATGCTGATAATTCCACCAGATGACCGGAGAAAAAAACAACAAGGCAAGAAGGGCCGCAAGATAGGGTTGCGGTTTGAAAAACCATTTTCTGCTCCTGCTATCAATCAGCATGAACAGAACAATAGCAGGGGCAAGAAAGGCAATGGAGTATTTAGAGGCAAGTCCGATGCCGAGCATAATGCCCGCCGGATACCATGATCTGCCATTTCCCTGAACAAGAGCCCTGAACAGAAAATAAAGAGCACCTGCCCAGCATGCAACCAGCGGAGCATCGGGGGTGCTGATCAGGCCGGTGCTGAAGAAAATTGGCAGAGTGGACAGCAGCAGCAAGGTAATGACCGCTGCTTTTTGATTAAACATCAGTCGCGTAAAGCGCCAGACAAAAAATGCTGTCACCATCCATGAAAGATAGGTACCGAACCTGACCCCGAACTCATTATGTCCCCACAGTGCGGTTCCGAACCAGATCAAAACGGAGACCATGGGTGGGTGATCAAGATAGCCGGTATCCATGTGTCTTGAATAATTCCAGTAATAGGCCTCTTCCTGAATCAGTTCCGGACCGCCGAGAAAAACAAGGCGCAAAAGCAGAAAATAGCCGATAAGCAAGATCGCCAGGCGCTGCGGATGCTTCTGCCAGGAGAAGTAGTTCTGATAAATGCTCACCATAAGTGCTATCAAGACAATCAGCACAGAGGAAAGAAGGAGCACACTCAATGCCAGCACCTTATCAGAATTTTTGGTAAATAAAGGAAACAGCAAACCATTCTGCAGGAAAAAGCCGAGCAGTACGGCAGGAACAAAGCGTAAATATCCCTTTGCCGCATCGGTTTGAAAGCGTGTTTTTAAAAGAGGAATCAGTGCAACCCAGCCAGCATTTGAAGCAATCGCCATACCGAAAGCCAGGGCAGACTGCGCAGTTAATCCTGACAGGGAAAAAAGATAAAAGAGAATACTTTCAAGCCCCCCTGCAACAATACCAGTCAGCAGGACATGCAGCAGGCCGTTACCGGCAGCGCGGTTATTGCCTAGACGAAAGAGCTGGGCAACATAGGCCGAGACCACAGCACGACTCATTTTGGAAGAGCCGCTGTTGCGGTCATGAAATATTGTCGGGATTTCTTTTGCCGTAAAATGCGGATTGGCAGCAAGAACCTCCAGGGCAATCTTAAAACCGGTGCCGGTGATATCCGTTGCAGCCAGGGTCCGCCGGTCAACGGCAAAAAAACCGGTCAGCGGGTCAGATGCGGAGGTAAAGAATCTGGCTGCAGCAGTTGCTATTCTTGAGCCGATTGTCCGCGTAAACGGTAATCCGGGAATCTCAGCGCCTTCAATAAATCTGCTGCCAAGTGTCATATCAGCACTTTTATCCTGCAGCGGTTTGAGCAGTGCCGGAATCACTTCGGGAGAGTGGCTCAAATCTGCATCCATAACGACAACAAGATCATTAGCTGCAGCCTTAGCCCCTGCAACAACTGCGCTTGCCAGTCCTTTTTCATGATCACGGCAGATAAGCTCTATTTTAAGCGCCCCCTTGTAATCGAGGATGATTTCCCGGGTTTTATCGGTTGACCCGTCGTCGATAAATATGATTTCGGCTGTTATTTCAGCCTGCCGGGTGACCGCTTCAATCTGCGAAAGCAGTGATGGGATGTTGCCCGCCTCATTCAGTGTGGGAATGATAATGGAACAGGATGTCATTATTCTCCTCATCTAGTGGTTTGTTATTCTTTTTCATAATCCAACAGATGAAAAATAACCGGCCCAGATGAAGAAAAGATGAAGCGATTTAGTCCAACAAAACAAACTAACAGAAAAATAATCGAAAAAATACTTGCCGATAGCTGGTTGAAAAACATATCCTAATCAATTAAAGACACCCATGCGGCGTCGGAGATGAAAAATGAAATTCCATATCAAGGACGTTTCCTCATGATGAAGCAGCAAGTACCCTCAAATAAACATTATCGCAGCAAATTGTTCACTGTGCTGCATCTCCTGCTGATCTTGCTTTTCACAGGCTCTGCAGCGGCCGCTGATACAAAACCCGTAAGGCTTGCCCTGCAATGGTATCCGCAAACCCAGTTTGCCGGATATTATATGGCTCAAGCCAAAGGTATCTACGCCAAACACGGAATTGATGTGGAAATTTTGCACGGTGATGCTGACAGCGACTCACTTGAACGCGTAACATCAGGCAAGGCTGAATTCGGCACCGCTTTTCTTTCCTCTGCCATGGAGAGCTGGGCTCGGGGAGCCAAATTGGTCAATGTTGCCCAGATCGTTCAACGCTCGGCGCTCATGATCGTTGCACGCAAAGACTCCGGTATAAAAACCATCAAAGATCTGGATGGTGCCAGAATCGGTACCTGGGGCAGCCAATTTCAATTGCAAGCCCAATCACTCTTTCTCAGGGAAAACATGCATGTCACCTTTGTCCGCCAGTCGCCCTCTTTCGAACTTTTTATGCGCGGCGGACTCGATGCGACACTCGCCATGTGGTACAATGAGTACCACCGTCTGCTCTCCTACGGTCTTAACCCCGATGAGATGAAAACCTTCATGTTCAGTGATCTTAATCTGAACCAGCCCGAAGACGGCATCTACTGTCTGCAGTCCACCCTGGATAAATCGCCTGACACCGTTAAAGCCATGGTTCAGGCCACAGTTGAAGGCTGGGAATACGCTTTTGCTCATCCTGAAGAGACTGTCGATACCCTTCTTGCAATCATGAAAGAACAGAAAGTCAGAGCTAACAGGGCCCACCAGACATGGATGCTTGCCCGAATGCGGGACATTATCCTGGGAGACAGTCCCCATATGAACACAAAACTCAGCGTTGTCGACTTCGACAGCCTCAAAATAGAAATGATGCGAGCCAGTGTAATCATGGTGAACATCCCATATGACGATTTTTATAAAGAGCTCAACCAATGAGAGTACATGGCATAGCATTTCGACTGGCGTCCCTCACTCTTCTCACAGCCACCCTGATTCTGGCTGCGATAGTTGGCTACAATTACACGGTCTCACGCAGCATGATCGTCAATCTTGCTGAAGAACGCGGAACGCTGCTTGCCGAGTCCACTGCCAGCCAGATCTCCGGTACTTTCAAGGCTGTCCAGAAGGTTATCGATGCGATTTCATTTTCTCTTGAAAACGGAAACCTGACTGAAAAACGGGTTAACGAGCTGGGCCAGAGGATTCTACACAACAACCCCGAAATATACGGCTCTGCCATCGCTTTTGAAGCATACGGTTTTCAGCAGGACCGCAAATATTACGCCCCTTATTATCACCGCACCGACGGCGGCAAATTTGATTTCACCAAGCTCGGCAGTGAAGACTATCAGTACTTCTATATGGACTGGTACCAGCTCCCCACCGAGTTGAAACATCCTGTCTGGACTGAACCTCACTACGAAAAGGGTGCTGAATATGAACTGATGACTACCTATTCCGTCCCCTTCTACCAATCACAGGACGAACATAAGATCCTGAAAGGAGTGGTCTCGGCAGATATTTCGCTGCGCTGGGTACAGAAGCTGATCAACGGCCTCAGCAGCCGGGACGACGGCTATGTCTTCATGCTCTCACGTTACGGCACCTTCATTGCCCATCCGGACGAATCACTGGTGATGAATGAAACAATTTTTACCAATGCCGAGAGCCTCAAGCTCCCTCAGCTCCGTGACCTTGGCCGAAGGATGGTGACGGGAGAATCCGGTGTGGTCGAGCTGAAAGGCCTTCCGAATACCGGCGACAGTTTTATCTATTTTTCATCCCTGCCGGAGCAGCACTGGTCTGTCGGTGTTGTTTTTTCTAAAAAGAAGATGCTTGCAGATGTTTCGAGCCTGAACAGCAAGGTCGCAATATTCGGCTGCATAGGTTTTCTGGCTTTGGCATTGCTTATAACCGGACTCGCCCACCGTATCACCCATCCTCTGCGGAAACTGACTGCCTCGGCAAATATCATGGCATCGGGCAACCTGGATGCCGAACTGCCGGACGCAGTCTCACAGGATGAGGTAGGAGAACTGACCCATTCCTTCCAGGTCATGCGGGACAGCATCAACAATTACATTGCCAACCTGACGGAGACCACGGCTGCCAAAGAGCGAATAGAATCAGAGCTGCGCATCGCCCATGATATCCAGATGGGCATCCTGCCTAAATTGTTTCCCGCCTTCCCGGAACGGATGGAATTTGATATCTATGCGTCTATTGAACCTGCCAAGGAAGTCGGCGGCGATCTCTACGACTTTTTCTTTGTCGACGAGAATAATTTCTGTTTTCTGGTGGGAGATGTTTCAGGCAAAGGCGTTCCGGCAGCATTTTTCATGGCAGTAACCAAGACCCTGCTCAAAGTGGTTGCCGAACGCAGGCTTGACCCCGGTGAAGTCCTCACCAAGGTCAACAGCGATCTTGCCGAAGATAACGAGTCCTGCATGTTTGTCACGCTCTTCCTGGCAATGATGGACATCAATACAGGAAAAGTGCAGTATGCAAGCGCAGGCCACAATCCACCCCTGATGCTTTGCAAAGGAAAAGATGCGGAGTGGATCCCACCCCAGAATGAGCTGGTTGCCGGCATCATGGATGATACTGTCTACACTACAAGATCCCTGACGATGCAGCCCGGTGACACAATGTTCATTTATACCGACGGGGTAACAGAGGCAATGAATAAGGCGCAGGAACTCTATTCCGAAGAGCGTCTGGTGGAAATCATGAACCAGTGCCGGGGAAAATCTGCCGAGCAGATGGTACTGACCATCGATACGGCGCTGAAAACATTCACTGGCGGTGCCGAACAGTCTGATGATATAACAATGCTAGCCATGCAGTATCTTGGCAAAAAATCATAAGGAGGAAATAAATGAAAATAGTGTGCGACAAAAGAACAGCCGGAACTCTTCTTCAGGTAAACGGCCGTATGGATGCGGTGAGCGCCCCAGACTTTGAAAAACAGTGTCTTCAGGTGATAGAAGACGGTGAAAAAACAGTGGTGGTCGATCTCGCAGGTCTTGAGTACATCAGCTCAGCAGGGCTTCGTTCCCTTCTTACCTCGGCCAAAAAGGCTAAGGCGGCAAAATGTGTTATGCGAGTCTGCGGACTGGCCGGCATGGTTCAGGAAGTCTTCCAAGTCTCAGGATTAAACTCGATATTTGCAGTAGCAGCAACCGTTGAAGAGGCCTTTGCTTCCTGATGTCTCAAAACAACGACTTCCTGAACATCGGTGCAAGTATTGACAATCTGGCGGCTGTCACCGAGTATATCAGCAATCGCGCCGAAACGCTGTTGGTACCGATAATGCTCCTGCCAAAACTTGAACTGGTGATCGAAGAACTCTTCCTGAACATCGTCAACCATGCCAACCCGAAATCGAGAAAGGATGTTGAAATAGGCTGTACTCGACAGAAAACCGAGAAGGCTCCCGGGGGAGAGATGTTATGCATCTCCACACGAGACTGGGGGCCGGAATTCAATCCGCTGCAAAAAGAAAAACCGCTGCTTGAAGAAGATATCGAAAAAAGAGCAATCGGCGGCCTCGGGGTCTATCTGGTTACGGAAATGGCAGACCATTGCAGCTATGTGCGACAGGACGGCAGCAACCTGTTCACAGTCTGCTTCAAGCTGTAACCGCAAGAATTGCAGCATGTTTTACAATCCATTTGGTATTGTGGAAATATGGCTGGAAGCTTGCCTGAAAAGAAAACAAGAAAGAATAAAAAAGAGAGTAAGCTTCTTACTTCAGCAGTTCGCTGATTTCTTCTGCCGTGAGTAGTGATCGAAGATCACATACAGGACGAATCTGCGCTTTTCGTCGATCCCCCTGCTTTCTTCTGTCAACACCCATTCTGGGTCTTATAAGACTTCTGACCCACGCCTTCAGGCTACGGCTTTCGTTACTGCCGACACGTCGGTCACTGCGCCTCTCAGCACTTACCCTTCGATCCGATACCCTGCGCTCAAGAAACTCACCCGGTACAACTTGAAACTGCGTTGTATCGCACTGCTGATCAAGTTTTTGCATAACTCAATTCCTTAACACATTAGATTTAATCAACTATCTAATTGAATTCAGTTATCTTTTCAACCATTATTCTCCTGCTTGACAAAAGTTAACGCTCATCCTTTTATATTGATCATCGGTTTTATATGATGGCAGATTTCAACCAGACTCTGCTGTTTGTTCAGCACACTGAATATATCTTTATAGGCTTCAGGGGCTTCATCAAGGGTCTGTTTGTCAGCCTTTGCGGTAACATCCGACATACTTTTCACAAACCGTTTTAGATCAAGTTCTCTCTTTGCCTGCTTTCTACCCATTACCCTGCCTGCCCCATGACTGCTCGACCAGAGGGCATCAGGGTTTCCCTTTCCTCTGACAACAAAAGAACCATCCAGCATATTGCCCGGAATAACCCCCATCATCCCCTGTTCCGCCTGAGTTGCACCTTTGCGATGAATCCACCAATCCTTCTTTTGCTCAGCATGATTATGATTGCGGTTGATAAACGTCTGCTCGTCCATCTCACCCTGACAATACGTCGAAATGACACCTATAACCCGTGACATCAGTTCACGCCTGTTACCGAGAGCAAATGCCATCGCCCATTGCATATCATTTATATAGTCCTGCCCTTGAGGGGCATCAACCCTGAAACCGAAATGCCCTTCCGAGGCCCTGTTGCCTGGAGCAGCAAGCCGCATATATTCGGTGGCAAGACCATGGCCGACACCTCGAGAGCCTGAATGGATTAGAATCCAGATTCGCTCGGTTTCATCAAACCCTATCTCAATGAAATGATTTCCGGAGCCCAGACTACCCAGACAGCGAAACCCTTTTCGTGCATGAAAAACCCGCTGGCCACGCTCTGTCAGGTCGGCGATCCTTAAAGAAGAGGAAACATTCTTTCTATTGACATCAAAGCCGACCGGAATCGTCTGATATATCTGTTGAAATATTTTCTGACTGGCTGCTGTAACTGCCTTTTTGGCAAAACTCGTTGCAACGGCACACATGCCGCAGCCGATATCATAGCCCACCCAGGACGGAACAACCACTCCATCGGTTGCCACCACGGCACCAATCGGCAGCGAATAGCCCGTGTGAGCATCAGCCATCAATGCCCCTTTGACTGCGAAGTCCTGCGCCATGGCACTGTAAAACTGATCCAGCGCAGTCTGCTCGATATTATCGCCGAAAATGTGGACCTTTCCGCTCATATTTACTCCGGCAGTATTATATTGTTACAGCAGAACCGCCCAGAACAGTGCGGTAAAGAAAAGAAGCTTCAGCTCATGCAGTCGTCAAGACTGTTTTTAATAGTGACAAAATGTTCAAAACCCGACATTTCAAACACTTCCATAACGTGTTCCTGTACCTGACAGACACAGAACTCATATTCTACCACATTATATTTTTTGGCAATCTTCAGAATGACACGCAATCCGGCACTGGAAATATAGTCAAGCTCCTGAAAATTGAGGATGAGGTTCATCCCAGGCACGGCCAGCACATCCTGCATATCAGTTTCAAAAACCGGCGCTGTGACAGCATCAAGCCTGCCGATCATATGTAAGATGAGGCCGTTTTCTTTTTCCTCTTTTCTAACTTCCATAGGATATCCCCTCCGAATCAATCAGGATTACACAATATAATAATTCTTTACGATTCAAATAAACTGCCCCACATAATTGATTCGGTCAACATAATTCACGAAAAAATTACACCTGCCTTCCGTTAACCAGCTGATACAGGCCGCCTTTTTTATCCAGCAGTTCCTGATAGGTCCCGATCTCCATAATTTTGCCATCCTTCATCACTGCAATTTTATCATAATTGACGATGGAATCAAGCCGGTGGACAACTGAAATAACAGTGCGTTTCCCTTTCCACCTGGTATCGATGATATTCTGAATCCTGCTCTGCGACTTATTATCAAGGGCGGATGTGGCCTCATCCATAATGACAATGCGCGGCTGCTTCAGCAGTACTCTGGCAATAGCAAGTTTCTGCCGCTGTCCACCAGAAAGTCTGTCGCCCATACTGCCGACATCAAACTTCATACCAATCTTGGCAACATCTTCAAGCAGGTCTTCTTCAATGAGTAGATGAATTACCGACTGGTTAATAAGATCCTGCGCCTTGTCCATGTCTGTTCTGGCCCGGCCGAAGAAAATATTATTGAGAATTGATTCACCGGGGATACAGGCATCTTCCTGGTATTGCATAAAGTTGTATTCCTGCACCATTTCAGCACATTTCCACCATTGATGCCGGCCATGAACAATAAGCTCTTTTAGTAAGGGTTCGATTACAATCCCCCGATGGTGTGCCGGAACATACTGCATGGCAAGTGCACACAAACGCTTCTTCTGGCTTGCTGTAAGAGATTTTACGCCATCTTTATTGATGGGAGTGACAAGAAGCTTGCACTCTTTAATACGGCTGGCATCAAGCGGCACATATTCGCAGAGCTGAGCAGGCGAATCGAGTTCAACTGCCAGGTTGACCGCTTTAACGACGATCTTCGCACCAAACTCATACAGAGGTTCAAGCAGTTTGTTTGTTCTGAGAAAAGCATCGAATCGTGAATCGCCAAGCAGTTTATCAAGCGGTATCTTTTTGCCGGAAAAGGTTCCGAAAAAAAGATTTTCAGCAAGAGTTGAATATTCTAAATAACTGTTCTGATCATAGAACTCAACAGCGTCTTTCAAGGTCTCACCGAAATTCTGTTGAAACTGTTTTCTCATGCGAATGATGCGATCGGCCATTTCCTGGTCAAAATCGATGTCTGTATCCAGCCCGAACCGCATGACGTCAACGTAGAGACCGGCATGCTGTAAAGCAAGAATCATCAGATCAAGCCGCACAGCTTCATCCTCGTTACCATCACTGTCCTGCGCAAAAGGAATTGAGGCAGCTTCAACAGCATAAAGCAGATTTTCCTCTATGGTACCGGTAAAAACAAAGGGAGCCTGAGAGATATAGCCAACGCTTGTGATCAGCTCCTTCTTGGTCATGCCAAGCACCTCTCTGCCGTCGATTGTTACCGATCCTCCTGTGTATTTGTACATCTGGCCGATACATTTGATCAATGTACTCTTGCCGCTGCCTGAAAAACCGACCACCGCAAGATGCTCACCGGCATGAAGCGACAGGCTGACGCCGGTCAGCAGTGTAACGCCCTCTTTGGTGACAAAGCTGAGATTGCTGATCTGCAACTCGCCCTGCAGCGGCGCTACAGGCTGATCATAACCGGTGGGCAGAAAATCGGGTACCGTGTCAAACTGCTGCATGGTACGGTCATATCGGACTTTTGCATCCTGGTAGACCTGATAGGCCTGGATCAATTCCTTCCAGGGGTCATAGAGTTTTTCCTGCGCTGAAAGAAAGGCAACCATTGACCCCAGTTCAAGCTGACCGACCATGACCAGATAGCCGCCGAAAATGAATACTATAAATGGCCCAAGACTGACAAAAAAATTATTTGTGGTCTTAATCCCGAATTTCAGCAGAGCCCAGCGAACCCTGATATCCTGCAGCTGCTTTACCAGCCGGTTATACCGCCTGGTCTCCTGCCGGTAAGCGCCATGGACCTGTACTTCGGCAATACCGGTAACCGATTCAGCAATATGACTGGAAACCTTTCTGGCCAGATCAACCCTCAGCCTGTTGGCCTTATTGGATCTTTTCTGCAGCACAGGAATAAGAAAAACAACCATCGGATAAATACAGAGTGTGGCTGCAGCAAGCGTGGGATGGAGCCATATAAGATAAACAGCGAAGGCAAGCAGAGTGAGAATATTGGTTAGAGGGACAGCTAGAGCCATGCCGGCAAAGAGCCCTGCTGCACTCAACTCGGTCATCAGTGAGGAGACAACCATTCCAGGCTGGGTGGTTCTGAAGAAGTCTAACGGCAATGTGAGAATGTGCTCATAGAGAGCCTGCCGCATTGCCACCATTGCCCTTTCACCAATCACTGCCTGAAGATAATTGATCGCCAGCTTAAGTCCGCTGGCGGTAATGACCGAAAGCAGATAGATCAGACAGTAGTAGATGAGATCATTATATTTCTTATAATTGATCGCATCGTTAATGATTCGTTTCTGCATTTCAAGGGGCAGCACCCTGGCAAAAACAACGCCGGCCACAACAACCAGCAGAATAATCTGCAGTCGGACATTACTGGAAAATACCCAGTACAAAAGAGACCGATCAATAACACTCTTTTCCTGTTTCTTTTTTAACACCATGAGTTTATCCCGTAAAGTCAGCGTTTTTACCACGATCAGGTAATCCACCTATCTGATGAGCTTATCGTATGTATCATACAGAAGCCAGTAATTTTGTTCATCTTCCGTCTGTCCTGAAGACATAACCGGCAATGCATTCGAGGCTGGAAACCATATAGGTAACTTTTATTGTGCTATATGAAAAAATTGGTGCTGTTTTCTTTACCTAAGCATTTTCAATTCATATTTTATCTGAAAACAAAACACCTTATAGGATTATGACCATGGAATTGAGCCAGGTAAAAGTTCGAGGACTGCAGGGCCTCGAAAATACCGGATGGTTATCCATCCATCCGCATATTACTCTGATAGAGTCTGCAACTGCTGAACAGGCGCAGCACTTTCTCGCCGCACTTGAAACGATCAACCCGGTCCGCGATATAAAGCAAAGCGATCCCTTCAGTACGTATCTGCCTTTCACTAAGCTGAATGGACACACCAGACGGATTGCTCCGGAAAAAAAGACTGCTGCGTACGGAATCTTTATTGCACTGCCGCAGCTGGTTCACAAACTCGGCTATATTAACACAATGTTTTATGAGACCGACCGGATCGAGGTTGGCAGAAGGCTCGATTTCAGCCGCTGGATCAGTTTCGTTGAACTGCCCGGATCTTCAAAAATCGAAGAATTTGAAAAAAAAGCTGCACCAATTTTTGCAGCCCTTTCACAGCAGCAAAGAGAAGAATATGAAAACCTGGTGAGTAGCTGGCAGTTTAACGATCGGATATCCGGCCAGCTGGCAATACAGTTGCGTGAATGGTGGATCAATACGACAAAGGGGTCTTCAGAGAGAGCTCTTTCAGCAGAATGCCTGAAGATTATAGAACTCGAACATGAAACGAATAAGGCCAGAAATATTGTTGAAGGGGCTATGCCGTTCACTCTTTTCATTGATCATTCAAGTCCGCTTAAGACCACTTATACAATCGAACAACTTGCAGAAGAACATCATACAGACTCGTTCGTTTCCTTTTTATGCCAAATGAAAGATGCTCTTTTCCCTGCCTCCGCAACAGAACGCAGCAAGCTGAAAACAGAAATTGAAAATATAACGGACAAATTCCGACAAGACTTTGTTGTCCCTGAAATAATACCTGGTGCAGGCCAGCTGCTCATCAGCGGGGGCAAAAACACATCTCACTGCATCGACAGGATTCTTATCTACCTCATCCTGGCAAAGGCCTCTCATCTCCAATCACCGGTCTTTCTCATCGATCTTGATGGCGTAAAAACACCTTCAAACACCATGAAAAAACTGAATAAGCAACTCGGTCAGCTTTCTGCCCAATGCCAGCTGATCATCCACACATCTAACAAAGAATATAACTTCACCGATATCAACTACCGCCCCATTCGTCTTCCTGCCCTGGCAAACTGATTGGACAAACCGAACAACTGCGCCCCGCGTGGGGGGCGACTATCTTTCCCTCTCTTGTTTAAGTAATTCCCAATGTTTCAATCCACGCCCCCGCGTGGGGGGCGACCTCGGTCATCTGCCGCATCTGCTCGGCATAGCCGTTTCAATCCACGCCCCCGCGTGGGGGGCGACTCCCGGTCCTCCCACTCAACATCATCTATCTCATGTTTCAATCCACGCCCCCGCGTGGGGGGCGACGCGACATTGCATCGCTAACAGGTGATTTTTCAGGTTTCAATCCACGCCCCCGCGTGGGGGGCGACAATGGTACCATCAGGACTGTAGGTTCCTGTTTCTGTTTCAATCCACGCCCCCGCGTGGGGGGCGACGCTGCAATCATGCTCAAGCTTGAGGCTGGTATGTTTGTTTCAATCCACGCCCCCGCGTGGGGGGCGACGTAAATATGAGGCGTATTTTGAGACCACCGACACCGTTTCAATCCACGCCCCCGCGTGGGGGGCGACCACATAATCGTCGGCAGAGGTGGTGTTTTTGTCCTGTTTCAATCCACGCCCCCGCGTGGGGG
>QKIH01000137.1 GCA_003249645.1 Desulfobulbaceae bacterium | reverse complement strand
GCGACTTCCCGCGTCCCCGTTAAGTGTAAGCATGATCCTGTTTCAATCCACGCGCCCCGGGCGGAGCGCGACGCTGCCTTGCTGTGAACCGTATTGCTCGACGAACAGTTTCAATCCACGCGCCCCGGGCGGAGCGCGACTGCCTTTTTACAAAAGCATGAAAAGTCTAGCGAATTATCTTCTTTTCCGCTAGACATTACTCAACCACAGAAAAATTAGATCATGTATTTTGATTTATTCTAAAAAGCGATATTTTTTAAGCAGTTAAAATACCGCTAACATCCCGGTTTTTTAAAGAGCACTACAGGGTAGCGGCTAAATAATGAGAGTATCTGCAAACAAATCAACGGCAGGTTTTGCACCATGATGTTCTACTTTGCCTCGCCAGTTTTTTCCCAACATATAAAAGCGAAGACTATCAACTTCTTTATCGTATTCTCGAAATAATTTGGCTTTTAACTCGACCCATTGGGCAGGGTCGACCTCACATTCAAATACGGAATACTGAACTCTGGTTCCGTAGTCCTGACATATTTTTGCGATATGTCTGAGCCGTGTACTTCCTGACTCCGAACTCAATGCAACATCGTAAGTGATCAGCACCATCATAATTCAGTCCCTCTCTGCTTACTTACTCATAAATGGGGGATAACATTCTAAATCACCTCTTATATGACGAGCCAGCAACATAGCCTGAACATGTGGGAGCAATCCAATTTCAACTTCCTCATCCAAAAACAAGTGACGGATTTTCTGCTGTTTTTTCGTTTGATACTCCTGCAACACCAGCTTTCTTGCTGCATCTTTCAGACGAACAGATCCTGACACAGACATTTCAAAATCATCCGGTTTGATTTGCTGTCGGTTAAGAAGTGACAATACCAATCTATCGGCAATGAAAGCGCGAAACTCTTCTAAGAGATCCAGTGCCAAACTATCTCTACCAGGCCGCTCACAATGTAAAAATCCTACTTGCGGATCTAAACCTACACCCTGAAGTGCTGCGCTAATGTCGTTACCTAATACCGAGTATAAAAATGAAAGCAACGCATTAATTGGATCTGTTGGTGGTCTACGGACCCTGCCAGAGAAACTGAATCCCTGAGCGTTTTCTGATAATAACTTATCAAACACCGAAAAATAGCGGGCAGCGGCATCCCCTTCATACCCCCTGATCTTATCGATATCTTTTGTTACCTTTAGCATATTAAGAATGTTATTCAACGCGCTAATTTGTTCTGTCAGTGATTGTTGAATACCG
Source organism: Desulfobulbaceae bacterium (assembly GCA_003249645.1). Taxonomy (GTDB): domain Bacteria; phylum Desulfobacterota; class Desulfobulbia; order Desulfobulbales; family Desulfocapsaceae; genus SZUA-575. The sequence continues at coordinate 7,129 of QKIH01000137.1, read as the reverse complement.
TGATTACGCTGTTGTCGTTGCAAAACTTGCTTTTGAGCCTGGATCTTGGCGGCAACAATATCCCGGGCAATTGATGCGGATGATTCATCCACCAGTTTAAACTGAGCTCGCCGTAACAGAACATTGCCGGATTGTTTGCCTTGTATTCGAGCCAGAAAACGACCATATTCCGTGAATAAAGCCATATGAACACCATGCTCACCACAAAATCCCATCACTTGCGGCGACACCAACACATTACCAAAGCAAAAGATACCACCTATCCCATGGATCGGTAGCTGGGCAGCTTTTTGTCGGTTAATTTCAACAACCAAGGTCTCTCGTTCTTTATGAAGATAAGCGCCTTGAGTGTTGATATACAGGTTATTCTGAAGTTTCTTCATCGGATGTATCCGTACTGAAAAGTCGCTGTTGATAGGCGAGGCTTTTATCTCTCACCATTAGCTGGGGCTGACACAAATCAAATAAACTACAGGCTTTGCAGTGTTTGCCATATTGCGCTTTAGGTGTAATACCACTCTTCAGCATGTCTCTTACTTGAGAAATGACTGTAATCGTATGTTCACGAAGCCCCGTACTGAATTGCACCGGATGACGATGTCGTGTCTGATGATACCAGAGCGCCCCCTGTGTTACCGACGTTCCGGTCATTTCTTCAAGGCACAAAGCCTGTGCACAGAGCTGAAGTTCATCCCAATCACTGGGCTTCGGCTTGCCTCTTTTATATTCCACAGGAAACAGTTCGCCTGTAGCCACAACGCTCTCGACCAAATCCAGCTTACCAGTTAACCCCAAACTGGGAGCGGCCACCAGCACTCCCCGCTCGAATTTGATTCCCTTACGGGATTCAGGTTCACCGCTATCCACTCTCTCATGGATCAAATTACCTTGAGCAGTCAGAAAATTATCTGCCCACACTTGTTCATTATGAATAAGTGCACATTGCCTTGGACAAAAGGCATAGTGCTGCAAAGCTGAGAGAGGGATAAGGCGTTGGTCCATGATTTAACCCAGTACTCGCTGTAATTTCACACCATCAGGCATATTCTGTTCATTTATCTGTACCTGATAATCTGAGAATTGACGAGCTGGCCCTCGAGCTATTTTTTTGACATCAACACGATCAAATAAATCATGTGCAGATGCATTACCTAATTTACTGTCATGTTTAAATACATATAAACCTCGGGTTGCCATCAAGCCTCTGGCAGCCGAGCGATCATGTTCAAACATCGATGACAAAGCCTGCCACAACAACGTCAAATCATCCTCATTAAACCCGGTTTGATCGGCTAAGTTCGCTGAAACGAACCCATGTGCCATGTAAAGACCATATGGCACTGTGAATTTGCGGCCCATTGTACGGTTATCACCACTCTGATTTTCAGCTTCCTTTTCAGTAGTCACAGCCATTCGGGTAATTGAATGTTCAGATGAAACAATTGGATCGATAGAACGAGCAAATGTTAGCTGTACAGGTCCTCTGACTTGTCCACAATTAACACCAGTGGACATAACAGCACCAAAGGTTCGAACATCAAAAAAGTTGGAACACATCCACTGTCTGGCTTCGTCTACTTTATCTCCACCTTTGCGTTTTTTATCTTCCCCTTTGAGCAAATCTTCTGCACCAATAGCAACATATGCTCGTTCATGAGTTTTATTCAGAACTGCTTTTTCCTTGACATAAATCTCATACGGTGGCTGCTCAGATTTCACTAATCCAACAAAATTACGCACTTTTCGTTTCAAGCAAACATCTGTCACAAGGCCTCGCCCCGTTTCAGCATCAATACGCGGCAGGTTGCCTGCATCGGGATCGCCATTCGGATTACCGTCTTTTACATCAAATAAAAGAACAAAATCGTAACGGTTAGAAATAGCCATGGTTAAGCTCCTTGCTCAGAATTCAGTGATTGATTGGTATCATTTTTGGTAAAAAATGCTTGGCGCTGCTGGTAATAGCCAATAGCAAAACGCCCTTGATCATCAAGGCTTAATTGTGATGGAAAACCATCAGCGGATAATCCAGACATCACCTCACCTAACAACCTTTCAAAAAATATTTCCCGCCCTTTTTCTAGTTTGCCTAGATGATGGTTTTTCATACGCAGTAATATAGGAAAAACACTGGCAGGTGTACCTGATGCAGCCGCATAGTAACGATCCCGAATAGTGGCATTGATACTAGGGCTGGACTCTTCCTGTATTTTTTCAAGAAGCGCGAACAAACGACCTATACGGTAACCCGGATTGGTATTTTCTTTATCCAGTGACACAGCAATCTCCTTATCAGGATTAGATTGAAAACGTGCTTTACGGTTGAGGCAGGCTTTAATAATGGCAGCGCGTTCGTAGCTGACATGGCGTTCAGCCTGTATGCGACGAATTGCTGCCTGCAACAATGAGTGTGGATATGGACTGCCGCTCAGAATGGTACGCATCCATTCTCCAGCTAAATTAGGTGGAATATTTTCTGTTTTCCCCAATGCAGCAATGGACTTGAGCAGCGACCACATCGACAGATATTCTTTTTCTGAAGGTTTACGGACTATGCAGAGATCATGAAAGTGACCGGCAATTCTGATTGAAAACTCAGCAACTGTACCGACATGCCAGAAACGAACAGAAATGCGAGCCGAGTTTGGTGATAGGCCTAACACAAAAAATCTGGTTTGCTGATCTTCCGGTGGGAGATGGCCTTTGTCGACAGCAAGCAATAATGATCTGACTTTTTCAATGTGCTGGTCCGGGTTGTCTTTTTCCGGTTCATCAAACCAAACAGCAAAATCATTCTCAATATGAGAATCTTTGTCAGACCAGAAAATTGTGGTTGCATCACCAACCTGCAACTTCTGTTGCGAGTCTTTTCCCAGTAGATGATTTAACGCTGTTGTATAAGCAAAACTACCCATTTTGCCCATTGGAGCATTTTGCCCTTGTTCTTTGCCAAATGAATTGAACGAAGCTAAATTGAAAGAGACTATATTGCCCCCAGTAGTGTTGGTTCCTCTAACTCCCTTAATTGACGGCTGTAAAACAGCCAGCTCACCAGTATCGCCTGTAATAAGACAAAAACCGGATCTTCCTGCACCACCTGAATTCTCACTTTTAATTCGGGATATAACAGCTTGTCTCTGACAAACCAAATCCACATCGGTATTCAGACGAAAGCTCATAAATGGGCAACTACCACGAATCTCTTCAGCATAGGACGACGTAGCAAGAGCATTTGCAGGTTCTTTTTCCATAAATTTGAGAACTGCATTAACACCCGGATCATCTGATACATTCAGATTTTTAATCCGCTCAATAAAAGCCTGGTGTTGTAAAACAACTCTATCTGCCTTTCCTTTGCCCACGACCCCGAGTACATATTCCATATTGTCCCAGAGTAAATACGGTTTAACACCTGAAGAGCGTTTATCACCTTGAGGAACCAAATAAGATTTCGCCCTTAATTTCTTATTGATGGTTTGCCGCGTATCCTCAATATTTACAAGATGACCATCCGGGTCGATGACTATCACAAAAGGAATTTCTTTGTGTTCGAAGCCTTCAGGTGCAATGCCAGTCTCTGGATCTGCCGCCTTGCGTTCATAATATTGATTCAGTGCCTGTAAGATCATCCCCTGACCTCCTCACTATTCCATGCAGGTACATGAACAACACCACGTTGCATCGTTGCATTGAAAAATTTAGGTGTGGGGTTTTGGCAATCAGAATAATCGAGGTCATACAACATCCAGCCAAGGGATCGATCTTCAGGGATAGAGGATGGTTCTGACCCCAATGATCCATTTGAGACCAAACGGAAAGCGCATGAAAACTCTCGATTACCTAAGTATGGCTGATTGAAACATTGCCCCTTACCAGCTCGACGCTCAAACATCGCTGCGTATTTGCCATAATCAGAATGAGGATCTTTCTTGTCATCGAAGATCAGATCAGCAAACAAACGATATCTGACATCCTTTAGGAACAATCCAGCTCGTTGCTGTCTTTCATCTTCTATATTTATCCCAAGAACAGATGAATCCAGCCCTTTTATCTGCTTTGAAGTAGGAGTTGTCGCTACTTTTGATAATTCATTACGTCGAACCGAAACCCACGATATCGGTTTTAACACATCAATACGTGTGATTTGCCACCGGATAGCAGGTTTCCAGAAAATGGCTTCAAATATGGCACGAGCCGCCGAAGGCGTAATGACATCATAACTGACACGCTCTACTTTCATTTCCGGTCTGGTGAAACAGGCATAATCGCCACTGACCTCCAAACAGAAGTTAACAGGCATATGTTCTCCTTGGGTTAAATCACGCTCTGGGCCGGATCACCGGTATATATTTTGTCTGCAGGTAACAGCCCCAGAGAGCCATCATAGGCATTTGTTACACAGATCCCAAAAACTTCGGGAGACAATTCTTCAACTGCCCCAATTTTTTTCAAAGCAAGAAATTCCGGTTCATAAATATTCACGCTATAACGCTGTAACTTACGCATCAGTTTACGATGTGGCCCTTCGCGTTTTAATTGGTCCATTAAGTCAAAACCATTCTCACCGTATGGAACCAAAATAGATTTTCCAATATCAGGAATCAGTCTAAAACGCTCTGCTGCCGACCTGAACTGCACTACGCCAGGCTCTTGGATTAATAACGGCATGATCTGATGTGCATCAGAATCAACCTGAGCAAAAAATTGTCTGAAGTAAGAGTTAAAAAGCTGATGGGATAAAAGGTCGTCTTCTTTTTGATGCCAAACTGTTCTTGTAGCCTGTTCACCAAATAACAATAAGCCTTTTGCCGGGGATTTTGGTGGCTGAAATACAACCACTTTCCCCTTACCAAGTTTACCTTCACGGTTACATCGGCCTGCAGCCTGAGCGATCGAGTCCAAACCAGCTAAGGCTCTGAATACAACAGGGAAATCAAGATCAACGCCAGCCTCTACCAATTGAGTGCTAACGACACGCAGGTTTTCACCTGCTTTCAGTCTTTTTTTTATGTCAAAAATGACTTTTGATCTGTGTTCCCCACACATCAGCGCAGACAGATGAATTGTTCCTTCAGGCATCAACGAATACAGTTCTCTTGCATCTCGCCGACTATTAACAATCACTAATACACTCGGATACTGAAGCAATTCCTGAGCTAATTCATCCCAGGTACATCGGATACTGAAGTCTGAAGGTTTCTGAATCTCAACTCGGTTCAATTGCGAAAATAGCCCATCAACATCAGAAATGATTTCTTTTTTTGCATCAAGCCCTTCGAATACAACGCGATCAAAACTATTTTTGGTTGTTCCTAATGCAGGTTGCGTTGCAGTAGACAAAACCAAAGTTACACCGTAGTGCTCAGTTAATAGTCTGAGAACACTAAGAATTGGTTTTAAATAATCAGGCGGTAATAATTGCGCTTCATCCAAAATAATGACTGAATTAGCAATATTATGCAGTTTCCGGCAACGACTGGTCTTTGCAGAAAAAAGGGACTCCAGCAACTGCACATTTGTTGTCACAATAATAGGGGCATCCCAATTTTCAGCTGCAAGTCGATTCCTGGCGTTTTCCTGCGTAGACGACTCAGGGTCAAAATTTGAATGATGCTCAAGTACTGCGTCATCCCCAAAAATCTGCCGATATTGATCAGCCGTCTGTTCAATAATGCTGGTATAAGGAATGGCAATGATGATTCTGGATTTTTTGTGCTTTATGGCATGCTCAAGGGCGAAAGCCATTCCCGATAAAGTCTTTCCGCCCCCGGTTGGCACTGTCAGTGTAAATACACCCTGACTTTCTAATGCTGCACTTCGGCAATCACGGAGTATTTCAGCACGTTTTTGGTTGACTAATGTCGGTTCAGCAGAAGCTGATTTAAGCGACATATAATCATCAAATCGTTGTTTCAAATATTCAAGTGAATAGATATCTGCTCTTTCTTGTGCTGATACTGGGTCCATGAAGCGTTCTGTATCAAGAAAATCGGCATCGACCAGACAAGAAAAAAGCATCCGCAACCATAAATGTAGTCCATTTGAACCACCGAGCGGTTTGGATAAATCACTAATAATTACAGGAGAGTTAACTACATCCGGAGGTATATCTGATGCATTCAGAACCTCCTCTAAATGTTGCTCCTGCTCTGCTCTAAACAACCGATTAAATAAACTTGAAGCACCAGCTTCAGCTTTATTCCAATCTGGTAAACCAGAGTGATGACCGGCAATAAGATAAGCAAGAAATCTACCCGCGACCTTATTCCATGCAACCGCGTGTATCGCTCCTGCTTCTGAGTGAACCGTTTTACCAGGTTGCTCTATATGTGCATTCTCGTTATAACCGGAAACAATTCGAATATAATGCTGGAATGCAGGTCGATATTTTCCTAAGTCATGCCAAAGCCCAGCTAAAATAGCCCAATTTTGACCATTGAAAGACTGTGCAAATTTAGCAGCAAGTTCACTGACACTTTTTAAGTGATCCGGTAATTTATGTAATTCCCAATGACCATCATCAGTCTGCTTTACGTGAGCAATGAACTCGTTGTTTATTTCATTTTTCATTTCGTTTGTCATTCGCTATTACCCGTAAACCAAACTGTCAAACAAAAAAATAAGGTAGCTATAAGAAACTCTCAACACTGTACAAATCCTCAGGTTAACTGAGTTTACTTACCTCACCGTGAAATCTGATTAGCTGCCGAAAAGCCACCGTTTTACGTCATCTCTGTTTACCAAAACCAATTGTTGAGCTTCGGGCGTACCATCAAGATATTTAATGTTGACCTGCATTTCTTTCAGTAAATAGTTTGCTAGAGCAGCACGGGTATTGATGTGAAGCAGATCGTTTCCCATCTGGTAATCGTTAGCGAGAACGGCACGTTGTGCGGGAGTTAATCGTGGGTCAGGTGAGAGGATCAGCGTTACGGTCGTTTGCCAGGCTTCATCCTGATCAATAGCATGTAGCGATAGCCCTTCTATTTCAGCTATACCGCGAAACCGACTCAGGACGAGATCGCGAAACCCTTTAGATTTCTCGCAGTAGCCCCGGACATGAAAACGCGATCCGGCTTTGACAATGCTGTGCGGGCTGAAAATCCGGCCTTCATGTTCAGGGTTAGAA
>QKIH01000016.1 GCA_003249645.1 Desulfobulbaceae bacterium | reverse complement strand
TATTGTTTGCTCTTATTTTTTTTCTATATCGAATATCTACCTTAATATATACAATAAAATGAAGTAGATCATATTGGCACAAGAAGTGCTTTTCTTCCTCTAAAAGATAACGCAATCCCAAAATCTAAGAGGAGGATATTATGTCATCAATAGCTATTTTTCAATGTTGCCTGACTGGCGGAGCAGGAACTGTAGGAGAGCTCAGTTCAAGGCTGAAGGTAAGGCCTTACACTGATAAGGACCTGGTTGAAGAGGCTGTAAGGAAATACGGCGGCGATCCGGCTAAGGTACAAAAGCTTTTGGCAGGAAAGGTATCGGTTTTCAATAAATTTACCCTCGACAAGGAAAAGGCGATGGCCATCTTCAGGAGCATTCTAGCTAGCAAACTAGAAGCACCGGGGAACCATCTGTTTTTCGGCCTGCATCCGGTCTTGATTTCACAGGATATTAAAGAGGTATTAAAAGTTCTCGTCGTTGACAGTAAGGAGTCACGAATCCAAAGAGGAATAAAAGAGGGCTTAAGTGAAAAACAGTCAAAAGAAAAAGTCAGAGTCCATGATGTAAAAGCTGTTACTCTTACTGATTTTCTGTTCAAAAAGGATGCATACGATGCAAGCCTTTTTGATCTGGTCATACCACTTGAAAATTGCAACCATCTGGAAATTTCAGAAGAGATTATGAAATATTTCCAGTCAAGTTCACTTCTTCGCACCAAACAGTCCCAACAGGCGATAGCCGATATGAAGCTTGAGGCGGCAGTGAGTCTCAAGCTTCTAAATAACGGACATAACCTGCGGGTTTCTGTACATGATGGTGAGGTTACAATCACTGTCTCAAATTCTCTGTTCAACCTGAAAAAGCTTGAAGACGACCTGCGACAGTTGGTCCAGCCGATTGATGGTATTCTGGAGCTGCATTTTGATGAAATAAAAACCCACGAAGCAAATATCTATCGCCAGCAGAAATTTGAACTGCCAAGCAGGGTTCTCTTTGTTGACGATGAGAAAGACTTTGTCCACACTGTCTCAGAACGGTTGATTAATAGAAATGTCGGAACATTCCCGGTTTATGACGGAGAAATGGCTTTAGATATAGTTGAGAATGATCCGCCTGATGTGATGGTGCTCGACCTGAAGATGCCGGGCATCCATGGAACAGAAGTCCTCAAAAAAGTGAAACAGATCAAACCGGATATCGAGGTAATTATCCTGACAGGCCACGGCAGTATAAAGGACGAGCAGCTGTGTATGGAGCTTGGTGCTTTTGCCTATCTAACGAAACCTATTGATATCGAACTGCTTACCGAAACCATTCGGGCAGCAAACCAGAAAATACAAACAGAGAATGAATCAGATCAGATTATGGCTGCTTAAGGAGACACACAATGACTGAAAATTTGAACGCAAGGGTCATGCTGGTTGATGACGAGCAAGATTATCTTGATGCCCTGTCTGCAAGGCTCGAGATGAGAGGAATGAAGGTAACGCCGGTAAGCAGGGGACAGGAGGCTGTTGATATCGCATTAGAAAAGAAATTTGATGTGATCCTGCTTGATTTGGCAATGCCAGGTATGGATGGCCTGGAAACCCTGAAAAAAATCAAGGAGCACGACCCTGATGCAGAAATAATCATCCTCACCGGTCATGGTTCGGTGAAAGCAGGTGTTGAAGCGATGAAGCTTGGCGCTGAGGATTTCATGGAAAAGCCGGTGAGGTTCGAACAGCTTCTTAGCCGTATAGAAGAGGCCCAGGAGAAAAGGGTTCTCGTCATTCAGAAAGAGGCGAAAGAAGAGATCGAAAACATCATGCAGACAAAGCCCTGGTAACAGTCACAGGCCGTTTTCGGCTGATTAACAAGAATAATAGGTCATCTGTTCTGCTGGCAGTTCTATGCAGCCAACGAGAGAGGACCGTTCAACGATAATGAGGGAACTGGTATGACAGCTTTACATGAGGTCGCAGTGTCTTCCGACCAGCTATTAGAAAATGAAGACACCGGCGGCAAAGGCAAAATGCTGCTGGAAACAGAAAAATCGAGCATAGATTACAGACGTATCTTTTTCATAGTTTTGGGTATAGGCCTTTTCTTAGGTATCTATTATATGCCTCCATTGCCGGATGCAATTGACCCATTTGGCGAACATTTCGTTTTAAGCCGTCAGGCAAAAGGTGCATTGGCCTTATTTGCTCTT
>QKIH01000133.1 GCA_003249645.1 Desulfobulbaceae bacterium | reverse complement strand
GGAACAGGCGGAACCGTTTCTCGATAAGCTGCCCGTTGGTAAATTCTTCGGCGTCGGCAAGGTTACCGAGAAGAAGATGAATCAGCTTGGTATAAAAAACGGTCTCCACCTGCGGCAGTTCAGCCGGGAAGATCTGAACTTTCATTTCGGCAAATCCGGATCATTTTTCTACGACATCGTTCGCGGCGTCGATAACAGACCAGTCGAGCCTTGCCGGGAACGAAAATCAATCGGTAATGAAACAACCTTTCAGGAAGACATCATAGAAATGGAGATGATAAATAGTGTGCTCGAATCGCTGGCTAGACGAGTTGGCGCAACACTGATCCGAAAAGAAAGCTACGGTCTGACGCTCACACTTAAGGTGAGATATTTTGATTTTACAACCATTTCCCGCTCAATAACCGTACAGACACCAATCAGGACAGCTGAACAGATCATGCATTATCTTGCCCGCCTGCTTCCGGAAACGGAAATAGGTAGAAAAAGCGTCCGCCTGCTTGGACTGTCCATCTCAAAGCTCTACCTGCTTGAAGAGATGATTCCCTATCAACTTCCACTCCCCTTCCCTGATCTTTGAAATGAACTAAATTTAAATGCATGTGGATAGTGTCTGGCAATCCAATCAAGGTGTTGTATGTTCAAAGGAAATGTCAAGCACAGCATTTTCCTTAAAAGTATCTTCAAAACACTTCCCGATTCAACTTTCCTACTGAATCCTCAGCATATATCCACCATGTGTAAAAACCAAAACAATATACCCTTTGCTGCAATATTTTTTCATCCGGCCTTTAACAGAAATCAGCTATGACAATCAGATGTAGATAACGGAGTCAATTAAATCGAATCTCCGGTTATTGAAAGGCTTCATTTAGGATACAGTTTCTTCGCTTGCTTCCGACACTACCCACCCCCTGAGTCTGTAATAATCCTGCAGCATGTAGTTCATTTCTTCGACGGTAAGTTTATCGCCGTTTGGAAGAGCCTGTTTCGTCAGTTTGGGGGGCAGCCGTTCTTCATGCGGCTGCAATCCTTCACGGAGGTTGAACTCCCTGATCATATTGATGATATCGACGGCAAGATCTCGCCACTGAGCAACGGATTTTTTCTGCCCCGTGACAAGATTCAAGACCTCCTCAAGCTCTTCCCAGCTATAAAGATCCCGATAGAACCTGCAGAGGATCAGGGTGTCAAACAAGCAGAGACGATCTTCGAAGTCAATCAGCATTTCTGCCTTTTCTTCAATTTGATCAGGCGGAATCATGCCGGAGAGTTCAGGTTTATAAAAGGTGGTTCGCAGATGACACGCCCCCCTTGGCGATGTGGCGAAAGCAAGGCCCATACCTTTGAGTTTTCTGGGTTCATAACCTGCCGGTTCAAGGCCTTTTACATGGACTGCAATATCTTCAAGATCAAACTCTTTGGCAGCACGGATAATACCGTCAGCCAGAATGTCACCGACACCCTTTCTTGCCGATATTGCTTTTACAAGTTCAATGGCATGATCGGCATTGCCATAATCGATATCGAAATCGGTTCGGCCAAGCACTTTCCCTTCCATCAGAAGCCCACAGAGATTACCGGCCGAAATGGTATCCATACCGAGTCTGTCGCAGAGATCGTTGAGATAGGCGACTTCTTCCACCTCTTTAATCATACAGAGACTGCCGAAAGAGTAGAGCGTCTCATATTCAGGCCCTTCTATCTGCAGATCTTTATGCCGACCTTTCATAATCCGGGTCAGTCTACCACAGGCCATAAAACATTTTGCACAGGCATGAGGTTTGACTTCGTGTTCTATATGCAACTTTTCACCACTGATCTGCTCTGCATCATCAAAGGTACTGTCATTCCAGTATCTGGTGGGCAAGGCTCCGGCATGATTCATCAGATTCACCATCTGCGTCGTACCAAGCTTCTTGTATGCCTTTACACCCGGATGTTCCCTGTTTTCCTGCATAAATGATTTCGCATAGGCATAAACACCCGGCTGGTCGGCATATTGCCTTTTTTCACTGCCCTGAAAGACAACTGCTTTCACCATTTTAGATCCAAGCACCGCACCGGTTCCGGTCCTACCTGCACACCGCCATTTGTCATTTGCGATAATGGCAAAACGAACCAAATTTTCGCCAGCGGGACCGATTACAACCGCACCCTTCTTTTTATAATTGCTGTTATCTTCTGCATACCGTTCAACGACA
>QKIH01000096.1 GCA_003249645.1 Desulfobulbaceae bacterium | reverse complement strand
GTAAGACCTGCAAGGTTAATACGACCACCACCGACAACGTAAATACCTTTCTGGTCACGAAGCCATTGCACAACCGTATCATTAAGCCCACTGAATGAGAACATTCCTCTCTGCTCTTTGATATAGCTGAAATCTGTCTCAATCCCGCGTGCACTGAGACCATCAACCAGCGCAGAACGCATGGCGACAATACGATCTCTCATGCCGTTAAGCTCTTTGAGCCAAAGTGCTTTAAGATCTTTGTCAGTTAAAATGGTCATTGCCACCAAACCACCATGAGCAGGCGGATTTGAATAGTTTACCCGAACGGTGGTTTTCATATGACTAAGGGCAACCGCAGCCTCTTCAGCAGATGGACTGACAACGGTGAGAGCACCGGTTCTTTCATTATAGAGACCGAAGTTTTTTGAAAAGGATGAAGCAACAATAAAATCGAGTCCTGCTTCAGCAAATTTTTCAACGACAAAACGATCTTCATCAACACCAGCACCAAAACCCTGATACGCAAAATCAAGAAATGGCGTCCAGCCTTTCTCTCTTGCAATGGCAACAATCTTTTCCCATTGAGCGTTATTGATATCAACGCCGCTCGGGTTATGACAGCATGCGTGGAGTAGAACAACATCTTTTGCAGGAACAGCCTCAAGAGCTTCACACATCTTCTCAAATTCAAGCCCCATGGTCTCGGCATTGTAGTATGGGTACTCATCAAAGGCAAAACCAGCCGCACCGAAGATGCCTTTATGGTTAGCCCAGGTCGGTCTGCTGATCCAAACCTTCGCATCAGGATTGAATCGTTTAAGTAGATCTGCACCGACTCTTAATGCACCGGTTCCGCCAGGTGCGTGGATGGTCGCAGCTCTTTTAGAACTGATAACCTCGCTTCCGGCCCCGAAAAGAAGTTCCTGAACACTTGCAGCGTACGCAGGATCACCTGAAATAGGCAAGTAGCTCTTGGTTTTTTCTCTTTCAACAAGCAGTTTTTCAGCCTCTTTGACACACTTCAGTACAGGGGTATTGCCAGCGTCATCTTTATAAACACCAACACCAAGATTCACTTTGTTGGGATTCTGATCAGCTCTGAACGCCTCGGTTAAACCCAGAATGGAATCCGCCGGAGCGGCTTCAATGTTCTTCCACATAATTTCTCCTTATCCTTCATAGATATTTAAAGGCGCAACACATCTTCTCTGTTCAGTTTTCTGTTTCATATTGTGGATTGAAACCAGATGTCTTGTCCCCATATTCCGTATCTGTCGCGCAGATTATAATGTCTCCTGATATTTAGTCACGCGATTTCTTCATGGCTGTAACCCGCAACTGCCTTAAGTTACGTGCATTTGTTCATGCCGATTTTCAGTTTCCACTTTAAGGCAAATCTTTTCCAATAAGTTAAAGGCGAACGCGTCACTTTCACCTCATTGTCAGCAACCCGTTTTTTCTGAAAAAGAAGATCGAGCAGATGAATATTTTTTACCTTGCTGCCAAAGGTTGAAGCACAACCTGCACAATAGGTAATCACCATTCGCCCGCCGCTTTCGTCTTTCCGTATAGCTGACCACTTACGGGTGAGGCCTTGGGCAACAAATCCGGCAGCGGCTCCTTCTCCACAGCAGATTGTTTTCTCTCTTGAATGTGCAGATTCATATATTTGCCCACCGTTTATTGTTATCAGGCGACGAACGGCATCATGAAGTGCAGAATCATTTCTGGTGACGCAGGTATCATGGACCGTCACCTCCATTGTCACCCGCTCTTTCTCAGCTGCCATTGACGAAGCAAGCAGCTCATAGACGCTCACTGACTCAAAGTCTTCAGCATATTCCCGGAATGTCACCAGACAGCTGGGGCAGGCCGTAATCACTCTCTTTACCCCCTGTTTTTTCAGTTTTTGGTAAAGTTCATTGAACTGATTCGAAAAAACCGCATCTCTTCCAAGATCATGTGATGGCCGTGAACAGCAGTCAAGCACGATTCCAAGCCCTGGAATCTGATTTTTTAAATAGCTGTAGCAGCGCAGTGTTGTCTCTGCCCTGGTCCCCGCCAAGGTACAACCTGGGAAAAATATGGTATCACAGCCAGACTCTATCCTATGCAAAGTAAATAAGGATGAACGGCCCATCTTTTCATAGCGGCACAAGACCGAATGTTCGGGCAAAAGATGCGTATCATCATCTGCAACCAGCTCCTGCCGCATCTGAAGAAAG
>QKIH01000181.1 GCA_003249645.1 Desulfobulbaceae bacterium | reverse complement strand
CAATATCAAAAATTGTACGTTTGCTTCACTTGAATCTTTTTGCTCGAAGAAGTCTGACTGAATTACTCAGACCACCAGACAAAATAACTAATATCAATTCCTCTCAGCTTTTGCTGTGGGATAAACTATGAGACAGCACTGATGTTCAATAATTGCAGCCAGATCAATGACAATAGAAATTTGTACCTATTGCCATTTTGGCTCGAATAAAACCACTTGCCAAGAACTCAAGGCTATCCCTTACGCACTATCGAGTACTTTACTTACTCTTGCATCACATCAATACAATACACATCGCTACCCCCTATTCACTAGCCATTTCATTACTCATAATGCGGGCAAAGGGGACAAGTCTGCGTTTCACATTTCCTAAAAAGTTTCGTCATTGCAGCCACATCTTCTTCAACATGCTTGTTTGTCTTTTCTCGTGGACAACAATTGGAGTTTTAGATAACTGATAAGTCTGTCACTACACATTCAGACAGTCAGGCAAGAAACCCGTTTACAAGACGTTAGCTGTTGCGCGTTGGCAGGGCCAAAAATCCCATAATGAGTGAAATGAGCAGGATAACGCCGCCGATGATCATAAGTGTTGTCGCAAGACTCACATTGCGCAGCAACGCGCCATACACCAAGGGACCGAAGCCCGCTTCGCTCCACGCAATAACGGTGCTCAGACCGGAATAAATCCCCATGGCAACCATCACCAGGCCCACGGTTCCTCCTATCTCAAGGACAGGGGTGGCCCTAACTTTTTCCAGAATAGCATGTTCCTGCAGCAATCCTTCCCGAACACCTATCATCCTGACTATCACGCCTAAGGCGGCGGAAAGAAATCCAAGAACCATCCCAGCTTGACAATAAAACAGAGTGTGAACGTCAAAATGAATACTCCCAAAGCTGACCGGCCCGGTCAACAGGGAAATATAGAAGACTGCACTTATTATAAAAAGCAGCATACCCGGGATCAAAAAAAGCCACCGAGGACTAAACAGCAACATAAACCTAAGATGCCGCCACCCATCTCGCCAGGGGCGCAGATGCGGCGGTCGTGATCGTCCATCTTTTGACAAAGTCGTTGGAACTTCGGCAATTTTCATGTTAAAAAGATTTGCCTTGATCACCATCTCCGAGGCAAATTCCATACCGGTAGTCCTGAGATCCATACGGTCGAAGGAATCTTTTCTGAAAGCTCTGAGGCCGCAATGAAAATCTTTCGCCGGACACTTGAACAGCATACGGCCAAGCCAGGACAGGAACGGATTACCGATATATTTATTTTTCCATGGCATCGCGCCCGGCTCAATACCACCCAGAAACCGGTTGCCCATAACCAGATCAAATCCCTCCTCCAGCTTTTCAATAAATAAATCAAGCTTGCTGAAATCATAGGAATCATCAGCGTCACCCATAATAATAAACTCACCTTCTGCCGCTTTCACACCATGAAACAAAGCGGAACCATACCCCTTCTGCTCTACGGAGACGACACGAGCCTGATTCCTCCTGGCAATATCCTGCGAGCCATCAGTGCTGCCATTATCAGCGACAAGAACCTCAGCCTCGATATTTGCAGAACGAATCCAAGATTGAGCTTTTTTAATACAGGTTTCCAGCGTTTCCGCTTCATTCAGGCAAGGCATTAAAATAGTGAGTTTCATCAAAAATCACGCGTTTCGAATTTTCCATTTAGCTGGATACAGATATCGACCAACGATAATGAGGAGATAGTAGCCGATAACAGAATACTGAAAGCATACCCTTCGACAAGGTAACATTCCAGAATAATAAGTAATTGTTTTTTTTTAAATTACCTAACTCTTTTCCAGATTTCCCATCTTTTATTTTCCGCAATCCTATCCCAATCATTCCGATTTAACCACAAATTTATCACTTCAAAGACTCTCCCCATTATTAATTCATATATTTAACTGTTAATAAACATAGGGAGAAAGAAAATAAGTCGTCCCAATAAGATTCTAGCAGAAAGATCTTCCGGAAATTCTGAATTTAAAAAAAAGCCTATAGCCGTTGTTAGCATAAAAAGAAGGTGGACCTGTAGCGATTTTAAATAGAACAGTGCCTGTCTTTTTTACTATCACGGACGAGACCCTATGATAGGATTTATAAGATCTTGGAAGAGGTCGAATTGAGAGCTATTGTAGAGCAAACAGATGACTCTGAAATAAAAGTTGTTTTCGATGAGCTATGAACAAGTTTTGTCAGCTATTCTGCAAGTCCATTTTTTTTCTACACCACATAACTGCTCTCTACTCAACACCTCTTTCCTAGAGAATATACCACGCAACCTTTAGTGCGTCACACCAGTATAATTGTATTTTTGATTTAAGATACGCGAATAATTTAGGTATCAGACAGCAGGCAGATAAACGCAGACCGAAAAGCTCAGCCGCATTTTGAACCATCTTGAGAAACAGATGATGATCCTGAGTAGATTCAAAGATATTCTATTCTTAAAGATCTGCTCATGGAGAAAGTATAGATCAGCTACATTTAATGTTGCAAGGAAAGACTTGACCATTTTGCAACGATCTCTTGCTCCAATCTCCCCAAGAGGAGAGGGAAT
This sequence comes from Desulfobulbaceae bacterium, assembly GCA_003249645.1. Classification (GTDB taxonomy): domain Bacteria; phylum Desulfobacterota; class Desulfobulbia; order Desulfobulbales; family Desulfocapsaceae; genus SZUA-575. The sequence goes on along the minus strand of QKIH01000181.1, from coordinate 27,276 downwards.
ACGGTCCATCAACAAATGTCTGTTAATGGGCCTGATCTCAGTAAAGGAAAGAATCTGATAGGCAACCCCCATATGGTGATTAATACTGCAATCAGGCTTGCGACCGCTTCAGCCACCACCTGCTGACGATCGCGTAGACGACAACGGAACAGAGGATGAGACAGCCAAAGAGCAGGCCGCTTTTGGTCTTGAGTATATAGGCAATGCTTACGATGATCGTCGCACTGATCATGAAAAACAGCGGCTTTGGGATGTTTTTCAGCAGGACCCGTCCAAGGTGGGCAAAGCGGATGTGGCTTACCATCAGGACGACGGAAATTGCCGCCATCACCCAGAGGATTTTCGGGGGAACGACCAGGGCTGCGCCAAGCACAATGAGGGCTCCAGCAGGGCTTGGGAGGCCGTTGAAAATGCCTTCCGGCAAATCCTTTTTCTTCTTGTCGACAGCCACAAAGCGCACCAGTCTATAAGCGACTCCTATCACGTATATGAATGCAAATGTATAGGCAAAACTCCCTGCAGACTCAATGATGATATAGGCGGGTGCAAGGCCGAAACTGACAAAATCTGCCACATCATCGAGATAAGGACCGTATTTTGTGCCGCCGTGTATCATGGCCATCCTGCCATCGAAAAGATCGAAAAGCTGGCCAAGGATGATTACCACAATTGCCATCGCGAAGGCGTGCTTTGACGTGTAATAGAGACTTGTTATTCCACAGAAAAAATTGAGCGTCGAGAGGATATCCGCATAAAGCCTGTTGGGAACGAACTTGAAAACCAGCGAGGCTGTGGAAAGAATGATACACGCAATAAGTATTTCATCACCGATGTCGACAATGAATGGATTTTCCATAATCAGCGCACAGAAAATAACCAGGCCGAAACAGATGATGGCCTTAATTTTGCCGAAGTTGTTGGCCGCCCCGGAGGTGTTTAGCAGTTTCAGGATGTGGCGGGCCAGGAATTGACCGGCAAACTCCACTCCGACCAGAATCCACACAAGTTTTGGTGAGATTATTCCGAGATAAGCAAAGCCGATCAGCGGCGGCAGATAGGTGAGCTTGTCACAGAACGGATCGAGCCACTCCCCCCATTTGGAGACGAGGTTGCAGTTTCTCGCGACAATACCGTCTACGCCATCGAGGATTGCGGCCACGGTGAAAATAAGAATCGCTATATTCTGCTTATCCAGGAAAAAAAACAGCATATATGCGACAAGTGCCATGGCGGCACGCCAGTAACAGATGGCATTGGGGTAGAGCAGCCAGGCGTGGCTTTCGATGTAGTCCCGCATTGATTGTTTTTTCACCGCTCTGGCCATACCAACGTAAATGGCAATCCCAACGAGGGCGGATGCGACTATTACAAGAAATCTTTCCATTTTTTATCTCTACTCTTAAATCTCTCGGAGAATTCTAAATCTTTGTCTGTAAACGAAGGGTAAAACGTTTTCCTGAGCTTTACCACTTTATCCATCAATAGTCTAATGCTACAAAAACTATTAACAGAAAGATAACAGGTCCATCACGGGAAGAGTTGCTCGTGTTGAGTAACTGTGTTTCATGGAGAAATGTTTATAAAGGGGTCATAAAGAGGTCAATTCTTTCCTTGCTGCACATATAATAGGATTTCCGGCCAGAAAGAAGCTAGAGCAAAAAGAGATTACATCTCATGACATCCCACCTGTGGAGCAACAAACGCAAGCGTTTCGCTGATGATACAATCCGTCCGTTATTTTATTCATGCCATAAGGCATTGAATATATACATTTAAGGCCTTATTGTGCTGACAATAAGCCGTTGGTTCATTTCCTGTCAATTTTAATTGAAGAGATTGTTGATATGAATAAAACAATTCACGCGGTCACATCTTGCATCTTTCTACTCGCACTTTTTTTCTCCCCTTTCTCATTTGCTGCCGATAAAACAGAAGATGTGCCTGCCGCTTCAAACCATAAATACGTTTATTCGTACTCGAAAAATTACGAGAGTTCCTCAACAACAGGCCTCTATCTTGATGACTCCGGCAGTCTGCAGAAGAAAGTCCCGGGGGTTGGGTCAGGCCTGGCAGACATGCTTGACAGGCTCATGGCAGTTACCGGAAGCTCAGAAAACAGATTCAAACAGCTCATCAACTATGTCCCCTCTCTTCTCCCTGATCTGCACAGAGTATTTATAACACTCTGACCGTATGGAACAACTCAAGGGGCCCTTGAGAATGTATTGCTGGTAATACTCTTTCTTGGAATCGGTTTCTTAAGCGAGAAAGTCTTTTCCCGAATTTTTATTAAAGGCTATTTTAATTTCCCTCCAGATAAATCCGGCCGGCAAGCGGATGAAAAACCCGAAGAAAATCTCTGTAACACAGGAAAGATAAGTGCTTTGGTTGTAAAAGCATTACCCAATATCATCAAGCTGAGTATCTTTGCCGCCGTTTCCTTTCTTAGTTTTTCCACACTGATGCCTATTCCAACCCCGTTTCTAAGGCTTTTTTTCCTTTCAACATTACTCACCATAGCCCTCATCCGGCTCGTGGTGATTCTTTCACAGATCATTTTTTCACCATCTGTAAATGAGTTTCGTATTGTCCCGCTTTGTTCAAATACGGCCTTGAATCTTCACCACCTCATTGCCTGGTCGGCATCGTATATTATTGTTACCCTGATGTTCTCTATCGTGACATACAAACTGGGCGCTCAACTGGAAACGATGCAGCTTCTTCAGTTCATCTTCGTGTCAATCCTTCTCTTTGCTACAATTCTGGCAGTAATACGGTTTCGTAACACAATAAAAAACCAAATCCTGTCAGGGCCAGATCAGGGGCCATCCTGGGGTAGAAGAACATTTGCTGGGATGTGGCATATTCTCACCATCGGCTACCTGTTGGCAATCTGGCTTCTTCTTCTGCAAGTCGACTATTCAACTGAGACTGAGACTTCTCACAGCGCCTTTTTTATATCATTTTTTATTGTACCGATATGGCTAATCGTCAATCGACTTGTTCAGTGGCTTGTTGAACTGACTGGAAAAACACTCAAGATTTATGACGACAACCCTCATCTAAAACTCTCAGATGAAGAACTGGCTCAAAATGAGTCCGGAAAACAATTCATAGATCGTTGCAGAACTTTTGCAAAAGTTGTTCTCATGGTTGTTTTGGCATTATGGATTGCCAAACTCTGGGGATACTCGCTCCCGTTTCTATCACGGTTCACTGCAGTATTTTTTGACGCAGCTATCATTATGACCCTCTCTTTACTCTTCTGGCAATTCATATCAAACTGGATAGAGAAAAAGATCCAGGAAACAATTCCAGAGGAAAAGGAGGAGGACAAACAGGATGATGAATGGGGGGCTGGCGCTGTCAGGGGAAGATCGTATACACTCCTGCCCATGATCAGGAAGTTTATCGGCTCTGTATTGGTAATCATGGTTACCATGACTCTGCTTTCCTCCATGGGCGTTGACATAGGCCCACTATTGGCAGGAGCCGGTGTAGTCGGACTGGCGGTCGGATTTGGTGCTCAAAAACTTGTGGCAGATATGTTTTCAGGCTTCTTTTACCTTCTGGATGATGCCTTTCGAGTTGGCGAATACCTTGAAGCAGGCAGCGTTTCCGGGATGGTTGAAAATATCACCCTTCGCAATGTGATGCTGCGACACCATCGAGGTATGCTGCAAATTGTGCCCCATAGTGAACTTGGCCCAATCACGAATTTTATGCGTGGCGGAATCGTTGTTAAATTTAATCTCGATTTTCCTTATGACGCTGATATCGACAAAATTCGCAAGGTGATAAAAAAAGTTGGACAGGCCATGCTTGAGAATGAGGAGTTTGGCAAAGACTTTATTAAACCCGTAAAATCACAGGGTGTACGTGAAATCAGCAATTCTGTGATGACTATCAGAGTCAAATTCACCGCCCAGCCGGGAACTCATTTTGTTATCAGGCGAGAAGCGTTTAAACGAATTACAGAGGAATTGAAAAAACAAGGCATCAATTATGCCCACAGAAAAGTTATTGTCGATCTGCCAGATAATGTAACATCGCTGTCACCAAAAGAACTTAAAGAAGTCGCTGGGGCCGCAGCGATGAGATCCATGGAGGAAGGAGAATCTCACTCTTCTACTAACGCCGTTTAGACAAAACGTATAAGTGAGAGGGCAAAACAATTTGAAATTTTTCTTGCTGTTCGTCCCTCACGAAGAGAAGGCCTTCCGCTATTTCAGTTCGTTGCCCCAAGCGAAGAACGCGCCACTGTCGCACGACTTTTTGGCATCGTTCCAGAACTGTGCAATCTTGAAAATGACGGCAACTTGCTTGCCGGCTGCAGAGCCCAGCGCCTGCTCGACATTGGCGCACCGGAAATCCACGAAGTCGCCCGATTCGGAAACCACGGAGGCGTAACAGACACCGTCCTTGTCAAACACGCCCTGGTACTCCCCGATGACCATATTCGTCGACTCTTCCGCATAAGGACATTGCTCCGTGGAGACCGCCTTCACATCGTAGGAAAGAAGGATGAAGCCGTTGCCGGTCTTCTTATAGGTCGCCTCGAACTTTCCGGTAACAAGTACTTCCTCACCAGCCTTCAGCCAATCTTCTGGTGATCCTTGCGGGTCGATATCGCTCCCCGAACTCGCACTGTAAATATTTCCAGAGGCGGAGTAAACGTCATCACCAAGGTGATTTATCGTCTTGATCTGCGAGAAGACAAACGCCTCACCTGAGGCTATTGGAAACAGATAGTTTTTCAACACGTGTTCAGACACAGTCTTGTTGAAATTCTTCTTTGTGATCTTGTCTATGAGCTCGGATGGGATATATACAGATTCTCCATCTTCCGTTTCCATCGGCTTGTCCTGGAAATTTATGAAGGCGTGCATCAAACCGAAATACAGCAACTGATCAGAGGTAAGGCTCTCTTGCGTAAAGCTGGTTACATACGCTTCAGAAAAATTGCTGAAAAACGTATTCAGCTTCTTTTGTTCCTGAAGGGTCAAGCCTTCCTGCGCCATGGCCATGGAAGTAAAAAGGAACAGGATAATAGTTGCAATGACCGTTCTCATGAAATCTCCTTTGATACTTGCTCCATACCAATCCGATTTTTGAGAGCAAAACTTCTGCCCCCCGGCAAGACGCAGTGAGACGAAACCTATTTCGCCTTTACGTACTTACCGCCAAAGTAGCCCGACATACCGCATTCAGCGCCAACAGATTCAACATCCACCATGGCAGTGTCGCCGTCGAACGTGATGATGAATTTGATCCCGTCGTCCGCGGTTCCGCCGTGGGCGGGAAGATCATCGACTTCGCGACCGCCTCCTTCATCCATTGGTGTTTCGTATGTCTCAAACTGACACTGCTTGCCATTGCTTTTGCTGGTCGTGTCGAACGTAAAAACAAAACCCGGTCCCATTTGGGTGATGATCATGGTTCCTTTGTAGCCGTCTTCAACGTAGTTATAGGTGCCTTCCGCATCCGCGGCCGACGCTGAGCCAGGGAGCAGAAAAAATGCTAAGAGCAGCAGTGCGGGGATTGCGAACTTATTCATACAGTCTCTTTTGAATGTGAAAGACATACTCAGCCTACGGCGCCGCATAACCTGTTTTGATTGCGTCGATTTGATAGATGGAATCTTCTCCTGCATGGAGAATCTCGGTAAATTCGAAGGTCATGCCAATGTATTCCCAGATCATGCCCGTCACGGTTGGCTCTCCCTTGCCGGCATTTGCCTGCAGCCATGTCAGCAACTCCTGGACACAGGGATTTTCCTCATTGGTATATGACCCGATGATTACGCCTATGAACAAACCACTGGTGTCGAAGTCCAGCGCCACAGTTAAAGGGCCGGCGTCATTCGTTGCAGCATAGTCGTACTGCACCCTCTCGGCGGTCATAACACTCGGCTCCTCGCCAGGGAGAGCCTGGGCGATTTGCCTGGTAAGCGTGGCGCGATCCTTGCCGAGGCCAAGGTCGATAACCTTCCCGCCCAGATGGATGGGAAACGTGTCCTCGGCCTTGGCGGATACCGCCAGGGCGCAAATGATAACTATGCTGAAAAGGAGGATGCGCGTCTTTGAATATCGAAATTGCATGCTAAGAGAGCAAGTCTGCTTTTGACTTTAACTTGTTATAAAATAGTGACTAACTGTTTAATGATTTTCCCAACTGCTTTGCAAGCCCGCTGGTTCTCTCAACACCACGTGAGAGTCCTAAAATCAACATATCCTGTACGCATCGCATGCTGACAGTACCCTTTGCCCTTGTCACACCTGTATAAATTAGTTCTCGACTTAAGATTCGAGCATCTTCATCGGGTAAAACAACCAATACCTCATTAAACTCAGATCCCTGGCTTTTATGGATTGTCATTGCAAAGACCGTGGTGCATAGCGGCAACCGATATGGTGGATAACATCGATATCCTCTATCGGGTTTCTGAAACCAGACTGCGAGATCACCATTTTCTTTGTTTTTCAAACAAATCCCAACGTCTCCGTTATATAGGCCAAGACCATAATCATTAGTGCTGACCATGACTGGTCGACCATGATACCATTCGTCTGAAAGCGTATCGAAGCCAATACGGTTAAGATGAAGTTCAACCATCCGGTTGATATTTTCTACACCGTTCGGACCGTTGTTGATGGCACAAAGCGTCTGGAATTGCTGAAAAATCTTGAAGATTTCTTCTACCTCTATCTCAGGATTTCTGAGAACTTTACTATATGGCTCGATCTTTTCTTTTAATAGTTGTTCAAGAGGTTGGGAGATCAGCTTTACATTTTCACAAACCTTATCGTTGAGCAACGACCATGCGCTTTCGCTGTTATTCTGGATGATATAGTCAGAAAACTGTTTGATGTTACTGTTAAAACGGAATGTTTTGGTTAAGGTGACAGTATTGTCTGGGAGGCTTGCGATAAGATCGGCGAGGACTGCTCCGGATTCCACTGAGGCCAATTGATCTTTATCGCCAAGCAGAATCAGCCTGCTGCCGGGTTTCATAGCATCAACCAGCTTGCTCATCATGGCAAGATCGACCATTGAGGCTTCATCGACAACGACAACATCATAGCTTAACGGATTTTCTTTGTTATGGCGGAACTGAACACAATGTCGGATTGTGCCCAAGAGTCTGTGCAGGGTGAGAGCCTGCTGAGGAATAGTCCCCGCAAGATCTTTTTCTATGGCAAGATATTCAAGGCCTGTGCCAACTGACTCCATCAGGCGCATGGCAGCCTTTCCTGTCGGGGCGGCCAGAGCAATGTTCAGCTCCCTGTTATTGGCCATCTGCAGCAAGGCGAGGATTTTCAAGATTGTTGTCGTCTTGCCGGTGCCGGGACCGCCCGAAATAATACATAATCTTCGATCGAGTGCGACTCGCGCTGCTAGTCTCTGCATATCCGGTTCATTCTCCTGCCCGAAAAACTGATCGAGGATTTTCTCATCGACTGTCAGCTTTTCCGTTTGCGCAGCTAAATCGGCAAGCTGCGATGCAAGACGAGATTCATAAACGAAATATCTTTGCAGGTAGAGAAGATCATCTACCAAAACCAGTGGAGTGTCAGCCTGATCTGAAACCAGACCAGATTGCCTTAAAATCTCTTTTTGCACATCACTTACTTTCAGACAGCTGCTGCCTGAACCGTATACCGAAGAAAGCTCTGTCAACAGGTCATAGAGCTGTTTCTTGCTCTCTGCATCGTTTAAAGAGGATCTCGCAGCCAATGCCTTGGCAAAATGGTGATCCAGCAGATTTTGTCTTTTTTCGCTTTTCATCTGCTTCTCTCCAGTATGCTCAAAAGTGATTCGACTTTCTCCGGCTCAGGGCTTGTACTGAAGATGGAGCTTGCAGGTTTTAGCGGGTTCATTCCCCGCACAAAGAGATAGAGGACCCCGCCGAAGTGGCTGTCATAGCTGTAACCAGGAATTGCTTTTTGTAAAAACCTGTGCAGAACCGCCGTGTAGATCCAGTACTGGAGACCGTAATTATGGGCAGCCATTGCATGGATAAGGGATTCCTGCCGGTAATTGTGACTGTAATCTCCAAGATTATTGGTTTTATAGTCAACCACGTAGTATCTGCCGTCATGCTCAAAAACCAGATCGATAAATCCGGTGAGATAGCCCTGCAGGTGTCTCTGGCTGAGATTTGAGACGGTCGGTTCTCCCGCCAGCAGGCCATTGATCTGGGTAGTGTCTATCTTGCCGAGGCTGAAATAGAATTCCATCTCTTTCAGTGTTTTTTGCGGGTTGAGTCCTGCAAGGGTGATCGAAGACTGTTCGGTAAAAAGCGGAGTCTGCACGACATTGCACAAGAGCTGCTGCAGCTTGTCCGGATCGGCGGTAACGCCATATCTGGCGCAGCTGAAAAGAAGCGATTCTTCTGCGAGCATACCGCTTGCAAGATCGTTAAAATTATTATGTTCCAAGGTATCATGCACCACATTACCGAAACCGGCACCGGCTGGAAGATCGGTCACCAGAATCGACTCGTCGACCTCTTCTACCAGTGACAGCGGGAGTTGTTCTTCTTCAGACAAGGCAGAGAGCGCCGAAAAACTCGATACCTGCCAGTCGGTCTGCAGACTTGCACTGCCGCCTGTTAATGGTTCAAGTGTGACCGCATCATCTTTTCTGCTGTAAGGGACTATTGCGTTGCCTCCAGCTGTAAGAGTGACAACATCTATTCGGTCCTGCTTTCGTCTGCTGTCAAACAGTTTATCCTGCTCTTCTTTGTTCACCCGCTGTCTCTCAAAGAGAATATGCCCCAAAGCCGAATCAAAAGAATCGATGCCGACACTTTTTATGTCTGCCCAGAAGACATATAATTTTGCGGCAGCGCGGCTGAGCGCCACATAGAGAAGTCGCATATCTTCTGCCAGCTCTTCCTGCAAAGCTAGCTTTTTATGGATTTCGAATTCATCGGAGCCAAGATCAAGTATGAGTGCGCCTTGATCATCATCGTAAAAATTGATCTGGGCCTTCTCTTTTTTGAGCATCCCGCTGCGGTCCCAGAGATATGGGCAGAACACCACCGGATATTCAAGGCCCTTGGAGCCGTGCATGGTGACAACACGAATAGCATCGTCATCACTTTCAAGCCGTAACTCGGCGGCCTCCTGTGCGGTGCTATTATCCATGGCCTCGCCAAGCCACTGGATCAGCTGCGACATGCCGTATCGTTCATCACTTTCAACCTGCTGCAGAAGTTCACTGAGATGGAGGATGTTGGTTATTCTTCTCTCGGAATAGGGTTCATTGCCGATCCGCAGCAGGAGTTGCTCTTTGTGTAAAAGCGTATTGATCATGGCAAGAAGGCCGTTATCGCGCCACTGACCATGATACTGCATAAACCTGAAAGTCCACTCATCAAGGAGCTGATCATCATGAAAGATCTCTTCGAGCAGGTCTCCGCTTATGCAGAACCAGCTGATACTCATGGCCGCTTTCATCTTGCGCAGATTACCCGGGCCAGCAACCGCCTCAAGAAGAAGATAAAGATCGCGGCACTCTGCCGTTGCAAAAACCGAATTTTTGCTCGGTGCCACAACCGGGAAGCCGTATCGGGTCAGGATCTGACGGCACGCTTCGGCCTGCCGGTGACTCCTGACCAGTATGGCTATATCTTTGGCCTGTAAAGACCTTCTGTCCCCGTTTTTTATGAGCGATACATCGGGAGTAGGCTGCAGAAGCCGTGATATTTCAGCGGCCATGAATTGAAGAAAACACGTTTGCGCATCACCTTTTGTCCAGCAGCCTTCGTTCCCCCCTCCCGCTTCAAGAACACCGTATACCACTGCAGGATGTCTCTTTCCGCCAGCCTCAATGAAAAGTGCGTCCTCGCCCTTTGCCGCCGCAACATCATGATAATCCATCCTGCTCTTATCAAAGAGAAAAGGTTCATCGTGGTGGCCGAACAGCTCGTTAACCTCTTTAACCAGATACGGATGGGAGCGGTAGTTTTCTTTCAGCGTCAGATGGTGCTGTGCCCGCGATTTTGCCTCGAAGTACGTAAAGATATCAGCACCGCGAAACTTGTATATGGCCTGCTTCGGATCGCCGATAAGATAGAGACTGTGGTTGCCGGAACCAAAAAAATTATGAAAAATCTTCCACTGTTTTGCATCGGTGTCCTGAAATTCGTCGATAAGAGCGACCTTGAAATGCTCGTCCACCAACCGTTTGAGGCTGCTGCCGCTTTTTCCGTCAAGGGCATCGGCCAGCCGGTTGATGAGGGCATCAAATGACATTCTGCCGTTTTGCGCCAGGCGTGCATCAAGCTCTACTCCGACACTAACAGCCAGCTGCATTCTAAATGATCTGAGCATCTCTTCTGCAGCGACAAGAAAATCGGCCACAGTACTGGGGAGGGCCAGCTTATCAACAAAGTCCTGCATGACATCTTTCTTGATCTTTCTGCCGTTAATACAGTCGATCAGCACGGCCGGCAGCAGGTATTGAAAAGCGGTGGTATAGACCTTGCTGCGGCCTGCAAAAAAATCCTCCAGCCCTGCCATTATGGCATCAAAATTCGCATTAAGATCCCCCTTGAATTTGCCTTCATTGTAGACCTCATACAGGGAATCAACCAGCGTCGTCCCGTTTTCTCTCCACCAGAGGCAGGCAGTTTCGTACGACTGCAGAAAGGCTGCATGGGCATCAGCAAAGGGCTCATAGTCAGGAATTATATGATCTGCTCCCGGCGCCTTGGAAATCGACTGCCAGAGTGCTTCAGGGGAGCTGTAGTTAGACAGGATATATGAGCAGGAAAGCATATCGAGGCTGTAAAGATGTTTACGCCAGTAATCTTCAACGACCTCCAGCCGTATTCTCTCCACATCGGTCAGCAGTTCAGACTCAAACAGCTGGCCGCTTTCAAGGGCCTGCTCAACCAGGATGCGCTGGCAGAAGCCGTGGATGGTAAAGACAGGCAGCAGGTCGATTTCTGCAAGTCCAAGGCTTAATCTGCCAAGCACCTGTTCTTTTAAGCCCTGTGATTCTATCTTATCTAACCATTGCTGCATGGTTGGATCGGGATTGGTTAACTTCCCCAGCAGACCGTCGCGCCCTTCTACCAGCTTTGCCCGTATTCTGCCGCGAAGCTCTTCGGTGGCGGCAACGGTAAAGGTAACGACCAGAATTTTATCAACAGGGATATTTTTTTCGCCGACAAAACGCAGCACCAGCATGGCAATGGCATAGGTTTTTCCGGTTCCGGCACTTGCTTCGATGAGACTAATTCCCCGGCTCAGATCGGCAACAGCACACTCAAATGTTTTGATCTTATTTGCCATTGAGCGCCCTCCAGACCGGATTGACAATATCCATTGTGAGCTGTTCAAACTGCTCGTCAAGGACATCCTCCGGACTCATGCCATGTACAAGAAGCTCGATTTCAGGCTGAAAGCCGCTCTCCAGCACATCTTCAAGTTTCGTGGCTGCCTGATTAATCGGGGTGTTATTGCCGCGACCGTTAAGCTGCTTCACATAGGCAAATGCAGGCTCGACGTAAAGCCCTAACGGCTGCTCAGAACCCTGAATAAAACAGTCGACGGCCTGTTCAAGATTCATCAAATCGCTCTCTATATCCGGATGCAGTGAAAAAACCTTTTCTTCGGTGAGCAGGTGAACGGGAAGCAATTTCCCAAGATGCTGCAAAACCAGAAAGTGAAGCCATGCCTTAAGAATATCTTCTCCCCGGCATTTACCGAAACGAACAAGAACCAATCCGCGCTCGTAAAGTCCATTTAAGGTTCCGACAAGTGTATACCCGCCTATTTCAAATGAAAATTCCAGCGGTTCCAACACCGCCCCGAGCCCGAGACTCTCTATTTGGGCAAGATATTGTTGGGCCGAATGTACAGATTTTATAGTCTCAACTTCACCGGGCACCGCAGCAAACCAGTTACCCGAAACATAAAAGGGTTTGAGGAGTTCAATCGCATCCTGCTCTTTCTGCAGACCTGATAAAAGCATCTGGTTCACCTGGTATTTTGTCAGGTGATCGAGTGCAAAACGTTCATTTTCATCCGGTGCGCTGTCTTCTCTCTTCAGATCGATACCGAGCCGGTTTCTGACAAACCAGCCAGCCGGATTGGAAAAGAAACGGAGGAGGTCATGGAATCGGATAACATCATCTTCGTAAAGAAATTTCCCCTGCCACCATGACCCTTTCTGCTCATTTTCAGCAAGCAGGGTTTGCGCCACCCGGCAGTAATCCCGGTCATAAGAGTAGAGATTCGGGTTACTGTTGTCAAAATAACGGCGACTGAACGGCTGCAGAGGATGAACGGTAACGGGTGTCTCAACATTATAGTATTGCTGCAGCACCTCAATGAGCTCAGTGACAACCACCGATGGAGGAATCTTCTCATTGTTCTTGATCGACTGGCCGACGTAACTTAAATAAAGCATATCTCTTGCGGCAAGGATAGCTTCGAGAAACTGGTAGCGATCGTCGTTTCTGGCTGAACGATCGCCTCTTCTGCGCTCTGCTCCCATCAGGTCAAAGGTGGCAAACTGATCTTTTTTGGGGAATTCTCCATCATTTAATCCGATTAAGCAGACTACCTTAAACGGAATAGAACGCATGGGCAGCATGGAGCAGAATGTTATCTGGCCGCGCAGAAAACCGGAGCTTGTTCTGGCCTCTTTGGCGGCGTGGTCAAACCAGTCGAGCATCAGGGCGAAATTGACAGGTTGTGAGAGTGCGCCTCGGCTGTTTTCTTTCAGATCACTTAAAATCGATCGCAGTTCCAGCAGGTCACGGCTGTCCGGCCTGCCAAAGAGAGCATCGCAATTATCCAGAAACAAATCAGCCCATTCTGACGGGGTTCGTGGTTCCTTAAATACGGTTCTGCATGTTGTAAGGACTTCTATAAATTCAATAAGCCCGCCCAGAGCGCGTGCAGAAGCACCTTCGATATCCTGAAACGGGACCACACCCTGAAAGCTGCCGTCTCCCTGCATTGCATACCCTAGCAGAATACGTTCAAGCCCCTGCTGCCAGCTGTTTTCACCAAAAGGTGGCACTCCTAGATCATCGCTTCGCTGCGACGCAGAAAGGCCCCATCGAATACCGCTTTCCACTACCCAACGCTGCATGTTGTCAAGATCGGTCGGAGACAGATCAAACTGCGGATAGACCGCCGGCAGTTTCAACAGCTCAAGCACCTCATTCCAGCCGTATCTGCCGGAAAAAAGGTGGAGGAAGGAGGAAAAGGCGGCAAAAACAGTGTTTCGCTTTCTGCTACTTCTATCGGCTATGGAATGGTGAATATCATGAAATATGGCTTCGATAAACGGTACATACTCCTGAATATCCGGAGCCATGACCACAATTTCCCGCAGTTTCAAGTCAGGGTCATTGTTGAGCCGATGCAGGATATGGTCGCGAAGCACCATGATCTCGCGAAATCTTGAATGGCAGGAGACTATTTCTATCGATCCATCCGAGGAAAGGTCGGCCGGTTCCTCTACAGACTCCATATTATTATCAAGCAAATCCTGCTGCAGGGTATGAAGCAGGGTATCACGCTCCTCATCTTCGTAGCTGTCAATGTCACCACTGAATACCACCGACTCAAGCAGCATCTCCTGAAAAATTCTGCCCTGCTGACCATAGGCCCGCAACAGCGGGTGGTGCTCATCATCAATGAAGAGCAGCTGTTCAGCAGCACCCGTTCCTGAAATGGCTCGCCTGATTTGCTGTCTTTTGGTTTCGACATCACCCCAGTATTCACGACAGGGGGAGAGCAGGAAAAGATGAACCCGAACATGGGCTGAAAGAGACTGCAGACAGTGGAGAAAAAGCGGCGCCATGATATGCAGACCGCAGATGTAGATATCAGAGGGCAAGCGGCTGTACTTTTCACCGCTGTTAAGTTTGCTGATAATATCCATCACCAGGTTACCACGATGTTTCTGCGGGGTAAGCTTACTCTGAAGCGCATTCCAAAGATGCATCTGCCAGATCTCTGCTTCATGGTTATAGAGCCTTTCACCTCCAGCCCATTTCTGGAGGAGATCGGGGCGCATGAGCTGATATTGGTCGAAAATATTAGCCAACTGCCTGGCCAGCTGAAATCGTTTAAGACTGCCGTTATCACCCTGTACGTAACCACGAACAGCGGCAAGGCTGTCATCATCAAGGTTGCTGAGCAGTGAATCCAATCGCCAGATCAGAGTCTCCCGCTGATAGCCTTCGCTGTCCTGTTCAAGGCTGAGACAGTCTGCGATGAGCTGCAGAAACTTGACAGGTGAATGGTAGCTGTAATTACACCAGGAACCGAAATGATCACTCATCGCCTGAGAGATCATCCGCTCCATCCCCTGGCTCTGGATCAGAAAAATCGATTTTTCAAAAATATTTCTGCCGGCGCTGTTTTTCAGATCGATGAAGGAGGCCAGACAATCGAGCAGCCGTTCCGTCCGGTTGGAGGTATAGAGGTAAAATCCATTGGTCTGATCGATTGTGGTCATATCTGCAGCCGTAATATGTTCAGCAGAAAAAAAGAGTTACAATATTATACCTGTCCACCCTCAGCAGGTTTTGTAATTTTCTCGTTCCATGGTACAATGCCACTCTTAGAGACCGGTTGCCGGAGGACCTGCGTATTCGTAAATTGCCATGATCAGCCCGCCCATAATACCGATGAGGAAAAAGAGACGCAAACGTCGGTCCCATGGGAGCTTTTCACCGCCAATCATATACTGCAGGAACGAGATAAGAATAAAAGCAGTACCGGCAACAAAAGGAACCGTCTCAAGCAGATGAACCAGTGTCTCGACAAGGCTGCCTTTAAACGTCGGGTTGGGATACGCATCCAGACGAAGATTGAACAGCAGATAAATTACTGCTGAAAGACCAAATGTAACTTTTTCTTTTATTGTACGCATATGACTAAACTAGCCCCTGTTTATTTTCCTGATACCGCGATCTTTTCAGAAACACAGTATCCTCTTTTTCTCTTGCTGGATTCTGTTCACCTGCTCAACCCGGTTGAGCCTGCGGAAGACTCTGAAGATAATGATATATTCGTTCAACAAGGACTCTGTCAAGTACATACTCCCAACCCTCTCGGTGCTGACCGGGATCGCTTCGTTCACCTGCTAAAGGATATTCGTCACCGCAAGGATGACTACGCATCCCAGCTCTCTTCTCTGACTCTTGCCGGCATGTCGGTCAAGGACAAGAGCGACAGCGAATCGAGAACCGCTATTCTTTCAACCCTGCTTGGCGGTAAAACTTTTACCGGAAGTGACGATATGCCGCCCGAAAAAGCGGCAGATCTCTGGCAGGCACGTCTGTTGCTGGCACTTGGTGAAACTTATGACATCGAGGAAGAAGATCTGGCCAGCCATCTCAATTTCTGGGATAAACAGGAGATGGATCTTTTTGCCCAGCTACAGGGTGAAGGCCTGCTTGATGAAGACAACCCGATCAGTGAACTGCTGGCTCTTCAGCAGAAGAAGATCAAAGCCAATCCTACCACCATGAAAAAGCGCTGCAGATCATGGTTTACCCTTGCCGTCGGAGGGGACTTTGTCAATAACCCCATCTGGCTGACAACAAGAGAAGACGGCACAGATTATCTCTTCGATCAATATGATCGAAAGACAGGCAAGGAACCATACATCTGTGATATTCTGGCCCTGCCAGCAATTATAGGCCGTGATCTGGAGTCCCTGTTTGATTCAATCAGCGAATTTAAAAGCGCACATAAAGAGCTGATCGAAAAAATCAAGACAAATATTGTGGAAGCATTAACCGCAAGCGCAAGCAGCAACCCTGAGAGGCCGATCATAGATCCTGCGCTGGAGAGCGAATGGAATAAAGTGATAGATGAGATATATCCTGAAGAACAGTACGGAAGAAAGTCGCTGAAGATTTATTTTCTCAGCAATTTTCACCCTCGCCAGGTCATAGACAAGATCAGCGACGGTACAAACAGCGGCGTGTTATTCTTAGACGATTGATAAAAAAAGAACGGGAGTGTTTTTTCAAACACTCCCGTCAATTTCTATTTGTCAGTCATACAGCAGGTGTACGGGTTGATGGTCATTACCGGACACGTAGCTGCTCTTACAACCTTGTCTGCCACGCTGCCGAACATGATTTTCTCAAGCCCTTTGTATCCATGGGTTCCCATGATCACCAAGTTGGCCTCAACCTCGTTTACATAGTCAACAATCTGTTCTGCAACATCGCCCATCAGAACTTTATGCTGAACCTCTGCAACACCTTTTTCAGCCAAAGCGTCTTTTACTTCTTCACAGAACTTTGCCATCCTCTCTTCGGCCCCTGAAAACAGTTCGTCTTCAAGATTGGGGATATTCATCTGAGGAATGAAGAACCCCGAATAATCTTCAAAATTCTGGACAACAAAAATGAGATGCATTGCCGCACCGACCTTTCCGGCGAAATAAGCTGCCGATTCAGCAATCAGCCTTGAATTATCAGAAAAGTCAATGGGAGTAACGATACGTTTGACATCCATTTCCTGTTTCATACACACCTCTCTATTAAAATTATCGAGCCTGCAACAACCTCTCTTTATAACTATATATTCCCACAATATACCTGAAGATGCAAGCTTTAGCAGATTCTTGCCGACGATTATTCCACCCCTTTTTACTCAGGAAATACGACGGCAAAGTTAGATGTTACGATGTGGTGTATTATTTTGTATCCCCTCTCATTCAGTGGTTTACATCCGCCGATTCAGAACTATTTTTTCTCTTCGAAAATACATTTATATACAAACCATGGAGCGTGTGTAATGAAAATAAAGGCCATTTCAATCAGCGATCGAAAAGGTGTTCGAAAGACCAATATTGACCATGTGAACCTGATTGAAGGGTTCGGACTGGAGAATGACGCCCACGGCGGCAAGTGGCATCGGCAGGTCAGCTTGCTTGCACAAGAAAGCATCCAGTTCATGCGTGAAAAGGGGCTGGACGTCGTCGCCGGCAACTTTGCCGAAAATATCACCACAGAAGGGATTGACCTGATGAAGCTCGCTGTCGGTGATCACCTGAAACTCGGCAAGACAGAACTTATCATCTCCCAGCTCGGTAAAATATGCCATAACCGTTGTGCAATCTATCACCAGGCGGGCGACTGTGTTATGCCGAGAGAAGGAATTTTTGGTGTTGTGTTGACAGGAGGGAAAATCAGTGTAGGCGATGAAGTTGAAATACTGGCAACAAAATCCGATTCTGTTGCACTAGTCTATCCAACCAGAAGTGATGAAGCGGATATTGAAGAATTTGAAAGAAAACTGGCAGGAAAGTGGTACCCCGGTTTCATCAGGCGTGATCCGGTGAAAAGTGATTCATCCAATCTGGCGCCAATCCTGAAAGATCTTGCAGCAAACCAGAAAGTCGGACGAATCGTTCTCTATGATCCGGCAAAAGAGTTTTTCTTAAACCAGCATCTCTTCGGAGAATTGAAGTCAGAAAACACCTATCAGCTGGGCGAAACAACTCTTCATTATGTACAGGATGCCTCTGCACTCTTGCCATAGACAAGACTAAGCGCCGGAAACATGGCGTGTTTTCCGGCGCTTGGTTCTGCATTGTATAATTGCACAATTACAATTTCATTCCAGCAAAAAGCGCATCACTCTGTCCGGACTTTTTCTCTGACGAATTCCTCCAAAACGCGTTTCTGTTCTTCCGTCATATGCAGCCCAAGTTTTGTTCGCCTCCAGAGGATATCATCACAGCTTTTCGCCCACTCGCTGGCTATAAGATACTCTACCTCTACTGCATAGAGAAAATGACCAAAATTTCCCCCTAAATCTTCAGGTCCTGCAACACCGGCAAACATTTTCCAGACACAGGTGCCGTACAGTCGAAACAGCCTATACGCGGCAGGCTGTGAGATGTAGGGATACGTCTGTTTAAACCGTTCAAGTTCCTGATCAAACATTTCAGGTGCAAAATCACCTCCGGGCAGCGGCTGGCTGGCGGTCCACTGCTGGCCTGTTTTTTCAAGATATTTGACAATTTTTTCAAGAACGGATTCCGCAAGCTTGCGATAGGTTGTGATCTTGCCTCCATAGATGGAAAGCAGCGGTGCCTCGTCCTCATTCACGCCTGCATCCATCTTCAGAATATAGTCTCTGGTGGCTGCCTTGGCATCTCTTCTGCCGTCATCAAACAGCGGTCTGATGCCGGTAAAATGGCTCACCACATCGTCAGGGCTTACCGGCTGTACGAAATATTCTGAAACTGCCTTGCAGAGATAGTCGATCTCCGCCTCAGTGACGGCAGCCTCACCCGGATCTCCGTCAAAATCGATGTCGGTTGTTCCAATCAAAGTAAAGTCATTTTCATAAGGGATGGCAAAGACAATTCTGCCATCAGCATTCTGAAAAATATAGGCTCGGTCATGGTTATACATTTGCCGGACGATAATATGACTGCCCTTGACCATGCGGATATGTTCCGCTGTTTTGCAGTGGGTGATGTGATCCATCAGCTGATCGAGCCATGGTCCTCCCGCATTGACGAGAAATCTTGATCGCACGGTAAAGGTGGTGTCATTTGACAAATCAGACAGGGTGAGGTTCCAGATCTTTCCATTCCTCCTGGCTTGAACCAGTTTTATCCTGGTGCGGATCTCGGCGCCTCTTTCTCTGGCATCCATGGCATTAAGGACAACAAGCCTGCTGTCCATGACCCAGCAGTCTGAATATTCAAAGCCTTTTGAAAAACCGCTCTTTAACGGGGTGCCAGCCTCATCTTTTTTGAGATCAACCACCGATGTGCCAGGCAAAAGTTTCCTTCCTCCTAAATGGTCATAGAGAAAAAGACCGAGACGTACCAGCCAAGCAGGGCGCAAATCCTTATTGTGAGGGAGGACAAAACGGAGCGGCCAGATAATATGCGGTGCGGCATTGAGAAGAACTTCCCGTTCACGGAGTGCTTCACGGACAAGACGGAATTCGTAATACTCCAGATATCTCAGGCCGCCATGAATGAGTTTGGTTGAGGCGGATGATGTACCGCTTGCCAGATCGTTCTGCTCACACAAAAAAACAGAAAGCCCTCTGCCGGTAGCATCACGTGCGATACCGCAACCATTGATACCACCGCCGATAATAGCCAGGTCATAAACAGGATCGTCCATATTTCCACTGTCATGAAGGTTAACCCATCGCCCGATAAATCATTTCGGACACAACTTTCCCATGCAGCTCTTATTTATGAATATCGCATAAACAAAGCATCATACAAGTGAAAACGTTTAAACATGTTGTGAAAAAGCGAAGACTTCCCTGTCACTTATCACCCTTGCGGCGATAAACCGGCACCTGCCATCGTATAGATTGGCACTTCGGATCTTTCTCGGATAAGACACAACCTGCTGATCAGTGCAGCAGGTTGTTGATGATCTCTTTGTATTTTTTTTCGATGACGTGACGCTTCTTTTTCAGGGTGTTGGTGAGTTCTTCACCCAGTTTGAATTCTTTCTGGATAAAAACGATGTCCTGCAGTTTTTCATACGGCTTAAAACCCTGTTTTGGTTTGAGCAGCCTGTTCATTTCACCGCGAATCTGGTTAAGAACAGCCCTGTCTTTCAAAAGCTCCTCCTTATCTTTGGTGAGGTGAGAGAATTTTGCTGCGACATATTCTTTAAACTCATCAATATTAGGGACAAGCAAAGCGCCGAGTCCTTTCTTGTCCTGGCCTACCAGAACGGCATCTTTAATAAAGGGAAATCGTGAGATGGCATCCTCAATTCTGGTTGGATCAATATTCTCACCGCTTGCCAGCACGATAATCTCTTTTGCACGTCCGGTAATAATCAGCTCACCGCTGATGGTCATCTTACCAAGATCACCGGTACGAAAGAAGCCGTCCTCAGTGAAGGATTTTTGGTTCTCCTCTTCGTTATTGTAGTAACCCTTGGTTACCTGCGGACCACGCACCTCGATAAGTCCTTCTTCGCCGGGACCGAGAATATCACCGTCTTCAGAAACAATGCGCAGCTCGGTTTCTTCAACCGGAGGCCCTAGGGTGCCGTATATCCGGCAGTTAAGCGCACGGCCGGCAATGGCCGGCGAACACTCTGTCATGCCGTAGGCATTAACAATTCTGATGCCAACGGCATCAATCCATTCCTCCAGATAGCTCGCAAGCGTTCCCCCGCCGCTGATGGCCAACCGCAGTTTACCGCCAAAACGGTCCTGCACTTTGGAGAGTTTTTTTCTGGCCAGCTGGTAAGGCAGATACAGCAGCGAGATCTTGATAAAAGCGATGCTTTTTTCCACTGCATTTTCAAAGAAGGAGGTCTTTTTAAATTTAGGCATCCTCGATTTCAGTCGACGGTAATTTCTTCTGTATGCTGCTGAAATCCATATCAGTGAATCAAAAATTTTCTGTGTTTGACCGCCCTGTTTTTTCAGGGCTGACTGAACACGGCTGTAAAGCGATTCCCACACCCTTGGGACTGTGGCAACCAGTGTCGGCTGATAATGCTCAAGGTCCTTGCTGAACGTCTTTATGGTTGAGTAGACAATGGTGCTGCCGCCGGCAAGTGCAACATACTCGGCGGTTCGTTCAAAGATATGCCAGCTTGGCAGAATGGAGAGCCAGCGATCATCCGGACTAAGTTTGATAATTCCAGGCAGATGTCTGACATTATGCATTACGTTGCTGTGGGCAAGTATAACCCCTTTAGGGTTTCCGGTTGTTCCCGAGGTGTAGATAATCGTCAGATCATCTTCCGGCATAATCTCCTGCCCTTTTTTCAGAAACTGCAGGACATCAGAATCACTGAGTTTTCTGTCCGAGAGTAGGTCATTGTAGGCATAAAGGCTGCTGAACATCTTGTGGATACCCAGACCCTCCATGACAAAAACCGTTTTGAGCTGCTTGCATTTTTTGACATACTCTTCATGATCAGACAACAGCCGGTCAGATTCTATTACCAGATAGGTACAGCCGGAATCTTCTATAATAAACTGCAGTTCCTGGGTAGGTGTATCCGACCCCCTCGGCACTGACACGGCACCGATTGACATTATCGCCATATCGGTAACGATCCAGGCATAGCGGTTGTCTGACAGCAGCATAATCTTATCGCCTTTCGATACCCCCCTGTTTCGAAAGGCCCTGGCTAAAATGACAACATCCTCGAAGAGTTTGGAATACTTTACCTGGAACTCTTCCTCGCCGATGTTATAAATAAACGCCAGCTTATCACGATAATCTGAGCAGCAGCCGATCATCATCTCAAAGAGGGTTGTCCGGACGGACGATGCGGATTTCTCCTGATCAAGAAAATTAACTGCCATTACTTCACACCCCAGTGCACACCAATGGTTCCGAGCATAAATTTTTTGTAGGAAACCTGAGTAAACCCAGCCTCCTCAAAGATTGACGCCAGTGTATCTGCATCATGAAAGCCCATGGTTGAACCGGTTAGGTAGGCATAAGCGCTTTCATCACGGGCAATAATTTTGCCCATAACAGGAATACCTATGGAGAAATACATTTTGACAAAGGGATAATAGAAATTTCTGGCCGGTGGCGTGGTGTCAAGACAGACTACCCTTCCACCCGGCTTTAAAACACGATGAACTTCTTTTAAGACCCTGAGGCTGTCATCAACATTGCGCAGAAGATAGCCGAAGGTTACCGCATCAAAACTATTGTCTTCAAAAGGAAGTTTATTGGCATCGCAGGCCTGCCAGCTGATATGGCTGTGCTCAAACCTCTTTTTTGCCTCCTTGAGCATACCAAGTGAGAAATCACCGCCGACAACCCTGTCATCACCGCAAACCTCGGACAACATCAAGGCAATATCACCGGTGCCGGTGGCAAGATCAAGAGCCCGGTCACCTTTTTTCACCTGTGCTTTACCGACAACAAAGCGCCGCCATTTCTGATCCTGCCCCATGGTCATCACCCGGTTCATTAGATCATACTTCCCGGCGATGTTATCAAACATTTTTTGTACCTGCGGCCCTTTCGTCACAACCTAACCCTCTTATTCTTCTCTATATTTTAACAGGGAGCAAATCCCGGTGTTCTTGGAAACGGTATTACTTCCCGGATGTTGGTCATGCCGGTGACAAACTGTACCAGCCTCTCAAAACCCAGACCAAATCCGGAATGAGGGACAGTACCATATTTTCTCAGATCAAGGTACCACTGATACTCATCAAGGTTAATTTGTGCCGCCTCCATCCGTTTCATGAGCACATCATAACGCTCTTCACGTTGTGATCCGCCGACAATCTCGCCGATTCCAGGCACCAGGATATCCATGGCAGCCACCGTTTTACCATCCTCACTTACCCGCATATAAAAGGGTTTTATAGCTGCAGGATAGTCAGTAACAATCAGCGGCTTTTTGAAAAGTTCTTCGGTAAGGTACCGCTCATGCTCAGACTGCAGATCAATCCCCCATGAAACCGGGAACTCAAATGCTTTATCCGCTTTAAGCAGCAAATCAACTGCTTCGGTATAAGTGATGTGTTTGAAGTCCTGCTCGACGACATTCTTCAGTTTCCTGATCAAGCCCTTTTCTATAAAATTATCAAACAGAGCAAGATCTTCTTGGCAATTGGTCAGCACATCGTTAAGACAATATTTCAGCATATCACGGGCAACCGCCATGTTGCAGGCTAGATCACAGAAGGCCATCTCGGGTTCAATCATCCAGAATTCGGCAAGATGTCTGCTGGTATTTGAGTTCTCTGCTCTGAATGTCGGACCGAAGGTGTACACATCACCCAGTGAAAGGGCATAGACTTCGGCCTGCAGTTGACCGCTGACCGTAAGTCCTGCCGGACGCCCGAAGAATTCACCTTCTTTGCCTCCCTTGATCTGGAACATCTCACCGGCACCTTCACAATCACTGGTGGTGATTATGGGGGTGTGAACCTGGATGAACCCGCGCTCCTGAAAAAAACTATGGATTGCCATGGTGAGCCGTGAACGTACCCGAGCAACAGCGCCAAGCGCATTTGTCCGTGGCCGGAGATGGCTTATTTCACGAAGGTATTCAAAGCTGTGCCGCTTTTTCTGCAGCGGATAGGTCTCGGGATCAGCCCAGCCGACAATATTCACCTCGGTTGCCTGGACTTCAATTTCCTGTCCTTTGGCGGGCGACTCTTTGACGACTCCAGTCACCTCAACAGCGCATCCGGCAGTCAGTCTGACAATCTCGTCCTTATAGTTTGCGAGCTGCTGATCGGCAACAATCTGGATATTGCCAAGGCTGGAACCGTCATTGACTTCTAAAAATGAAAAGGATCCGGTATCACGTCTTGTCCGAATCCATCCGGCAATGACAACCTGATTTTCAAGATCTTTTTCCTGCAGAATCTGCTGTATCTTTTTTCGCATGATATCCACTGTCTTTATCGTTTATGGGAAGTAAATGGCCATTTCACCTTTACCCGGCAGCAGCTCTTCGCTCACCCCTGTCAGATCTGCAAAATGACGTCCTACGGTCTGGCATTTAACCGTCAGCAAGAAGAGCAGGTTAGCACAACCATTTTCTGAGAGACTCTCAAAATTGCCCTGCCCTTTGGAGATAATAAGATCAGCCTCATTAAAAAGCTCGACTATTTCTTGAGAACATTGGGCAAGCGGCGTTCCGGGACAAGCTGTCCCGTTTGAAATCACCCTGCCGTAATCATAGAGGCCAACAGTTTCAGCATCCTCAAGAGTTGCATCGTTTATGATTGCCCCGCCGCGAACAACCATTGTTATCTCTGCACCAAGGGCTTTGAGATAGTCTAGCAGCAGTCTGTCATAGACAATCTCGCCGCAGTTATCGTGGAGATACAGAATCTTGCTCCCTTTGCCAAGTTTTGCAAAAGCATCACGCATTTTTTCACTGTGATCAACGGCAAGAGGAATAGTCTGGCACTGCTGCATAAAACCGTCGAGATCAAAAGTATGGAACGCGCCGTAATCGATAATATTTCCGGCAATGGCAAAACGTACTGCCGCCATAAGCGGATCAGCATTGTTTTTCACCAGTTCCTGCACAAGCGGCAGAACCTTCATTGCCTGCAGGTTGCTCTCTTTTTTCAGCTCAAGATACGGATCCTGATTGTCGATAATGTGAGAAATTTCAGGATATATTTTCATGGCAAGATCAGGAGGAGTGCAATCAGTCTCCGCTGATCTCAGGATATCCATCACGGAAAGCACCACCTCACGCTGCTTTTCCGGCGAACACCCGGCAATCCTGCTTACCTGTTCAGCCTGCCGGACAAAGCATGTGTAACAGCAGACATCAAATTTCATAACATATACCCTTCACGTACATTACTTAATGAAGCAAAAATCGAGTTTTTTACCTCAGGATCTTCTTTGTATAGCTGCTCCAGAAAGGTCCTTATCTTATCTCTTCTGGTATTATCGGCCAGCGGACAGAGATTTGCAGTAGGCCTCAATCCGACACCTTCGGCAATTTCGACAACTTCACTCTTTTCAAGATATGCCATGGGCCTGATAAGATGCAATGTGTTATCAAAAAGAGCCTGTTTCGGCAACATCGTTGAAATGTTCCCGCTATACAGCATATTGATGAAAAGTGTCTCGATTAAATCATCTTTGTGGTGACCAAAGGCTATTTTGCTGCAGCCGCGCTCATCAGCAAGATCAAAGAGCTGATTACGCCTCTGTTTTGAACAGATAAAACAGTTTCGCTCTCCTTCAATAGCCCTGCCCTCGATCACCTCTACCGTAATGCCAAACTGCTTTAACTGGACAGCTACCTCATATTCACCATCAGCTGCAAGCGGACTGAAACCGGAATTGATATGGATAAACAGCAGACGATAGGAGATCGGCGCCTTCTTCCGCCACTGATAGAGAAGCCAGGCCAGAACCAGGCTGTCAACCCCGCCTGATACCGCGACAAGTATCTTATCACCATCACTGATCATTCCATAATCGTGCATGGCTTTGCCGACACGTTTGTTTACTGGCCCCTGAAGCTTATACATAATTTTACAGATGAGATTAAGACTGACAAACCCGTCGGCCAGCAAAGGCTCGACGGGTTTGGATGGTGTAACAGTATAAAACGGTCTCGTTTACAGATACGGACACTTCTCCAGCCGTTCTTTGAGTCCCTGGCCGGCAAGCTCTTCAACAGAGATCCATCTAAGGCCGCGTTTTTCAGTCTTTTTCAGCGTAAAAAGATTATCAAGAAGTGCTTCCTGAGTCTCACTGAACGACGTGGACCAGATTACATGTCCCTCTTTAGTATCAAGCATCTTCAGATCAAATGAGGCAGAAGCCGGTGTATCAACAGCCATTTCACTTCCTTCCCTTTGCTTGAATCTATGAACAGTTGTAAGAAGAACGGTATTACAGCCAAGCTGCTGACTGACTGCCTTTATCGCGCCGAAGCGTCCGCCTTCAATAGCAGGGCTGTACTGGTTCAGCATGGCATCGTTTACCATGATAATATTCTCATTAATTCTAAACTCATCAGCCAGGGCAGTATCCATGAATTCTGTTCCGTTCTTAAGTTCCTGGGCTTCTGCCTGATGCATTTTATCAGAAGAATCCACCGCAGCAGTCGCTGGCAAGACAAGCAGACAGCTTAGCTTCTCGACATCGTCCATTTTCTGATCGGCCGGCGGCACATAACAGGATGACAACAGAAACAGAAACAGCCCTACGATAACATTACAAGCAATTTGGGTTCTTTTCATTCCATTTACCTTGTGGTTATTTTTCTATTAGAAGACCCGCTAAGGCCATATCAGAGACATCCTTTGGAAGACAGTGCGCCATCAAGCCCGGCAATTTTTTGTGACGCCTGGTTTAACGCACGGCCGCATCCCTTAAAAACCGCCTCTATTATATGGTGACTGTTCTCACCATGCAAGAGATCGATATGCAGAGTTAAGCCGGCATGCTGGGCAAAGGCCCGCATAAATTCTTTTGACAGGCAGGTATCGAAGGTTCCGACTTTCTGATCCGGACAGTCCGCCTCGTAATGGAGAACCGGCCTGTTGGAAATATCTACAACAACTCTTACCAATGCTTCATCCATTGGCAGATGACAGGTACCGTATCGAGCAATGCCCTTCTTTCCGCCGAGGGCCTGGCTGAATGCCTGTCCGAGACAGATGCCGATATCTTCAACCGTATGATGATAATCAACTTCAATGTCACCAACTGCTTTGATTTCAAGATCAAAGAATCCGTGAACACCGAAAAGTGTCAGCATATGATCAAGAAAGGCAACACCGGTCTCAACTTTTACCTTTCCACTGCCGTCAAGGGCAAGGCTGAGGTTGATATCAGTTTCAGCAGTTTTTCGTTGAACTAGGCCTGTTCGGTCTGTATCAGTCATAAATATCCGTATGTTCGTTCGTTTTGATGGTGTAGACAGACAGCCGAAGAACCGGCTGGTATAACTAAATTTGCTAATGGGATTGTAGTAGCACTAATATTACAGTATAATACTCTGATTAGAGAAAACTATCTCTATTTTTAGTCGTGTTATAATTTTCACGAATTGAAAAAAAATGAGTGTCGAATATATTTTTTTATTGACTGTCTAAATAGAACTTTGTATATATAGCTCCGTTTTGACGCTAATAAAAGAGCGGGAATAACTCAGTGGTAGAGTGCAACCTTGCCAAGGTTGACGTCGCGAGTTCGAATCTCGTTTCCCGCTCCAAAAAGATATTCGAAAAGGTTCGACACTGTTCGAACCTTTTTTTATTAATACCGATAGTTTTGAGGGACAAAATGAAAACCTATCTTGCTCCTGTTAATGAGATCGAGAAGAAATGGTACGAAGTTGACGCAGAAGGCAAAGTTCTCGGCAGACTTGCTGTAGAGATTGCTAATTACCTGCGTGGCAAAAACAAGCCTACTTTCTCCCCATTCATCGACAACGGTGATTTTGTTGTTGTAAAAAATGCAGACAAAATTCAACTCACCGGTAAAAAGTGGGATGACAAGATGTATTATCGTCACACCGGTTACATGGGTGGTCTCAAAGAAACAACAGCGAAAGAGCTTCTTGTTAAAGAGCCAACTGACTTAATTCGTTTTGCTGTAAAAGGCATGCTTCCAAAAAACAAAATTGGTCGCGCCCAGCTGAAGAAACTGAAAATCTACGCTGGAGCTGAGCACCCACACGAAGCACAGCAGCCTACCAAATTAGATATTTAAGACTCTGGAGATTTTGAATATGGCACAGGATCGTTTTTACGCCACTGGTAAAAGGAAAACTGCAATTGCTCGTGTATGGCTTACCCC
>QKIH01000109.1 GCA_003249645.1 Desulfobulbaceae bacterium | reverse complement strand
CCTTGATTGCATCAGCGGCGTCATGTCCAATTTGCTCTTGCTTTTCTTCAACACTGCTTTTCTCATCAGAATCAGAACACGATATGACAAGACTCAAAAAAATGAGCTGTAATACAAGGAAAACACGTTTTTTCATGATAGTACCTCCACGCACGCTATCCACGCTGATTAAAATCACCTGGTCAGATCGTTATTCCAACCATGACATTCTCTGGCTGCAGACAACCGATTAATCTGCCGCCGCAACTGGAATAAAATCAAATTTTTGAAAAGAAAACAGCCCGGAATCGCAGATTTTCAGCTCCGGTATTACCACAAGAGACATAAAGGATAGGGCCAGAACCGGATTAAACGAACATTCTGGCGCAAGCGCAGTTATCTCGCGGTGCAGTTGTGCCAGATCATCAATAACAGCTTCAGCTTTTCGGCCGGTTATCAGACCGCCGATTTCAAGCTCGACCGCAGCCAGTTTTTTGCCTCCGTCAACTACAACGATACCGCCCTGCATCTGCCGGATATACCCGGCCGCCGCAAGCATATCCCGATCATTCGTCCCGACAATAATCAGGTTATGAGAATCATGTGCAATGGTTGTTGCAATTGCACCTCTGGTTAATTTCAGCCCTTTTACAATAGCGGTTGCCGCCTTTCCCGTACCGGAATGGCGCTCAACAACACAGATTTTCAATTGATCATTTTCAGTACTGACAGCAAAAGAATCACCGTCAAGCGCCACCTTCTCAACAAGGTGATTTGAGACAACCGTCCCCGGAACAATCTCAATAATATTAGCGCGACTGCAGCCGTTCATTGGTATGGCGAGATCCTTTTCTCCAATCTCCGGCAAATGTACTGTATCGAGCAGTTTCTCAGGAACCAGCATATCACCGGAGTCAACCGCTTTGATAACCGCCCCGTTCTCTGCCACCAGTTTCCCCTGCTTGAAGACCTTCTCAACAGTAAACTGATGCAGGTCGGCAACCAGTGAAAAATCAGCGTGATACCCCGGTGCAACCGCACCTCTTCGATCAAGCTGGTAACACCGGGCAACATTAAGCGACCCCATCTGGATTGCAGTAGGAGCCGGTACGCCTCCGGAGATTGCCATTCTGATATTATTATCAACTCCTCCGTTTTCCAGAATATCATCAAGATGCTTGTCGTCTGTTGCAAAACAGAGCATCGGCGAATTTTTCTGCTTTACTGCCGGCAGCATTTTATTCAGATCTTTACATACAGTTCCTTCGCGAATAAGGGTATAAATTCCGCGTCTTGCACGATCAATAACACCCTCTGCCGTGTCACATTCATGGTCAGTTCGAATATTTGCCGCAGCATACATGTTCAGCTGATCAATCCCGAATCCTGCACAATGCCCGTCAATCCTGCAGCCCCGTTTATCAGCATCGAGAATTTTGCTCAGCATGTCATCACTGCCGTTTAAAACGGCCGGAAAATCCATTACCTCGGCAAGCCCCAAAACCCCGTCTTCATCATACAGAGGACGCAGGTCATCGGCAGTCATTATGGCACCACTATGTTCAAACGAGGTTGCCGGAACACAGGACGGCAGCATCAGATGAATATCCATAGGAACCTTTTTGCCGCATTCCAGCATGAACCTGATGCCTGCAGCACCGCAGACATTGGCAATTTCGTGAGGATCGGCGATTACCCCCGTAATTCCCCGAGGCAGGCAGACATTACTGTATTCTATCGGTGTCACCAATGTTGACTCAATATGCGCATGCGCATCAATCAGGCCCGGTACGAGATATTTTCCGCGACCATCAATCTCCTCCCGGCCGAAACCGCTATAGTCACCAATACCGACAAAAAAGCCGTCATTGATCGCCACATCGGCAGTGAAAATATCCTGACTGAACACATCAACCACCTGAACATTGGTTATGACAAGATCAGACTTTGTGTGTTTTACTGCGGATTGAATCTGTTGCTTCAACATGGTTTCTCCGGGGATTTTGCTTTAATTTGACAACATTCTTAACAATTCGTTGGTGATCAGGAAACCCAGTAAAACGGTTCTTGGTTTGCTGCCTGTATCATACCATCAGCAAGATAGTATTATGAGAATTTCTTTTCACCTCTTTTCAGAAATGCCATAAAATACAGCCAAGCATTACTGCTCTGACAGCAGTTGCAGAAATATAAATGAACGGTCTTCGGTAGGTTGCCGAAACACCTTGATGATGGGTCAATAAATAGTATCGGACACTTTTATTTTCCGTAAACGGGGATTAACTCATCAGTATCTATCGACTATTTTTCCAAAACGCTAAACCATGTACAATGAAAAACATAATTCAGGTCGATACCAAGAACCTAAAAAAGCATATTTTCAACATTCTGCAGATTCGGAAAATCCTTCAGCGAAACCATCTGTTTGCTGTAGATGTCATAAACCACGCCACCGTCTTCGGTGAGAGCGACAAGGTATGATCGTTTTTTTCCGTCACCGGGAATGTTACCCCACTGCTTTTTCGATTCAGCGACCATAATTCCCAGCAAAACAGACGCATCCACATCATAATGTTTTCGCAGAGAAAGGTTTGCAATGCTGTTTAAGAGCTCCATATAGGTCTGGGTATACCCCAGAGGATACCGCTTTCCTTCCCGCAGTTCAGGAATCTGGGTATAGACAAATTCATCAACCCAATGCAGGACATCTTTCAGCCAGCTTTTTTCTGCATAAACATATTGTTTATCATTAACGACAAGATTCTCCAGACTCGGTAGCACCTGTTGGAGGTAATCTATAATTATCCGCTTATGAAGGACCTTGATCTTATTACCGGTTTCAAGCACCACTGATGGTGGAGGGATCCGCGACATTTCTATCTGTTCATACATAGCAGAACAACTCGAAAGTAGCATAATGGAAATGCATAGAAAAAAATAACTGAAAACATACATCTTACTCTTCTTCAAAACAGGTATACCTCCTGTATGTTTTCTCTATTAGGATATGATGATAAGCGAACATAACGTCCGTTTTGGGGTTCGATAATATAAATCCCGTCAGACGAAACGCCAAACATCAAAGCATGCATTCCGACTGGAATCCCAGCCCACGGAACCTTTGCATAGACCTTCAGCCAACCAACTGCAAGTTTTGTATCATAGTAGCCGGCCCGCCATAGTCTGAGATTCATATAAGCGGTCAACAGCATAGAATAATTGTCACAATCCCATTGATCCTTGTGTGACCTGATATTCTCGGCAAATAAAAACTCAAGATAACAGTCGACGGCCTGGAGAAACCAGTCAGCCTTAGGAACAATGAAACGTTTGATATTATGATTATAAAAAATTGGTGTCATCTGCCCACTATAACTCCGAAACTGCTGTTCTATATCTTTGACCGAAGTATAAAGAATTGTTCCATCATTTTGGACGGCGGGCTGAAACTCACCAGGAAAAGGTACTGTCATAGAAGAAGCAAAGACTGCTTGACAAGACATTGTAAACAGACAACATCCAACAAGAATTAACAGGACATAACGCACAAATTTCATGAGAATCCCCTCAGGGGTTTTCTGGAGACAAATTTTCTTCAATTAATATAACTTTTCATTTTCCAATATCTTGCTGCACATTTGATCTGGATAATGATATCGTATTTGTATCCGTATTTCAAACTCGCTTATTCTGTATTTATAAACAATAAAACCTTTTTTTATAGTAAGTTAAAAGCCAGAAAAACAGAGAATAAGACGAATATCAGGCAACACCATTTACAAAAAAAATGAACATTTCTGACGCCA
Organism: Desulfobulbaceae bacterium; assembly: GCA_003249645.1. GTDB lineage: Bacteria > Desulfobacterota > Desulfobulbia > Desulfobulbales > Desulfocapsaceae > SZUA-575. The sequence goes on along the minus strand of QKIH01000109.1, from coordinate 49,462 downwards.
TAAAAAAACGACAATCCATTCGCAGCTTCACATCCCAGCCGGTCAATCAGGAGACAATCAAGCGCATACTGGAATGTGCCAGCCATGCGCCATCCGGAGCAAACTCCCAACCCTGGCAGATTGCCGTTGTTACCGGAAAAACAAAAGAAAAATTGTCTGAAGAAATGATATCTGCATTTAAAGAGGGCATTCAGGCCAAACGGGATTACACCTATTATCCTGAAAAATGGGAAGAACCGTTCAAGAATCGCCGCGTATCATGCGGCATGCAGCTCTACGACGCCCTGGGAATCGATCGAGCCGACAAGGCAAAGCGACTGGAGCAGTGGCAGGCTAACTACAGGTGTTTTGATGCGCCGGTTATGCTTCTCTTCTTTCTCTCCCCGTCTCTTGCCACCGGATCTTTCCTTGACTACGGCATGTTCATACAATCTGTTATGCTTGCCGCTATGGAGGAAGGGCTTGCCACATGTGCCCAGGCAGCTCTCTGCGATTACGCGGAACTCATCAAAGACAATCTTCATATCGAGCAGGATATGATTCTGGTCTGCGGCATGGCACTTGGTTACGAAAAAAAGGGAGAACGGGTGAATTCTTACAGGACTCCACGGGAAAAGGTGGATGATTTCACCACGTTTTTTGAATGAACTTTTATTGGTAAGTTTTTCTCTACCCGACCTTTTCAACCACTCAGGTTAAAAAGACCGGGCAGGGTTCTCTCAGTTACTTCTCGATATGGGTGATAATATATTTATTGTCGTCGCCAAGCTCTAAACGAAACTTAATCTTATCGCCACTGTTTAGGTTTGAAAGATCAACCGATTTTGCCAAGGGGAGATCCATGGTCATTCCAGGCCATTTCAGTGCTGGGATCGGTTCATGGGTCAGATTGACAGTCCTGTTGAGCTTACTTACGCCGTGAACAACACCGACACCATCAGCCATCATATGATCGCCTGCCATTCCATTCCCCATGCTGCCGTGATCCATTGCTCCATTTCCAGACATCTCATTGTTCATGCCATTGTTCATGTTATGGCCTTCCATGGAAGAATTATCCTGAGCCATGGCATTAGGTGCCCACATGGCGATCGCGAATACAAAAACCAGAGCCTTCATTTTCATAAAATTCATACTGTTCCTCTTTGTGAATGTTTTTTGATCTGTTTTGCTTCTCATCATGAATACGGGGCAATCTGCTTTCCCCCTCATAATTCTTTCAATTTTCTTGATTCCCAGATGTAATAAACAACAGGAATCATGAAAAGCGTCAGCAGGGTCGTACTGGCCATACCGCCGATCATCGGCAGGGCTATTCTTCGCATAACATCTGAACCCAGTCCTTCCGTGACGAAGATCGGGGCCAGACCAATCATCGTTGTTGAGACCGTCATCAGCTTCGGTCTTACCCGTAAAGCGGCTCCGACTATAATTGCATCAAGCAGTTCTTTCCTGTTTGACGGTTTGTTTAAATAGACCTGCTGATCGATATAGAGCAGCATGACAACCCCGGTCTCTACCGCAATGCCGGCCAGGGCGATAAAACCGACACCGACGGCGACAGAAAAATAATATCCTGCAAGATGCACTGCCCAGACACCTCCGGCGAGGCCGAACGGCAGAGACAGCATGATCATCAGGGTTCTGTCAAGTCTGCCGAAATGCAGCATCAGGAGGGTAAAAATGATGACAATGGTTGCAGGGACAGCAATACGCAAACGCTTTGCCGCCTCCTGCATCTGCTCGAACTGCCCCGACCAGACGAGATGATAACCGGATGGCAGCTCGACCTTATCAATCACCTGTTTTCCTGCATCGGCGACGTAACTGCCGATATCGCGCCCATTAATATCGACAAAGACCCACCCGGTCAGTCTGGCGTTTTCCGATTTGATCATCGGCGGGCCTTCGACATATTGGATGGATGCAAGCTCGCCGAGCGGAATATGCTGTCCGGTCGGGGTCGGCACCAGGATATTCTCAAGATCATCGAAGTCTTCTCTGAACGGCCGGTCGTATCTGACAATGATATTGTACCTCTCACGTCCCTGCACAGCCTCGTTCACCTGCTTTCCGCCAAGAGTAGTGCCGATGATCGACTGCACGGTGGCGAGATCGATATTATAGCGGGCTATCCGTTTCCGGTCTGGAATGATCTCGAGATACTTTCCGCCGGTCACCCGGTCTGCAAACACCGATCTCGTTCCCTCAACGCCTTTCACAACCGATTCAACGGATAAGGCGATACGGTTGATGGTATCAAGGTCATCACCGGTAATCTTGATGCCGACCGGGGTCCTGATGCCGGTGGAGATCATATCCATACGAATCTTGATCGGATACCCCCACGAGTTGACCAGCCCCGGCAGCTTCACCCGCTCATCAAGTTCCTTGATCAGCTTATCCTTGGTCATTCCTTCCCGCCACTGCTCTTTCGGCTTCAGCCTGATCCAGCTTTCGATCATCGATACCGGCGCCGGATCGGTGGCGGTTTCAGCACGGCCCAGCTTGCCGAAAACCATCTCGACCTCGGGTACCGAACGTATCAGCAGATTGGTCTTCTGTAGAATTTCTTTCGCCTTGGTTATGGACACACCCGGCAGCGTGGTCGGCATATAGAGCAGTTCCCCCTCATAGAGAGAGGGCATGAATTCAGAACCGGTTCTGGAAACGGGATAGACCATGGAACAGAGTATGATCAGGGCTGCAACAACGGCTGCCCACTTCAGTCTGAGAAGACCGACCAGAAGCGGCCGGTAGAGGAAGATAAAAAACCGGTTTATCCAGTTTTCATCTTCCCGGCGAATCCTTCCCCTGATAAGCCACAGCATAAGGACCGGCACCACTGTCACAGAGAGCAGAGCGGCAAAGGCCATGGAATAGGTCTTCGTATAAGCGAGCGGCGAGAACAGTTTATACGATTGTCCGGTCAGGGCAAAGACCGGGAAAAAGGAGACCGTGATGATCAGAAGTGAAAAAAACAGTCCCGGCCCCACTTCCTGTGCCGCCAGCAAAATAGCCTCGGCCCTTTCACTGGCGCTGATATCCCTGCCCAGTTCGGAGAGCTTGCGGTTGGCATTTTCCACCATGACGATGGAGGCATCCACCATCGCACCGATTGCTATGGCAATACCGCCTAGAGACATAATATTGGCGGTAATGCCCTGTGCCGTCATGACGATAAATGCAGCAAGAACTGCCAGAGGCAGAGTAACGATCGCCACCAGGGCGCTCCTTGCATGAAGGAGAAAAACAAGGCAGACCAGAGCTACAACCACGCCCTCTTCAACCAGCTTGTGCTGCAGATAGGAAATTGATCCCTCAATGAGCGGCGCACGGTTATAGACCGGGACAATCTCCACCCCTTCCGGCAGGCCCGGTTTCAGTTCCTCAATCTTCTTTTCAACACCGCGGATAACATTCAAGGCGTTTTCCCCGGCCCGCATGACAATGATCCCGGCAACAACCTCTCCTTCACCGTTCAGCTCAGTGACACCGCGTCGAAGCTCAGGGCCTTCTATTACCCTTGCCACATCAGTCAGCATGACCGGGACAGAGTTGCGGGAATACAGCACTATCTGCTGCAGGTCTTCCAGGCTTTCAACATAGCCCTTGGAGCGGATAATATATTCACTCTCACCGCGTTCCATCACCCTGCCGCCGGCCTCGATGCTGGCGTTCTTGACTGCCGCGATTAAACGGGTCAGGGGAACATCAAAGGCCCGAAGACGATTGGGGTCGACCAGCACCTGGTATTCTTTCTGATAGCCTCCGACCGAAGCAACCTCGGCAACCCCTGGAACCGTGGCCAGTTCATAGCGTAAGAACCAGTCCTGCAGGGTTCGCAGCTGCGACAGATCGTGGGTTTTGCTTTTATCAACCAGGGCATATTGATAGACCCAGCCGACCCCCGTTGCATCCGGCCCGATCTGCGGACGAGCCGCTTCCGGCAGATCAGCACCTATTTTTGACAGCGCTTCAATCACCCGGGACCTTGCCCAGTACTGGTCAACACCGTCCTCAAAAATGATGTAGACAAAGGAGGTTCCAAACATCGAGAAGCCGCGCACGGCTTTACTGCGAGGCAGCCCAAGCATAGTGGTAGAAAGAGGATAGGTCACCAGGTCTTCGACAATTTCTGGGGCCTGACCGGGGAAATCAGTTCGTATGATCACCTGGGTGTCGCTCATATCCGGAATGGCATCAAGGGGCATCCGTTTCAGCGCCTGAACCCCTGCCGCCAGCAATGAGAGAACAAAGAGGGCAATGAGCAGCTGGTTTCTCACAGACCAGGCTATAACACCTGCAATGAAGCCGTGTTGGAGCTGCGTTTTACTGCTCATGACCCTGCTCCTTCGGTTTCTCTTTCGCCATCATATCGAGACTGACTTTTTCGCCGTCCTTGCCGCCGTAAGGGTTCTGCATATCGCCGTCAAACTGGATCCAGCTGCGACCGTCCGGTGTCTTGAAGAAGGCCAGGCCAAGCCCGCGATAATAGGCTGGTCTGCCGTCAACCACCCAGGGGGCAACAGCTTTCACAGAACCTGCCAGCACCTTCTGCCAGTCTGTGATGGTCATGACCTTTGAACGCTCACCGATGGCAGCCAGAAAATCATGGATAATGTAAACAAGCCTGGTCCCTCCGACCATGTGTTCCAGCTTATGGGCCGCCTGTTCTGCAGCATCAAGCATCTGCGGCTCGGGGATCTTGCCTGCAACAAGCTGCTCATGAATATACATGGTCCCTTCAACCAGGTGATTGAGCAGAGCAACCTGCTCCTCATTGACATCAAGGGCAGCCAGAGAAAGTGAAAGCTTCTCCATCCGCTGGAATGACTCACGCAGAGAGCTTTCAGAATCGATCAAAAACTGTCCCGAAGCGACAACCTTTTCTCCTTCTGCAAGACCCGCCTTTACTTCGACGAAGCCCTTGTATTGCATCCCCGGCTCTATTTCTCTGGCCTGAAAAATACCGTCATCTTTTTGTACAATGACATAACTGCCTTCCTTGTTTCGCAGAACGCTCTCATAGGGAACCGCAAGCCGCGGACTGATATCGGTCATAATAACCACATCAGCATAGGCTCCAGGCCGAATGGTTCCATCCGGGTTGTCCATGACCAGGCGAAGTTGGGCAGTCCTTGTTGCCGGATCAACCACAGGGGCGATATAGTCTATGGCAACATTTTCACGGGTGATACCAAGGTTGGGAAAGCTCACGTCAACCCGACTGTCTTTTCTGACAAAGGAGATATCCTGTTCAGCCAGGTCAACCTGTACCCACACCTTTGCATATCCCTGGACGCTCATTGCAACCATACCGGGCTTAAGAAAGCTGCCCTGCCGGACCATGATATTCTCGACCTGACCGGTTTGCTCGGCATAAAAAGGCAGGGACCTGACCGGGGCACCTGTCTGTTTAATCAGCTGAAGACCTCGATCCTGTACACCGAGAGAATAGAGCCTGTCCTGGGTCGTTTTAATCCGTTCCTTATTGCCGGAAGAAACGGCAGCGAGGTAATCCTGCTCGGCGGAAACCAGCTGCGGGCTGTAGAAACGAAAGAGCAGCGATCCGGGCTGCACCGCATCTCCCTCTGCGCTGACCAGCAGCTCCTCAATCCACCCCTCAACACGCAGTGAGATATCACTTTGCAGTCTGCGGTTCACCACGACTTCACCGTAACTGCGGATAGAACGACCGAAGTAGGCAGTTTCAACCAGTTTTGTCCGCACGCCCGTGCGTTGAATCATATATTCAGGGAGTTTCAGACCATGCTCATCTTCCTGGTTTTTGTTCTCGTCCGCAGTCACTTCCACCAGATCCATACCGCAAATCGGACAGGTTCCCGGACTGTCAGAGATATAATGGGGGTGCATCGGGCAGGTATATTTTATTGCCGCGGCCTGAACAAACCCTGCAACCAGCAGAAGAAGAACTGTCAGCATCACCAGAAGAGGTCTTGGGGAAAGAAGGCGATTATTTTTGTTCATTGTTTTCGTTCTCTGCAATATGTGTGTTAAGCTCTTCTACAAGAGATATGTAACGCTGCCTCTCCCCCGCAATCTGGGAAAGCAGCGAGAGTCTTGCAAGTTCTGCCTGCAGAACCGGTTCAAGGCTGGTCTGACCGGTGGAATATGTCCGCTCCATGGCTGTGATCTGTTCCTGCAGGGCACTTTCCTTTTTATTCAGTGTTTCAATATTGAGCGATGAGGCAAGTTTCTGGCTTTGAATACGGGCAACTTCCTTCTGCCATGCCCTCACGACGTCCCTGTGCTGCATCTGGGCGCTCGTTCTATTGCTTTCGGCGGCTTCAATCTGCGGCAGCTGCTTGCTTGAAGCCCATAGAGGAACAGACATTCTCAACTGCACAGTAAACCAGTCATCTCCGTCAAAGGAACCGTTGGCAGCTTCCTCACGAAACTTATAGGTGGCAGACAGGCCAAAGTCCGGGTTCATCGATTTGTCGGCCACACTGACTTTTGCCTCCTCTATTTTCAGCTCCCCTTTGGCGAGTTTTACCGGATACAGATTTGCAACCTCTCCATCCCAGCTTTTCTCCCTGAATTCCGGGTGCAAATCAGCCGGAACTTCACCAACCAGCTGGACAAGATCTGCCTCGATGACGGCTTTTTCCGAGTTGAGCGAGTTTAATCGCTGCTCGACATCATACTGCTCTGCCTCAGCCTTGAAGGTTTTTTCGAAAATCGCATCACCGGCAGCGATCCTGCCGTCATAATATTCCTGCAGCTGAACTATTATCGGTTTCTTCTGCTGCTCCAGATCGAGCTGTTTATTCACACGCTCAAGATCTGCAAGACGGGAAAGAAAGAGCCCCCGAAGCTGTGATCCGGCATATTCAGACATCAATTCAGAGTTGTCCGCAGAAGCAAGGAAAACGTTTTTCTGAGCATTTCTGCTGCCGAAGCCAGGGAACCCCTGAGAAAAGCCCAGAGTTTTTGAAGTAGGTAAATAACGGTCGAAGGAAGGATCAGAAACGGGGACATTTTCCACCCCGACAAAAAGACTCGGGTCAGGGAGACCTGCAGTGCTGTCGGCCTGCAAACGCAAGGCCTTTTCCCTGGCAGAGATGGCTTCTATTTTCGGATGGGCGTTAAGAATCTCGAAATACTCGTTGAGTGTTTTCCCATGCCCTTCAGCAGGCACTGTAATCAGACAGATGAAAAACGATAAGAAAATATATTTCATAAAAGCTCTCCCGGCAGTCAAAAGACGCTGTTTTTTTTGTGTATATTCTTATTCTACGCGGCGCACACCCTTTCCCCTCAAAATTTTTTCATTTTTTCTGCAAGAATCTTTCTTGCACGATAAACTCTTGTTTCAACGGCTTTTTTACTGATGCCCAAAATCTCGCTGCAATCCGCCTGAGACTTTTCTTCCAGGCTGTAAAGAATAAGGGCCGACTTGAGCTGATGCGGCAGTCTGGCAATTTCACTGTGCAGCTGAGCTATTTCACGTTCAGTCTCATAGCGCCGTTCAAGATTAGAATCCTTCGCCATCATGGCTGTATCATCGGTGTTTGAATCTTCTTCCGTGAAAGAAAACAACCTTCTGACGGCCTTCTTTCTGCCGTGATCCCGACAGAGATTCAAAGCGATCTGATAAAGCCAGGTCGAAAACTGATATTGAGGATTATAGCTCTGGATACGGGTATAAACACGGAAAAAGCTTTCCTGTGTCAGATCATAGGCAAGGCTTTCCTCATGGACGTAACGGAATATAAAAAAATAGACTGGCTTCTGATAACGCTCCATGAGTGCGTCCAGACACCGTTTTTCACCGTGTTTCAGCCGTGAGATGAGTTCCGCATCACTGCAGGTTTCATGGCTGTCCATTAATTCTGGCGCAGCCTCGATACAGCACTATCTTTGAGAAGTTCAGCCTGCTCCGCATCCAGCACTTTTTCAACGGCAGCGAGATGTTTTAAAGAAAGCGCCTGCAACTCCCCCATGGCCGAGTGAATCTGCGTAACCATCAGCCGTATTTTAGGGCTTTCATACCCATCCCGTTCAATGACATCAGCAAGCTGAAGATTTGCCTGGTGCATTTGGCCGGCAAACTGATCCCGCTCCTTCTGATAAGCCTGTTCGATTTTCATTATCCTTTTTTTCTGCTCGTCAGACACCTTCAGAATATTGGTATAGAAAGAATCAAGTTCATCCTGCGAGGCCGGACGGCAATAGGCTCCCTCCTGAAACTGAGGCATGGTTCTCTGTCCTAACCAGACTCCGATCGCACCTCCGCAAAGAAAAAAAACAATGAGATAAACAATCAGTTTTATTTTCATTATTTCAGCCTATAGGTGTTAACAGATGCAAAAGTCATCGACGGATCGGCCTGATAAGAAAAATAGCGTAAATCAAGGATATCGGTCCTGGAGGCTTCAGCTCTATACGTAATCTGTGAAACTGCCAGAAGCGCCAGGCAGCACAGTGCCAGGGTGCCGACTTTCAAAAAGACCGGAATATGAAACGCTGCCCGAATCGGGCTCTCCGACATCCGCACTTTTCTCCAGACATCATGCTGCAAACTGTCCAGGCAGCTGTAATCAGGCTCATGTTTTAGTGCATCATCAATTTTCTGTTGTAAATCTACCATATCATCCTCCTCTCTTGGGGTTTCATATAACTCTTACGGATGACTAGGGACCATCCCTCATAATATCTCAAAAATTTTCCCCTGCCAAATTGATCGAATTTCATTTCGTCTTTGTCAGTTTTATCAAAAAACGAATATAAGTTGACAAGATAAACGGGTTCATTATGATCATTTTTTACTTTTTCAGAGTTTTCAAGTTATCGAAACGATATTTTTCATAGAGGAGAAAAGAATGAAAAACACAATCACCAAGCGTTTGTCGCACTTTGCCGCAGGTTTTGCTGCAGCAGCTTTACTGCTTAGCTCTTCTGCAGCAGCAATTGCGGCAGAAGTCAAATTCGGTCACGTTGCACCGCCCTTTCATGGCCAGTCAAAAGGTGTTGAAGCCTTTGCCGCCTATGTAAAAGAAAAGACAAACGGCCGCATTGATATTGCAACCTTCCCTGCCGGCCAGCTCGGTGGTGAACGCTCCCTTGCCGAGCAGGTACAGAGCGGCACCCTGCAGCTTGCAACCGTCTCAACCGCTGTCATGCACAACTTCGTGCCTGAGGCGGTGGTTATGGATATGCCGTTTATCTTCCCCGATCGCGAAACGGCTTACGCTGTCTTGGATGATGAAGAACTGCAGGAAAAATATTTTTCATACTTCCCCAAAAAAGGTTTTATCGCCATCGGCTGGACAGAAAACGATTTTCGTGATTTTTCAAACTCCAAGCATCCTGTTCACACCCCCGATGACATCAAAGGGCTGAAAGTCCGGGTCATCAACTCCCCTGTCTATATCGATATGTTCAAGGAACTTGGCGCCTCTCCGGTCGGCATCCCCTTTCCCGAGATTTACAATGCGCTGCAGACCGGCGTGATCGATGCCCAGGAAAATCCGGTTCTGACCACGACTCTGATGCGATTTACCGAGGTAACCCCATATATCACACTTACCCGCCATTCCCTTACCGAGTGTGTTATCGTGGTAAGCATTGATTACTGGGAGTCTTTATCCGATGCAGACAAACAGATTTTCAGAGATGCAGCCAGGGAATGCATCAAGACCAACCGCGAAGTTGACATCAACCTGCTGCAGCATCTGCCAAAGAGCGGCATTTCTGTCGAACAGTTTGCCAAAGACAACGGCGTCGAGATTGTAACCCTTACAGACGAGGAAAGAGCTGCGTTCCAGAAGGCCATGCAGCCTGTCTGGGATAAATATCGTCCGAAGATCGGCGATGATCTGTTTGATCTGGTACTGAAAAAAGTCGACGAGTACCGCAAGTAAAGAAAGATTACATCCATAGAGTAATTTTATGGTATTGTTTACGGCCCTGACCCGGTATACCGGTCAGGGCCGTTTTGCATAAAACCGGTTAAACACTGTTTACCTGCTTCTTTTGTCTAATTTAACGTGGTGGCTATGAATCTCTGGCTTGGTCTTCTGTGGACATTTTTGGGAAAGTTTTTTGCCGTCTTCCTGGTCAAAAAGAAATGGCGCAGAAAAGCCCGCTATACCTTCTCGTTATGGGGAAATTACAGAAGCAGACATTATATTGAAAACCGTTTCACCAGTGATGAAAAACGCAGCCAGCGTCTGATCATGACCCTGCTGATCAAAGACGAAGAAATATTGATTGCGGCAAATCTTGATTTTCACCTGGCTCAGGGGGTAGACCAGATCATCGTGACAGATCACGGTTCCACCGATGCAACCCGGGAAATTTTAGCACAATATGAAAAACGCGGCCTTGTCGAGGTTATTGAAGAACCATCAAAGGCCTATGACCAGAAAACCTTCGTCAACCGTATGGTGAAACTGGCCATCGACAAATATAAGGCAGACTGGATCATCAATGCTGATGCCGATGAGTTCTTCTATGCAAAATCGGGCAATCTTAAAGACGCCTTTCCCGTCGACGGCAGACCCAACATTCTCTTCTGTGACTGGAATATGGCACTGCCGCGTGCCGGACAACGCTGGCAGGACATCGATCATTTCTATATTGCCGACAGAAGCAAAGCGATGCATACCGCAAAAGGGTTCCGATCTGTTTCGGGAGGCAACCACAAGGTTTACCTCAATTATACCTATAAACCGGCAATGACCGAGGATATCATCCTCTATCACCTGCAAAGCAGAGACTTCGATTCCTATAAGGGGAAACTGGAAAAGAAGTACGAGCACTGTAAATACACCAAAGACAAGTCTTTTCCCGATGATTTGAAAGCGCACTACGCAGGCATCTGTCAACAGGGTGATGAGCAGGCGCGAACTTATTATGACAACATGCGGGAGAAGCAGTATCAGAAGATGCAGGCAGCCGGAGTTGTTACACATGACAGGCGTTTTGCCGAGCTTCTGCAAAAGAGCATGGAGATGAAGCAATAAGATCTGGTCGCGTGCACTTCAACTGCCAAAAATTGACCGGGGCAAAAGCCCCTTTGATGAATTTGCAAAAAAAGATTACAATCTACCGGCAGTTTTCTGGTATTGTTTACGGCCCTAACCGGTGTACTGGAGTTAGGGCCGTTTTTTTATATTGAGTTTATGATGGAATTTTTACGAAAAACAGCAGCACTGATAGAAAAATGCGAAAGGGCCGTTCTGGTCTGGACCATTTTGGGGCTTGCTCTCATCGGTTTTATTCAGGTCATCACCCGGTACCTGTTTAACTACAGTTTTTCCTGGTATGAGGAGCTTGGCCGCTATCTTGGCGTCTTTATTGCTTTTCTCGGTGCCGCAGTCGGTGTAAGAACATCGAGCCACTTTGCGGTGGACTCGCTTGTCAACCGCATGAAACCGCCGTTCAAACAATTTACCCGAAGTTTCACCTCGCTGCTCTCAGCCGCCATCTGTTTTCTCATCGTCTATTATTCCTTCTCAATCATCGGACGGCTCTACGGCTACGAATCCACTTCTCCGGCCATGAAGATACCGATGTATATCGCCTATCTGCCCATACCGTTTTTCACTGTTATCATGGGTTTTCGCTTTTGTATAAAGGCCTTCACCCACTACAGAGAAGGTCTTTCCAGGAAGGGGGCTGCGGCTAAATGATCCTCCTTCTCTGTGCCTGTTTTCTTGTGATGCTGTTAGCCGGCATGCCCATCGGCATGATCCTGGTCGGTATTACAATGCTGTCTCTGACGCTTTTTACCTCAACGCCCCTGCACATCATTACCCAGCAGTTTTTCAATGCGCTGGATAAGTTTGTCCTGCTGGCGGTGCCGTTTTTTATCCTGGCCGGTTCAATCATGACCCACGGGAGCATTGCCAAGCGACTGATCAACTTTGTCAATTCCCTGGTTGGATGGGTGCCGGGCGGTCTCGGCATGGCCGGTATTCTCGCCTGTATCTTTTTCGCCGCGATTTCAGGCTCATCCCCGGCAACCGTGGTTGCCATCGGCTCTATCATGGTGCCTGCCCTTGTAAAAGCAGGGTATGGAGAGAGATTTTCCATCGGCCTGATCACCGTATCAGGCTCTTTGGGTATCGTCATTCCGCCTTCAATACCGATGATTCTCTACTGCCTCATCATGAATGTGAGTGTGGCCGAGATGTTTATGGCGGGTATTCTGCCAGGCCTGCTGATCGGCCTCTGCCTGATGGTATACACCTTTCTTCTGGCCAGAAAAAAAGGCTGGAAGATTAAACAGCGCAGTTCTTTAAGTGATATATACACCGCTTTCAAGGAAGGCTTCTGGGCTTTAATGCTGCCGCTGGTGGTTCTCGGCGGAATTTACTCAGGTTTATTCACGCCGACTGAAGCAGCCGCCGTAAGCGTGGTCTACGCGCTGGTAATCGAGATTTTCCTTTATAAACAGCTGAAGATCAGAGACATTACCCAGGTCTGTGAGCAGGCGACTATTCTTTCTTCCTGCCTGCTGTTTATCCTTTCATGCGCCATGACCTTTCTCTGGCTGCTGACCGCGCAGCAGATCCCGCATCAACTGGCAGATCTGATCATGACCCACATTCAGAGCCCATGGCTGTTTCTGCTCTGTGTTAACCTGCTGTTTCTGGTCCTTGGCTGTTTTATGGACGACGTCAGCGCCATGCTTATTCTCGCACCGTTATTTTACGAGACCCTGAACCGCTATCAGATCGATCTGGTTCACTTTGGTATCGTCATGGTTCTCAACATCCAGATGGGAATGCTGACACCGCCCTTTGGTCTCAACCTGTTCGTTTCCTCCGGACTTACCGGGAAATCTCTTGCAACTGTTGCCAGAGGAGTCATGCCCTTTCTTGGAATCATGCTGTTCTGCCTGCTGCTGGTAACCTACATTCCTTCTATTTCCCTGGTACTGCCGGACTTATTACTCCGATAAGAGGTTTTTTATATACTATGCTTTCCAAAACCGCAAAAGAGCAGCTCATCGCAATTACCGGTAAAGACCGGTTCAGTGACGCTGTTGAGATACTGACCTGCTATTCATACGATTCCTTTTTGGAAGAGGCCATGCCGGAGGCGGTGCTGTTTCCGGTTTCCACAAAAGAGGTTTCTGAAATTTTACAAGTTGCATCCGCCCACAAGATTCCTGTTACTGCCCGCGGCGCCGGCACCAGTGTCTGCGGGGCCCCTATTGCGGTTAACCAGGGGATTGTACTCTGCTTCACCAAGATGGATAAGATCATTGAAATCAATACCCCGGACAGATATGCAATTGTCCAGCCCGGGGTTATCAACGGTGAACTGCAGAGGGCGCTGGCTCCGGAAGGCTTCTTTTTCCCGCCTGACCCGGGTTCGATGAATTTCTCCACCATCGGCGGCAACGTTGCCCTTAATGCCGGCGGCCCGCGCTGTCTCAAATACGGCGTGACTGTCGACTATGTGCTCAGTATGGAAGTGGTTCTCGCCTCGGGTGAAGTTATTCGGTTCGGCAGCCGAAATATCAAGGATGTTACCGGCTACAAACTCTCCGCCCTCTTCTGCGGCTCTGAAGGCACGCTCGGCATCATCACCGAACTTACCCTTCGGGTTGTTCCCTGCCCGGAAACCGCCCAGACCCTGATGGTCACCTTTGATGAGCTGGACAATACGGCAAAATCAGTATCAGACATCATCGGCTCAGGAATTCTGCCGGTTGCCATTGAGCTGGTCGACAAGGTAGGCATGAATGCCCTTGAGAATGCCCTCCATCAGGACCTGCCCACTGAGGCGGCCGGAACCCTGCTGATTGAGGTTGACGGCATCAAAGAGAGCTGTGAGCGTGAGATTGAAAAAATTACGGATATTCTCAAGAAGAACCATGCAGTATCAATCATAAAGGCAACCGAAGAAGCAGACCGTAACCGTCTCTGGGCGGCAAGACGTGCCGCGTACGGTGTATTTGCAAAGATTGCTCCCGACATTCTTTCAGAAGATGTTACCGTGCCGGTAAGCAAGGTGCCCGAAATGGTGCGGTCAATTAACAGTACCATCGGAAAATATAAACTCAAAGGCGGTGTTCTGGCGCATGCTGGTGACGGCAATATGCACCCCTTTATCTGTGCCGACAGAAACGACAAAGAAGAATGGGCCAAAGTTGAAGCCGCTTTCAAAGAGATCTTTACCGACGCGGCCGCCCTTCACGGCACCCTTTCAGGCGAACATGGTATCGGCCTTGCCAAAACCCAGTTCCTGCCACTGGTGATGGATGAGGCATCACGCAAGTTTCTCACCACCATCAAACGTGCCGTTGATCCTGATAATATTCTGAATCCGGGGAAACTTGTCTGATGTCACAGCAAAGCAGTAATTGCGGCAAATGCGGCATATGCCTCAGTGTCTGCCCGGTATTCGCCGCCCTCAAGGAAGAGGAGAACAGCCCCAGAGCACGGGTGCAGCTGATCAAGGCCTTCAGGGAAGGGAAACTCACATCATCAGCGCTTTTAAAAGAGCTGATGGCCAAGTGTCTGATGTGCGGCAGCTGCACCGCAGCCTGCCCATCGGGCATTGACCATTTTGAACAGTTCATGGAAACCCGTGCCGATCTGATTGAAAAAGAAGGCGATCTCCTTGAAATCCGAGGCTTGGTCTTTCTGCTGGCAAAGGAATATCGGCTTGGTCTTGCTGCCGGTATGGCAAAAGCAGGCCAGGCTGTTTTGCCGGAATTTCTGCAGAAAAAGATCAAAGTCGCCAATATCAGTGTTGACCGTTTTCCAAACCTTAACACCAAACCGTTCCGCTCTACTGTGCCTGAAATCATTGAGCCTGAAGGGAAGGTTCAGGGGACGGTGGTCTACTTCACAGGGTGTGCGACAAATTATATTTTCGCAGAAAACGGCCAGGCGACCGTCAAGCTGCTCTCAGCTCTTGGTTACCGTGTTGTCATACCGAAGAACCAGAAGTGCTGTTCTATTCCGATGCTTTTTCACGGCGGTATTCAGCAGGCGAAAGACAACCTGATGACCAACGTTGAATGCCTCAGCGGCCACAATGCAGAAGCAGTTATCGTCGACTGCCCGACCTGCGGCTCTGCTCTGAAAAAAGAATTTCCCCAGGTTATTCGCAAATACGGGGAAGATGCAACCAAAGCCGACAAGATCGCTGCGAAGGTGACTGATATTATGCAGTTTATCAATAACCGCAGAGATAAACTCGAAGAACTTATCCAGCAAGGCGGCAAGGCGAAAAACGATATCATTACCTACCATACCCCATGCCACCTGCGAAACAGTTTCATCTCGGCAGAGCCCATGCTGCGCAAACTTGAAGCAATAAACTTCAAACCGGCATCAGATGCCAACAGCTGCTGCGGCGGAGGCGGCACCTTCTTTTACGAATATCCGGCAATTGCCACCAAAATGGCTGAGACCAAAGCAGAAAATGCAAAGAGGACCGGCGCCAATATCTGGCTTACCGATTGCCCGATGTGCCAGATGAATCTGGAAGGAAGACTGAAGCCCGAAGATGGTATAAAAATGATGCATCCGGTGCTTTATTTGAGCTCCCTACTGTAACCTCTGCAAACGGCAAAGCTTATGACCGACATTCTCAATGAGCTAAAAAACCTTTCCGAAGAAAGCTACAAGGAATTTAACGTAAAGATTATCCCCACCTCCCAGAATGTTTTAGGTGTCAGGCTGCCGCTTCTTCGCCAGGTTGCCAAGCGGATAGCCAAAGAAAATCCACTGGAGTTTATCGCTTCCGACAAACAGAATGTCTATGAAATGGTGATGCTTGAAGGACTGGTGCTAGCCGCCCTGAAAGAACCATTTGTTGACTTGCTGCCGCAAATTGAAGACTTTCTTGCCAAGATCGACAACTGGGGTCATATCGACTCAGTCTTCGGCAGCTTTAAAAGCATTAAAAAAGACCCCGAAGGTGTAATGCAGGTGGTGCTCAAGTGGCTGGAATCAGAGCATGAGTTTGTTGTTCGGGCAGCGCTTGTCATTCTTCTTGGCTACTATGTCGAAGAGAAATATCTTAACACTGTTTTCAGATTATCACAGCAGGTCACCCATAAAGCCTACTATGTTCACATGGCCAACAGCTGGCTGATTTCAGTCTGCATGGCAAAATACCCGGAACAGACCATCGAGTTTTTCAAAGCAAACACACTTGATGCGAAAACCCATAACAAAGCCATCCAAAAATCCCGTGAGAGCTTCAGGGTTTCACAAGAACATAAGGACCTGCTGCTTGTCTTAAAAAAGTAAATATTGAAAATTGGCTGCAACAGAAAAAACAGTTTTAGAGGGAGCCGACAGCAAGACTGCAGACTCCCACAATAGAAACACAAGCTCTGCTACTTTATTACATTCTATATTGATTCTGCGACATTACGTGCCCACGCGACGATCTCGGCATCAGCATCGTCGGGAGAACCGTCTATACGCAAAGGTGTATTGACAATGTCTGCATCAAGAGATTGCATTTTGTTCTCGAGCTCATCCACCGCGCCGCAAAAATATTGATAACTCGAATCGCCGCACCCAAAAAGGGCCACCTTTTTCCCTTCCAGCCTGACTTCATCCAGGCGTTCATAAAAGGGCTCAAAGTCTTCCTGAAATTCTATGCTGTCATCTCCCCATGTCGAAACGCCGAGAAGTGTAACATCATAGCCATTACCAACTTCTCCTACTTCTGTATCAATGACATTTTTTACCACCACATCTATACCGTTTTCCCTCATGGTTTCTTCAATTCGTCTTGCTGTAATCTCTGTGTTTCCGGTGGTTGATCCATACACAATCAGTGCTTTTGGCATAATATCCTCCTAGGGCATAGGTTTGATTAACGGCACCTCCCCATTAAACTTTTTGCGAGGTACCGCATTTACAGTTGCCGCATCCACTGCATCCACCTTGTTTTTTCTTTTTTGGTATCAACACCTTTGCCCTCTCATAGCCAATAGCCGTCCCCTTCTCGCCCATGAGATAAATATTATCCATCGGTAAATCAAGAAGCCCAACCATCTGACCAAAAACAGCCTGCGAACGAGGCGCAACTTCAGTGATATCACTTGTATGAATAAATATATTCCCAGTCCCTCTATATGACTTGAGTATATGATAAGAGACAGTCATTGCCATGTCGTGGCTGAACTCTCCGCTGAGCCTTATATGCAGATTGCCGTTTCGCTGATCAGAATGAATATTTCCGTAATTTTCCATGATGTTCTCCTTGGTTATGTAATTCGATTTACTGCCGCATTTCGTTTAAGCTTTTAACAAGAGAAGAAACTCCGGAACTGCGCATCATCACAAAGGGTTTGCTTTCTCTTTTACATATTTTTTTTACGCACTTACAAGCATCATGACTTATACAGTCGACAGGGCAGAATACTGCATCAGCGCCACTGAGCAATTTAGGAAGAATATGCTTGGAACTTTCCCGGCCTCCATCATGGTAGAGAAATTCTGCGCCGTGATGCTCAACTACCTGTTTATAGTGAGCAACCATCTTGTGATGTCCACCGACATACAAAACCCGCTTCCCACTCAGTTGATGATTAAGAGGACAGCTGCATCCATCAACGCAGTTGTTACAGACTGACTCTTCAAGACAGGTTGATGCAGCCATGTCTTCAAGAATTGCGATTTCATCTGCTTGTTGAGCGATTAAAAGTGCATCGGATTCTATCTTCATCTCCTGCCGCTGAACGATATTGCCAAGGGAGCTGATCGTATGCTCAAGCTGCAATTTCTGTGTTAGGACCTGCTCAGCTTCACATTTCAAAGCAGCAATATGCTGTTGTGCTTTATCTAATTGCTCCCTGAGTTCTTCTGTTTTCTGGAGTTCTGGTATCCTGTGCATCAGCCCTTTGTTAAGTTGTTTAATATCCTTTAATTCAGCACTTATTTCTTCAACCTGTTTCGAATTGATCTGCTGCTGCTCCCTCAAAACAAAATTTGCACTCTTGCCGCTTTCAACCTGATCCTGAAGCCGCTTATTTGCTTTCCGGTAGTTTTCAACCAGCCTGTTTTCAGCTTTCTGCCTGCTGAAACAGTCAAAGCTCTGCATGTGGCAATCCCCATAGATACGGTTTATTACAGCACTGTTAGTTAGCGGATGGGTCATAACTGCCCAGTATGGCCCTGATACCTCTCCTGTCTGAAAATCGTGTTCCCACTGTTCAAGAAGATTCTCAGGAGAATTCAAGCCAAGATATTTTTTTATTGAAACGCGGTATTTCCTATCGAGAATCTTATGCAATACCCGGCTCTGCTGTGATTTAATTTTTACCAATGATGACAGCATGTTATGCATTACATAGTCAGACATTGACGAACGAATTTCAAAACTGTTTTTCCTGCTCAACTGTCTCAAATCACCGCGACTCAAACAAATACCGATAATTGAGCAATGATACCCTGATGGAATCTGCCATATTTTTTTTCTTATACTTCTTGTTGTTGCTTCCATTTTACCATCCATTTTTGCCAGGTTTTCATCTGTGTCACTTATAACGGATTTATTAACAACTCTTCGTCATCACAAACATTGATTACAAAACTTTATTTGCAATGTCAAATTATTTTAGGAATACCTAATTAAATGTTTTAATTGTTTCCCCGAAAAAATTGATTTAATGCTGTTCTCCAAATGCTGACGCAAGACACTTGCGTTAAAACAAACTATAATTAAATCGTTAATAAACAATATATTGCATAAACTAACAGGTTTTTCTGCAACTTTTTTCTCCACATTTTTATCTGCTTTTTGATACCGTTACCCAAACCATGAGCACGTGGATTTCTGACTGGGAGTTGATCGAAATAAGTAATGTTATCAGGAATACAGAAATGAAAAAACATGGCAAAATCTTTTGTTTAAACTTTTTTAGACAATCCTAATTTTTTCTATTGCCCCTCTTACCGCTTGTGTGTATGGTAGCAGCCATAAAATTAGACAACCCTAAAAATCATAAGTCAGGAAAAGTCAATTATGGAACAGGTAACAACAACCAGCAAGAGCAGGATGAATGACAAGCTGCCGCTATGGAAAATTGAAGAGCAATATTATCTGCCGATCCTGGCAGTCTGTTTCTCGGCCAGTGAAATACACAACTTAACCCGGGAAAACAGCTCTAATCATAAACGTACCTTTTGTTTTGTTGAGCTGATGGAAACACTTATATCCCAAATTACAAAAAACAAAGGCCTGGCCTGGACAGTAAATACCGTTTAACCGTGAAGCGATTTGACGAGTTATCCTGTGAAACGGATATCAGACGTTTGTGGAATTCCTATTGGGAAAGTGGAGAATTTCGCGGGGCCTTCTGGGCAATTATGCAAAACAGCCTGCTCACCAGAAACTTCAAAGCTAAAATTCTGCAACAGGTTGAAATCACGTCACTTCGACATTGCTGCACCGTCCTTAAAGAAAAAAGAAGCTGCTGTCCACCGAACAAAGAGATTGGTTTTTTCAATGGGCAAAGCAAAGAACTTGAAATCAAATGCCAACAAATAAAAGAGCTTGAATCAAAACTGTTTCTTAAGGAATACCAGGTGGACAAACTTGAACGTCATCTCGCTCTTTACAGTATACATACCCCTTCGCCGCTTTGATTGAACATTAAACTCCACACCATCAACTCTGTTAAAATAACAAAAGCGTTAACATGATAAGCATACGATGTCGAATGATCCTCACACTGTTCATTCTGCTTATTCTTCCTGATACTGTGATACTCTACCTGTTGGAAGCAGATAAGGTTGTGCAGCCAGAGGCTCTATTAGCTGCCTACCTGGCTTTTATGCTGGTAGTGCTTGGACCGATCTCCCGATTATGCTGCTATCTGATAGTTGGCCGTGACATTGCAGAACTCTATGCTTTCAGCCTGGCCATAAAGCACGGCGATTACAGAAAAGCCTTTATCCTACCGAATGAACTTGAGGATGAGGCAGAAATAATAAAACTCAAAAGGACCCTGAATTGGATGGCACATAGTCTCTTCATGCGAGACCGAAGCCAGCAGCAAAGCATCGTCAAAAATGAAAAATTAAGACTACACTATGAACTCCTGTCAGTTAAAGATGAACTTACCGGATTATTCAATCGCCGCTATTTCAATGAGCATTTATCCCGTCATGTTTCTGAGGCCATGGACGAAAATGAAGACCTTTCTCTCCTGTTGATCGATGTGGATAACTTTAAAAAAGTAAACGACTCTCTTGGACACCTTGAGGGCGATGTGCTGTTGAAAAAATTAGGAACAATTCTTTTGCAATCAAGCAGATCAGGAATCGATATCCCATTTCGTTACGGAGGTGACGAATTCGGCATCATTCTCCCTGGGATACATTCTGTTGCAGGCTATACCATAGGGTGCAGAATTAAACACAATTATAGCAAAATGGCACCGGGTATAACCTCCTTAAGTATTGGTGTTGCATCACTCAAGCATACTTTTGAAGATGTTTCCACCGCTAAGGAAGAACTCATTAAGGCTGCAGACGAGAGTGTCTACATGGCAAAACGCAGCGGAAAAGACAGCGTAATCATTGAAGAACTCAAAAACTAGATCATTCTGCAAGACATAATAGAACATTATTTGGCAGCAAATTAAGAGGAAAGAGCGTGGCATCAGTAAGTATGACAACAATGGAAAACGCAGAGCTGACTGCTGAAAGAAACAGCTTTGCACCAAATCTCATAAACAGGGCACAGTTGTTCTCTGAAGTGGATGAAGATCTTAAGGAGATCAGAATCAAAGAGTTAATTGAGACAATTCTTACCCTTCTGGATGCAAGAGACCCGTATACACTTGATCATTCACTCAGAGTGACTCAAATAGCGGCGCTCATCGCCCGTGACATGAAGCTTAACCCTGTTCAGATAAAAAATATTATCACCGCTGCATATATGCATGATATAGGCAAGGTTGGTATTCCCGATCGGGTCCTGAACAAAGCAGGCCGACTTGATAAGGAGGAAAGACGCTTTATGCAGGAACATCCCCGCATAGGCTACAACGTCCTTGTGAAGCTACCCTTTTTAAAAAGTATTGCTGATATCGTGTTATCCCACCATGAAAGATGGGATGGCATGGGCTACCCAAACGGAATGCAAGGAACTGAAATTCCTTTAGAATCAAGAATAATTGCTGTTGCTGATGCCTTTGATGCCATTACCTCTGACCGCCCTTACAGGAAAGGACAGTCGATAGAATACGGCATCGATGAAATATATAGACATAGTGGCGATCAGTTCGATCCGCAGGTCGTCGATCATTTTCTCAACAGCTGCAACCAGCTTCCCGCAGCCATTGATATTCTGGTATCAGAAAACAATTCATGTGCCTTTGCCGGCCACAATGATCTGATGCATTCCAGAAGGCTGCTATAAATCCAATAAAAGAACGGGTGGGAAGAACTCCCACCCGAGAGGAGAGCGTTAAGTTATTTGCTTCTTAGCGCTTCAATGGTCACAAGGACATCAACATCCTTGCCGACCACACCCATAGTATAATACTTACCGGTTCCAACGCCATGGGCAAGACGATCAATGGTAACGTTGCCATTGAAACCGATAACCTGCTGCCCTTCTGCCATGGGATTATCCTTGATCCCCTCAAACTTTAGCGGCAGAACGAGATCATACTCTTTTCCTTTAACCGTAAATTTACCTTGAACATTATAGATTGAATCTCCTGCGCTGGTAAATGAAGTACTGACAAACTTCATCTCCGGATACTTTTCCGCATCGAAGAATTCTGCAGTTTTCAGGTGATCATTACGCTGGGGGATACCGGTATTGATTGATTTAACCTCAACCGTGAAACTGAGTTTTGACTGAGCGGGATTATCCGGATCGAAATACAGCTCTCCGGTAAATTCAGGGAAAGAGCCTCGCACTTTGGCGAAAATATGATCGATAGTGAAATAGAGATTTGTATGGTATTTATCGAGTGCCCATACACCTGCGTCTGCAGAAGCCGATTGGGAAACTGCGAAGAGTGACAAAAACAACAGAGAAAAAATAAATTTTTTCATAAGACCATCCTTTATCTTTGCCTTTTTTAAACGGGTACAACCTTACTGCGCCGTTAAGCAAGAATAATTATCATATGCTGCAAAGCAAGCCCCTCCTTCACTTTTCTTTTTCAATTCTCTTCCCTTCAAAAACCCTCCCCTGTAATAATCATCCTGTCCCATATTATTTATCCTGACTCAGCCATTGATTCCTCGACCTGTTTCGAATACAATCAAACATAATCGTTTGAGACAACAACCGTCAGCCATGAGGCTGATT
Organism: Desulfobulbaceae bacterium; assembly: GCA_003249645.1. Taxonomy (GTDB): domain Bacteria; phylum Desulfobacterota; class Desulfobulbia; order Desulfobulbales; family Desulfocapsaceae; genus SZUA-575. Next base: position 27,172 of record QKIH01000109.1, on the reverse strand, counting down.
CTTGTTTTGAAATTGCAGTCTGGGGGGATTTTATGTCACTGTCCAAGCAGCTGGTTTTTCTTATTTCAATCATATTTCTGGCGATTTTTTCAATTAATTTCTACGCCAGTATCACCAACATACGTAATTATCTACAAATCGAATCAGAGGTGCATGCACAGGATACGGCGACCTCCCTCGGTCTCTCTCTCAGCCCGTATATCCTTGACGAAGATGTTTCCATTATGGAGACGATGATAAACGCAATATTTGATCGGGGCTATTATCTTGCAATCTCTCTTAAAGACCGACAAGGCAAGATGCTGGTCCAAAAAAACAACCCCAAGACCTTCGAGGAAGTTCCTGACTGGTTCACAAGACTCCTGCCGATGACGACAGCCACAGCAGAATCTGAAATTGATGCCGGCTGGGTTAAAGGAGGCATTGTCTACGTCACTATTCATCCCGGCATGGGTTATCTTAAACTATGGCAGCAGGCAAAAGAGACCCTCATTTTTTCTGTATTGATGTTAGCTGTTTCCATTGCGCTTCTCGCAGTTATCTTACGACTGGTGCTGAAGCCGTTGGCAAGAATTGACAGACTGGCCCTGAATATTGCAGAAGGTAATTTTGATACAATCGACGAGTTGCCATGGACGACGGAAATAAGAAACATCGCAAAATCGATGAATTTCATGTCCGGCAAGATAGAAAACATCATCGGCAATCTTCATGAACGGCTGGAAGAAACAGGCAAACGTCTTCGCGTTGATGAACTGACAGGGCTGGAAACCAAAGGAACGCTTGAGACAGAGATGAAACAACGCTTTATGTCAGGGGCTGCCGGCTTTGTTTTTGTCATCAGAATAGATGATTTGGGCGGCCTGGCGAAAACCAGAAGCAGCGGGAAAGTTGATGAATTTATTCAGCAATTCGTCAAAACAATTAGACAGGTGCTGCAAACTGAAGGTTATTCCGAGGAATTTTTCTATCGCATCGTCGGCGCAGAATTTGTACTCATTGCAGACTGTTCTGAGCTGCAGCATGCCCATGAACTCTGTAAGAAACTGATGGCCGCATTGACTCAACTCGGTGAAAAATATGAGAAACCCGAAGTTGCCCATATCGGCGGTGTTGCCTTCGATCCGCACGGAACGATTGCTTCAATGATGGCAACTGCCATGGAAGCATACGAAAAAGCCTGCCTGATCAGTGCCAACGCATACACGATCTCTGAACACAGCGGGAATGCACGTGACAAAGATCAATGGCACGAGATTGTCGCCGATACCATCGACCAGAATCGTGTCCAGCTCGATTTCGGCGCAAAGGCATACAGCCTCAAACCGGGAGAGGAAGAACAGCTTGTTATCGAAGAAGCCATAGCCAAAGTCTACGACAGCGGCGGCGAAGCTCTGCCTATCGGCACCTTTATTTCCGTTGCAGAAAAGCTCGGCAGGATAATCGCCTTCGATCTCGGCATTATCAATCGGGTTATTGATTATCTCAGAGAAGGCAACATACAGCACGACGTAGCTGTCAATCTGTCATTCTCCTCGCTTGCCAGCAACGAATTCAGGGCAAAACTTTTTGATCTTCTTAAGCAGAATCAGGATATTCGAAACAGGCTGGTCTTCTGCGTCACTGCCTACGGTGCAGCAAAAGACCTCGCTTCCTTTGCATCATTTATCGATCTTATACACAGAAACGGTGCCAAAGTTATTCTCAAGCGTTTTGAATCCCGTTTCATTTCGATCAATGACATCAAAGAGTTCAAGCTCGATTACATTAGACTTGCCAGTATTTATACGGAAAATATCAGTACAGATCATGAAAAGCGGCAGCTTGTAAAAGCAATGAGTGAACTCGGTACAATTCTCGATATTGCCATCGTGGCTGAAAATGTTGTTTCAGACGCTGACTATGCAACTGTTAAGGAGATCGGTTTGACGGCTGTCAGCCGATAATAGTTTCGAATGAGAAGAAGGCTGAAGATGACGAAAACAGCTGCTGTCAGCATGCTGTTTCTCGTACTTGTTCTTTGTACCATGCCTCATAACTGCCCAGCCGCAACCGGTATCTTCGAGTTCAAACAGGAATTATTAAACCGGGTCCAGAAAAAGTACGGGGATCAGGCGGTTGTGCGGCTGAAAAACCTTTCACAACTTGTAAAAGACCATGCCAGCGGAACCGAGATGGAAAAAGTCACCTATACTAACGATTTTTTCAATCAGGTCCCCTATTATACTGATCTTGTTCACTGGAAAAAGAACGACTACTGGGCCACCCCTTTTGAAAAACTGAACACGTTTGGCGGCGACTGTGAAGATTATGCCATAGCCAAATACTTTACCTTAAGAGAGCTTGGCGTTCCAGACAGCAAGCTGCACATCATGTACGTCAAAGCCATCGCCCTTGGTGAAGCCCATATGGTGCTGACATATTTTCCTCATGACGATGACATCCCGCTGGTTCTAGACAATATCAATCCGAAAATTCTTCCAGCCAACAAAAGAAAAGACCTCCTACCAGTATACAGTTTCAATGCAGAAAGCCTCTGGGTTGCAAAATCAATGGGAACAGGTAAAAAGGTCGGCGGCTCCGGGAGATTAAAACTCTGGAAAGATCTCCAGGAAAGGATGAATGACTTCTAAGCTGCATCAACGATGCAACTCCGATCCTCTATTCTTCTTCCTTAACGTCCTGTTTCTCTATTTTTTTCTGTCTTTTTTCTTCTTTCTTTTTCTGTTTAGCGAGCTCTTTCTGCCGTTTTTCAAATGAATAATTTGTCTTTTTTGCCATGTCCCCTCAAATTTGATTATGTGATCTCATAAAATAACCAATTATACAATGAAGCCATTCTCACGTTCACACAGACAATGGCTTCAGAGAGACTTTTTACTTTCTTACAACATTTGCCGCGGCGGGTCCTTTCGGTCCATCAACAATCTCAAAACTGACGCGCTCACCCTCATCAAGGGATTTAAACCCATTACCGGTAATTGCTGAGTGATGAACAAAGACATCGTCACCACCATCCTGCTCAATAAATCCAAATCCTTTACCGTCGTTAAACCATTTTACTGTTCCTTCCAACATACTATTTACTCCTGTATATATCGCATTATCGCAATGTTAAGGGCTTTTCATAAAACCCGTCTTGACAGACCTCTTCAAATTCCAGACACTTTGTCTGTATCCATGCGATCTGTGGCTGTTAATTTTTTTATTATTCTGAGAGACCGAAAATAGACTGTTTTCTGCCTTGGGAAGAAGCGTTCCTTTTATTCCAGGCCCGCTTTTTCGATTTCTCACGATAGATATTTTTTTTAGTCGTCGGATATGAAGTTACAGCTGTCTCTTCCTTTCTATTCATAGTTTCAGGCATTTTCCCCGAATAGATATCCAACTTTTTATTAAGTGTTTTTTCTATCGCTCTGACAAGCTGAAGGTCATCCCCGGTCACCAGGGTATATGCATCTCCGCAACTTGAAGCTCTACCTGTTCTGCCAGTGCGGTGAATATAGGTTTCTGCATTGTTGGGAATGTCATAATTAATAACCTGCTGCAAAGCTGTAACATCAATACCGCGGGCTGCGATATCTGTTGCAACCAGAATATTGAAGGTCCCGTCTTTAAAACCGTTTAATGCAGCCTGCCTTTTATTTTGTGAGAGATTCCCCTGCATTGATGTCGCTTTAAGACCAAGTTTGACCAGCTTTTCAGCAAGCTTCTTGGCCATGTGCTTTGTCCGGGTAAACACAAGCGAAGTGCCGACTGCCTGCTGTTCAAGCAGCTGCAACAGAACCTGTAATTTTTCCTGCTGCTGCACATAACACAGCTTATGACTTACACTTTTTATCGGCTTTTTGTGATTGACTTCAACAACTGCCGGTTGTTGAAGCAGAGCTTCTGCAAGTGTTCTGATTTCTTTCGGCATCGTTGCAGAAAAAACCAGTGACTGTTTATGCTTTGGAAGCTGCTGCAGAATTTTTCTGATATCAACAAGAAAACCTTGATCAAACATATGATCAGCTTCATCTAAAATGAGTATTTCAATCTTTGTCAGATCTATCGCTTTGTCACGGATAATATCAAGCAAACGTCCAGGACAGGCGACAACGATGTCTGCTCCGTGATTCAGTTTTGCAATCTGGCCAGATTTGCTGACACCACCGTAAATTGCCAAACTTCTTAGTTTGGTATCTTTCGTAATGGTTTCAGTAAATGTGTTGATCTGCTCAGCAAGTTCACGGGTCGGCGTAAGAATCAATGCCTTGATATGGCGACCCGATGTCTCCATCAGATGGTGGATGGTCGGCAAAATAAACGCCGCTGTTTTTCCGGTTCCGGTTTGAGCCAGCCCGAGAATATCTCGTCGAGCAAGTATCTGAGGAATAGCTTTTTCCTGAATCGGGGTTGGGGTGTTAAAACCGCATCTGGCTATTGCAGCAAGTATCCGGTTGTTTAACTGTAATTCGTTAAAATTCATTTAGCTCCTAGGTATATCCATCGCCTTTTCATCTCTGTTGAAACGTAGTCCCAGCTTCTACAGAAAAAAATAATAGACAATGTCATACACAAAATGTGAGAAATACCGTTTTTTATAAACGGGGTGAAATATATCTGCAACCCCATGACAAGTGCAAATCGCACTCCAACTGAGACAGCAGGAAGAAACCTTGACGGTTCAATATTAAGTTATGGAATTTCAATAGTTGGCGAAGACGCATTACCTGCGACGTAATCCTCGTTTAACAGGCGGCTTTGCCTCATTGCAAACGAGTTTGCGGTTTTTATATTCAAAACCGTTCAGGTTTTCCATCACTCGATGGCCCTGTGATCTATCCGGCGTTTCAATAAAGGCAAACCCTTTTGAATGGCCCGTATATGCATCAATAATCAATTTTACTTCTATAACTTCGCCGAACTGAGTGCACAGCTCTGTAATTTCATTTTCACTAATAAGATAAGGGAGGCTCCCTAAAAAAAGTTTCATCTATTGCTCCTAGTTTAATCTGTAAGCAGAAACTTTTATTAGGTAACGAATCGGTGTAAGAATTGATTGCGGAATGATAAGAAAAGTATGTGCCAAAAAATTTAGCTTTAAAATACGTTAAAGGCCAAATAAAAACAATAACTATTTTCAACAAATAGAATATCACTCGCTGTCCAACAGACGTGCAATCCCCCAACAAGCTAATTTCATTCATCAATTTAACGCTGAGTTATCAAAGAGATTTTTAAAATATTAAGCGATAGAAGAGATGTTCTGTTCGACACAGTCAACCTTTGAATTTGCATCTTTTTCGCCGCGTACTCAGGCTACCCCTTTACGCTGAACAGCAATAATAATTTTTTCTCTTCATAAAATTAGCAAAATCAGATTACGCAAATATTAGGTTTGTATTCAATTTCAGCTAAGCAGGTTACTTTCGTAAAAGCAAGCGACATTTCCATCTTAACCACATGATATTACACAATTATAATCATACTAAAGCAGAACAACCCCTGTCTCAAGACTATACAGCTGCTCTTACAGTAAACAAGGCTCGAAAATTCATGATAACGCCTCATTTGGCCAGCCATATACACAATACTTGAGAACCCTCCCTACTTATCTCATTATTCTTAAACAGTTAATTGAACAAGATACTTCATACTATCTTGATTTCGATGGAAACAACAAGGTTTTCAATGCGGGAACTATTTGTTTGGATTGAAAAATCCTGTCAGAATTAATCAATCTGTTACAAAACGCTAATTCTCTCTCAGTAATCTTTTTTTTAAAGAAAATTTGTTGAGTTGCATCTCAACAGTTCAAGGCTATGGAAATTCGTTTATTTACATTTCTACAATTCAGGGGAGAGGTTTTACGTGTTTGATTTATTAAAGAAAGCAAAAATTACTACAATGATGTTAACCGGTTTTGGCACGATTTGTCTCATTTTTCTGGTCTTGGCTGTGATTATAACCAAATTCAATAATGATACAGTTCAAGAAGTTGAACACGCTCAAAATAATGTCCTTCCGCAAACATTTGCCTGCATGGACATAAAACGGGATGTTGAACAAATTCAGGCATGGTTTGCAGATATTTCAGCCACAAGAGGTGCAGAAGGCTATGATGACGGACTAATCAAAGCACAGGAATATTACAGCAAAGCACAAACAAGCATTTCCCTACTGCTTGAAATAAACCAGAAAGAGGGTGACAAGACAACTGAGGCTGCCTTGAAAGAACTGTCAACCATTCTGGATTCGTACTACGAGCAAGGGAGAATAATGGTTCAGGCCTATATTGACGGAGGACCATCCGTCGGCAATCCACTTATGGGAAAGACAGATCCTGTTGCCGTTTCTCTGGCCAATCAATTGGATAAACTGGTCAATGTCCACAACGAAGAATTAAATACGGCCTTTCTTTCAATGGGGCAGTTAAGCAAAAAAACTTCAACCATGCTCTATTCGATGACAGCAGCAGCAATAGTAATTGCTCTTGTTGTAGCCTTTTCCATCTCTTGGGCGATCAACTCCTGCCTACAAAGCGCTATAAATTATGCAACCATTCTGGCAGGCGGTGACTTTTCGACAAATGTAGAGATTACATCAAGGAATGAAACCGGAATGCTCCTTCTATCCCTCAACGCTATTTCAGAATCAATGCGCAAAATGATTGTGAAAATACAAAGCAGCGGAGAACAACTGTCCGCATCGTCAACTCAATTGTCTGCAGTATCAGTGCAATTGCAATCCGGAGCAGAACAAACATCCACAATGACTGGAGCGGCAAAAAAAGAATCTGAAAATATTTCCATCAGCATGGACTCCATTGCTGCAGCGACCGAACAGGCCGCCTCAAATATCAGCATGGTTGCTTCCGCGACAGAAGAAATGACATCAACAGTTGCCGAAATTTCATCAAACACGGAACGCACTGCAGAAATGGCATCAAAAGCAAGTAAACAGGCGATCAAGGCCTCTCAGGGTGTAAACGAGCTTGGAATCTCCGCCAAAGATATCAGTAAGGTTACTGAAACAATAACAGAAATTTCAGAACAGACAAATCTTCTTGCTCTAAACGCGACAATTGAAGCAGCCCGTGCCGGTGAAGCTGGCAAAGGTTTTGCTGTTGTTGCAAACGAGATTAAAGAGCTAGCCAAGCAGACAGCCAATGCAACACACGAAATCAAGCAGCGAATTGATGATGTTCAGAATGCGACCAGTGACACAGTATTGCAGATCAATGAAGTAAACGAGCTTATCGGTAAGGTCAGCGATATGTCCGGAATGGTTGCTGCCGCGGTGGAAGAACAGTCTACAACAACTGTTGAAATCTCAAAAAATATTTCCCAGGCTTTCACCGGAATCCAGGAAGTTACGGAGAACATGGCCCTGATGGCAGAAGCTTCAAAAACGATCAATCAGGAAATCTCAGCAGTAGATAAAACGGCCTCAACAGTGGCAGCTAGCAGTTCGGAGGTTCAGCAGAATGCTGCAGGGCTTCTGACACTTTCAAACTCACTGATGGAGATTATTGTGCAGTATAAATCATAAGATAATATAAGGAGCAACATAAGGGCAGGATACCGACAGAGATCCTGCCCTTATCAAACAGTGAAAAGCAGATACTGTTTTTTTAAATCTGGAACAGTAATTCGACAATATTACTTTGCACAAATATTTAAGCAGTCCGGTTGATCGTCTTCTTTCTTAATTACCTTGAACCTGTCCGCTATCACAAAACCATTGCTTTTCTTCTTACTTGAACAGATGACAAGTATTTCATCATCTTGTATCAATTTTGGTTCAATATCCGCACACTTGAAGTACGCCCACTGCCCTCCTATAAAGTCAAGCCCTACCTGGCAACTCTGACCGTATTCACACAGAATCTCTCCCACCGTACCCGCTTTTAAATCAAGTTCTTCAACCTCATGTTCACAGCCTTTGTCTTTTCTCTCAAACGAGTACAGGGCAAGCCTGCTGTCAGTACAGTTTTTCACTGAGACTTCGCCTGCACGTACCGTTAAGGTTTGAGCAGATAACGAAAGTAACAGCACAGATAGTACAGCGAACTTCTTTTTCATTTTCTCTCCTACTGGATGGTTCAATGTCAATGCTTAACACTCTGTTACACCGTGCAGCAACACTTGCCCAAATGACCGGTGTTGAGTGTCTGCCGAAAAATTCAGGGTAATTACATTAAGTCCAGAGCCGTTAGAGAGATATTTCCACTTTGTTATTTTCTGATTAAGAACATTCTTCCTGAAGAGGGTTTTCGCACGACAATCAATCATTGCAACACATCGTGTAAATTTATGTATAATTATTTTAGTATTTCATGTATTAATTATTGACCTATGTTACAAATTCTACTATCCTACTTATAACACTAAGTGGTACTTTCAGGATGATTGCATATACTTAGGCTGATTTGAAAAAATGAAAACCATCAACTATCCAGATCATTTTTTCACCCTCATCAACTTATTATTTCAGCCTTGAAAACGCTTCGTCCCTTATAATTATAAATTTGTATAAAATTTTTTCAGACCGTTTTTGTGTCTGCAGGAAATATAACTAGCTGTAAGTGTTAAAGAAAAAAGCTAAATTATTAATATCTTGAACACTGGACAAAAAAGGCCAAAAAAAAACATTGTATCAAACATTTACATTCGAAACATTGTTACGATAGAATGTAAGGGGAGATTTGTGATAGGGAGAAGCAAGACTGATCTCTTGAGTAAAAAAAACATTACGGAGGAAGAAAGAAATGAAAAAGTTGCTTATTGCGCTCATGGTTGTAGCTATGGCGGTTGTCTTCAGCGGCGGAGCTTTTGCTAACGATTTGAAAGGTCAAAAAATTATCAAGAAAAACCTGAAAGAATCCTGTGGTATGGACGGCAGCGAAATCGCCCAGAAACACACCCAGGGTGAATGGAAAACAATTTTTGAGGCAGGAAAACTGCCGGACGAGATTAAAACAATCTGTCCAAAATCAGAACCGCTGAAAGATTCAGATTACGAACATGTTTACGATTTTCTTTTCAATTACGCATCAGATAGTGGAGCAGTACCTTCTTGTTAGATTGTATATCGTAACTGATCAGCGATCAGTGCTTATCCTGCCAGTGTTCCTTGGAATACAGGCGGGCATGCAGGGTTAAGCGGCACTTTCTATCCCCAAGCAGTTCGACAGTACCTCTTAACCCAAGCAGGGATATATTTAACAAATTAATGCTTTAGCTGTATTGCCAGTTTTTTTTTGCGGCTTCCGACTTACTGTCTGGAGAGGAGCAGCCCGGAATGCTGGAAACTGACAATACATAACGCAGGTAACTGATTTGTATTGGGAGGAGAGTATGAAAAAACTATTCAGTTCAATGGCTGCCACCCTGATTGCTGTGAGCAGTTTTTCAACAGCAGCGCTGGCAACTGATGATGTCCAGGTACAGCTGGACCAGATGAAGGCACAGATTGCAGAACTTGAAGCGGTACAGAAGAAGCTTGAAGAGCTTAAAAACCAGGTCATGCAGCTCGAAGCAGAGCAAAAAAGCAATGATTACAACGCACTGAAAGAACAGATTATTGAAGTCAAGGCCCATGATTCCGGAGACAATGTCAAGTGGACAGTCGATTTTCGTACTGCCGCAGAGTATGTCTCGCACTCGATGGGCAGCGGCCTTGCGGCAACCGGTGTTTATAACATGGGGTCACCTGCAACCGGTTACAACATGTTTGCCCCTGCACAGGGTTATGACAGCGACAACACGGTCCTAACTAATAAACTCATACTTGGCATGTCAGCCCAACCTATCAACAATCTTGTTTTTAAGGGATCTCTAGGAGTATACACCGTTTTCGGAGAAACCAGTATTGACCAGACAAGCATGTTCCAGGACTTTGACTGGTACGCCACATCGAAACCGCAGGATGATGCGGTAATACGTTTACGGGAAGCCTATTTCCTCTATTTCGGCGAAATGGGTGAAAGTCTTCCTTACACATTCAGTTTAGGACGACGTCCTTCAACTGACGGATTTCTCGTTAATTATCGTGAAGATAATGCCTATCCGGCCTCCCCTATCGGCCACAACATCAATATGGAATTTGATGGTCTGAGCTTTAAGCTCGATCTTGAAGATGTCACCGATATATCCGGCCTATACGCCAAGCTTTGTCTCGGCAGGGGTTTTTCAAATACCCTCGGCGCCTACTCCATGAGCAATCAATATAATTTCAATCCGGCGTACGCCAATGGCAGCGATAATCCTGACATGGATCTGGCAGGACTTTTACTGCAGCTCTTTGATGACGGCCAATATAAAGTTATGGCAAACGTCTTCATGGCCTGGAACCTGATGGGTATGGGAATGGATATGACCATGAGCAACCCTTCAGCTGCCACCGGAACCTACACCATGGCACCAAACGGTTTTCATGATGTCGGTGATATGACCGGCGTAGCACTTTCAATGCAGATCAGCGGAATCGGCGATGGTATCAGTGATTTCCTCGATGACACCATCTTCTTCATTTCAGGCGCAGCAAACAGAACAGACCCGAACAACGATACTGTAAACACCTTGAACGGTTCTACCGAGGCTGCAGAGATGATGGGATTTGGCGGCAACGGAATGCTCGGCAGCACTGACAATGAAGTCGGTTACTCGATTTATACCGGGGTAAATATACCCGGCTTTTTCAGTGAGGATCGTTTCGGGTTTGAATTTAATCACGGCTCCAAATACTGGAGGAGTTTCACCTACGGTGAAGACACCCTCGCGGGCTCAAAGCTTGCAACCCGTGGCAATGCATATGAAGCCTACTATAGCTTCCCTATTGTCGGCCAGTACCTCACCGGACAGATTCGGTATACCTATATGGATTATGACTACGGCGGAAGCGATAACTTTTTCGGCCAGACTGGAAATCCTGACGGTTTAATGGGAGTTATGCCATATGCTGAAAGTGCACAGTCAATTAGATTCTACGTTCGCTATCGCTATTAAGTCCTCGTAAGAGACCTGTTTTATTCGGCTGCAGCACCCATTGTGCTGCAGCCGTTTTATTTTCCCCCTGCTTCTCAAAGTAAATTCCTGCCGGTTTCAACAAATCATTTTTTACAGATTCGCTACATTCCTAAGAACCCACTTCACAAATCAACCTTTCCTGTCAGGAGTGAGGCCCCCCTGCTCATCTCTCAACTATCACTGGATAAATTATCTTCCTGGATTTAAACAAAAAAAAAGGAGCTGCCCTTCAGCAGCTCCTTTCCGGAATCTTCTTCTGACTTATTATTCAGCTGATTTCTTCTGGCGGGGATCACCGTCGTATCCAAGCTTCACCCAGTCAATCTTAGCATTCTTGCCATGACAATAAGTACATTTCAGGGCTTCTTCTTTAGAAGCAACCATGTGATTGATAGGCCAGTATGTTTCTGTTTTTGCAAAACCGACTTCACCGCTGAACGGCAGTCCGGTCTCCTTCATACCTGCAGCGGAAGCACGCTTCCAGTCAAACGATGTCCAGTAAGCGTCTTCGTTTCCAAATAACTTGGGAGTAATGAAATATTTATTTTTCACATCGTATGGCTGATTGCCGCGATGTACCTTGAACGGAGAGATTCTGGCGTCCGGATCATCTTTTGATCCCAGCGGGTAATTGAGTTTTGTTACCTTCTCCGGATCAATTTTATCACCGACCGTGTATGCACCGCCGCTTCCATTGTACCAGTAGTATTCAGGTGTGACATTCTGCTCGTAATGGAAAGTTCCCTTCATATAGGTGTAGACAAGGTGACCGTTTTCCTTGATAGTACGCTTATCTTCAGGAAGATTTTTCGGATCCTGTGCAGTAGACCAGTCCCAGGACATCTTCGTCGCATACTCCTTGGCAAAGACAGGAATGTGACAGGTCTGACAGGCAACCCGGGCAACATGCTTATTCAGACGATCTTTTTCATGAGGCGTCTCGGTGTGACAACTCGAACATTGTATAGCGTCATCGATTCCGGGTGAGTCGATCAGGGAGTTTCCTCTGATCTTATGCTCTTCGGTAACATGACATTCCTGACAGGCAAAGTTATTTCCTTCATCAGCCATATGGATATCAACTTCCGGTTCCGGCATCATGAGGGAGATATCAATATCGCCATGCTTGATCGCATTACCGCCGCCGCCGTTTGCATGACAGTTGAGGCAGTTCTGTCTTGATGGAGCCCCTGCACGCTGGGCCATTCTTTCAAGATCATACGGCTTCTCATCCATTTTTGCATTGCCGGTATAGCCAGGAGGCATTCCGGCTCCGGCTGGAGCACCCTGCTGTTTGTTGTATACACCTGTCGTATCATGACAGGCCAGACAGTCAACCCGCGATTCGTCGGTAAAATCAAAGGTTGTATCCTTCCAGCCATAACCGACATGACAGCTGGTACAACGGGGCTGACTGCCGGCAATGGAGATACAGAAGTTGTTGATATCATTCTTTTTCCCTCTCATGACTTTTTTGCCCTCGATGACCTGTTCCTTCTCCCAGGTCCAGTGAGAGGTTGCCATGACCTCGGTTGCAGCAGTATCGTGACACTCAAGACATGCTTTCGTCACATCCATCGGTGTAGCAAAAGGACCGGTAATATCCTTATGATCCTCAGGAATTTCGGCCATTGCGACACCGAATGACATACCCAATACGCTGGCTGTTGCAAGCAGCACCTTACATTTTCCCATACATTTCCTCCTCTGGTCTCATTTTTCCCACACACGTCTGGTTCATGCGGCCCTATGACGTCATTTAATTATAGACTTAATTATGAGCAAAAATCAAATATATGTTTTCATATGTTCATAATTTATTTTCACCGTAAGACTCTATATTTCTGTAGTAATAAAGCTCCGCACACCATCTTTTCCCTGCAAAAGAACATCGACTGGAACGCCAATAAAAATGATAGGCATATTTACCAGAACACCATCGAAAAATGTATTCCGGCCAAAATGCATTGATTCACATTCTATCTGTGTCTCAATGTGATGCGATGTACGTCCGGCATACCTTTTCTATTGCCCCCTGTTTTTCTTGATTTTAACTCTTCGACAGTCATACACTAAGTGTGTATAGTTGTAGAAGATTCGGTCATGCTTGCTGATTACTTCCAGCGGTCACATCAACCGATATTTTCGCGGGTTTACCGAAAAGACACCTTTTCTTTCTATGGGGACACTCAATGAAGAAAAATCTACAGGCATATTTCTTGATTACTGTCCTCTTCCTGTCGACAGGCAGTTTTTCTTTTGCTGATAATAGCGTATCTTTTGCCATAGGTGAGTGGACACCCTATACCGGTACAGAAATAGAACATCATGGCATGGCCGCAGAGATTGTTTCAGCAGCCTGTTCTGCTGCCGGACTGACAGCGGAATACTATTTTATGCCCTGGGTCCGGGCAGAAAACAGCGTTTTAAACGGTGAGGTCTTCGGGACCTTTCCATATAAAGAACTGCCAAGCCGTAAAGAGAATTTTGTCTTTTCTGATACACTTTTCAGTTCCAGTTTTGCTATCATCACCTTGAAAGGTCATGCAAACACCTTCAACTCCACTAATATATCAGGCAACGATTTCAAAGGCCTCACGGTTGGTATTATTGGAGGAACTGACGCAATCAGGCTTCCTCTGGAAAAGGCCGGAGCAAGAGTTGAATCGGTACCAACTCCGGAACAGAATCTCAGAAAACTCAAGGCTGGCCGTCTCGACTACTATATCGATGACCGCGCAGTTATTCACCAGACCCTTGAACATATTTTTTCACCGACTGACAGAGTCGATTTCATTCTTCTCGATGGCAGTTTTGGAGAGCAGAATGATTTTCGAATCATGGCATCCAGGCAATACCCTGACAAAGAAGCAATAATCAAAAAGATTAATAAAGGACTGGACACCATTAAAAATAATGGAGTATTAGCAGAAATTCTGGACAGATACGGACTACAAAACACCTCCGAGACAAAACCGTAAAGCATTGACAAGTTCACTTATCTGCTTCACTTCACTAATAGGCATGCCTGCAAAACTCTACCCACGATTGCGCCCCTTCATCTCCACAAGAAAATGCCAGTAGCGCCGGGGCATAAAACTTCTTTGCAGCAGCTTATTTTCCCGTTCGGGATTGGAAACAGCAGCATGAAAACATCTCCAGAGATGCTGGTAGTATCGTTCCTGATCTGTAAGAAGATGCTCTGGCAACTCCCCAAAATGTGTTGTATATGCTCTCAATTCGTCATCTATATCAGCTGGCTGGAGACTGTTGGTATCCCAGTAAAGGGCAAAATTGCGTCCTGTGTCATGCAGAATCCATGTTCTTTCAGCAAGCCTTTTCTGAAAATGTCCGGCACAGTGTGCGATTACGTTATGATCCGATTGAAACGGCGCATACAGGACACCGTCCTCCAAAATACGAAACCGCAACATGCCGTTTAAGCGATGGGCTTCGAAATCAACCTTACGTGAAAGATTCAGCAAAGAGCGTACAGAATCGTTGGTATGAAATTGAAGAACGGCTGCACCTCTAGACAGACAAAGACGAATAAATTCATAGAGATAATTAGCCGCATCTTTATCTTCGCTCAAGAAGGCCTGCATAGCCAGCTGCACGGCATCTTTTGATATTTCTTGCAAATAGCTCAAAATCCGTTCGGCCTGTGCAGGATCTCCCTCCACCATAAGCGTCGTCGCAAAAAGTGATGGAACATAATGCCTCCCGGCAAAAACACGGTGTACCGGCCGCGGAGATTTTACAGCAACGGCAACAGCAGTGAGCAGCCCTTCAAAACTGCCGTCATAGAGATACACCAGTTCACTCATACTAAAAAAGCCTCAGCTGTTTACTGGCATGACGGATTTTTGAGCTTGAAGCTGGCTCTGCCCTGTTCATGGCAGCAACAACATGATGATAGGCAAATGAAGAAGGCGCCAGACTGCGCCCTTTGATGGACAGAAAATATTTTGCCCGCTTCATCACCAGGCCGATCTTTTTCAGATCTTCCTCACGAATTGCGGTAACCCGCCTTGCAGCTACGATCCGTTGAGCTGAAAGTACCCCTAGCCCAGGCACTCGCAGCAGTTCCTCATAGCTTGCCCGATTGATATCAAGCGGGAAATGATCGAAATTGCGCAGGGCCCAGGCGGCTTTCGGATCTATGCGCTCATCAAGATTTGGCGAATTGCTCGATAAAATTTCCTCTGCCTCAAATTTATAAAATCTGAGCAGCCAGTCGGCCTGATAGAGCCGGTGCTCTCTGATCAGCGGAGGCGGAGAGAGCGGTGCCGGCAGGTTCGGCACATCATTTACCGGCATATAGGCCGAGTAATACACCCGCTTCAGCTGCATCCTGCGATACAGGCTCTGGGTAAGATTGAGGATATGCAAATCACTTTCCCCGGAAGCCCCGATAATCATCTGTGTCGACTGCCCTGCCGGGCAATAGTTTGGTGTATGCCGGCTTTTCTTTGCCTCGAGTGCAAAACCGGTCTTGTGTTCGCTGATATGGTGCATCGGCTGAAGTATAGCCTGTCGTGATTTCTGCGGGGCCAGGATCTTCAAAGAAGATTCCGAGGGCAATTCTATATTCACACTCAACCTGTCAGCCAGTAAAGCTGCCTGATCAACAAGCTCCCGTGAGGCGCCAGGAATGATCTTCAAATGAATATAACCGTTAAACAGATGTTTCTTACGCAGGAGCCTGCAAACATCAACCATGTCGCTCATGGTCTTATCCGGACTCGCGTATACAGCCGAGCTCAAAAACAGCCCTTCGATATAATTTCGAAGATAAAAATTAATAGTGAGATCAGCTATCTCTTCTGGCGTAAATGTTGCCCTCGGCAGATCGTTTGACCGCCGACTCATGCAATAGGCACAATCAAAGAGGCAATCGTTACTGAGCAGAATCTTCAGCAGGGAAATGCATCTGCCATCGGCAGACCAGCTGTGGCAGATACCGCGGCGGGCTGCATTGCCGATCCCTCCCGGGCTGTTTGCCCTTGTACTGCCGCTGGAAGCGCAGGATACATCATATTTTGCAGCGTTGGCAAGAATGGAGAGCTTTTCTTCAGTTTTCATTAGTGTGGTCGAGATAATTAATCCGTTTAAATGTAAATATACATTTTACACTGTATTTACATTTTCTCAAAGCCTATATTCAATGAAATCTTTCCGGTAAAAGGGTCCTGTTCGCCAAAGACTTTGCCCTTATCTGCAAGAAACAGCTGCTTTCTGACAGACCAGATGCCTCAATAATCACACTCAATCACTCTGTTAGCAAGAAACACAGTAGTATTGATTTGATTCTTCAAAATTATTGAACTAAGCATACTGGAATATTGATAAATTAACTAAAACCTGTTCTACTATTTTCAATAAGTGATAAAATCCACCGCAACCAACTTCATACACAGGGTGAGTTAATGATCATTGGCATTGATGTCGGAGGCACTCATGCCGACGGCGTTCTACTGGATAATGGTGTTGTCAAACGTAAAAAGAAGGTCGCTGTCGAGGCGCGTCCTCTCGAAGATACCCTTATTGCACTGCTTGATACTCTGCTACCCGATGAAAGAAGCCGGCTAAAGAAGATTCAGCTCAGCACCACCCTGTGCACCAATGCCCTTCTCACCGGTGATCTCGCAAGAGTCGGGATGTTTATTGAAGCAGGGCCCGGAATGAATCCATCCTTTCTTCAATGCGGTGACTACGTTCACTATCTTAACGGCAGCATTGACCACCGAGGTATAGAGCAAAAAGCACCGGATCTGAGTCAGCTCAACGAAATCATGGAGGAATGGCATGCAGAAGGTGTCGATTCTGTTGGTATTGTTACAAAATTTTCACACCGCAACAGTCGCCATGAAAAAATCGTCGGCGAAAAAGCTCTGGATATTTTCTCACATATAAGCCTTGGTCATCAGCTCTCCGGCTTACCCAACTTTCCAAGACGGGTTTACACAACCTGGTTGAACAGTTCACTTAAAAAGGTTTTTTCCCAATTCAAAAAAGGTATTGAAACCGGGCTGAAGAAACATGATATTTCATGCCCGATTTTTCTTCTCAAAGCAGACGGCGGCACCATGCCCTTTGCTGCCGCCGGAGTGTCTCCCTGTCAAACGATACACTCCGGTCCTTCAGCCAGCGTAATGGGCTGTCTAGCCCTGCATGACAACGGCGCAGATGATATCATCCTTTTAGATATCGGCGGGACAACAACCGATATTGCCCTTTTCAGCGAGGGAATCCCGCTCCTTGAGCCGTACGGGGTTACCATCGGAGGCAGACCGACACTTATCCGCGCACTGTATACCAGAAGCGTACCGATCGGTGGAGACAGCACCATCAGCCGCCATGCAGACGGATATACCATCGGCCCGAGAAAAGCCGGAACGGCCATGGGATTTGGAGGAAGCACCCCAACCCCGACCGACGCCATGATAACCCTCGGCTATATGGAAGACGGCGACGCTACAGCCGCAAGAAGAGGCATGCAGATGCTTGATGACAGCTGTTCTGCAGAAGAAACTGCTGAAAAAATTCTGAAGGTTTTCTGTGAACGGATCCATGATACGGTCACCACAATGGTCGACACCCTCTTCTCCAGGCCGGTTTTTACGGTCGCCGATCTACTTGAGCGAGAAAAGCTCGAACCGAACAAACTGATGGTGATCGGCGGCCCGGCTCTGGCGTTAAAAGAGATGCTGGGTCAGACATTCAGCCTACCCTGTACAGTTCCTGATGATTTTGAAGTGGCAAATGCCATAGGCGCTGCAAGAGCACGGCAGACTGTTCAGCTTTCTCTCTATTGTGATACCGAACTTAATCGCCTTTCAATTCCTGAACTGTCAATCGAAGAAGCTCCCGGTCGTAACTTCGGTCTGGATGATGCCAGAACACGCCTTATCGAAGCTGTTGAAGATATAGCTTCAAAACAGGCGATCAATGCTCCATATACGATAGATATTGTAGAAAAATTTGAATCGAGCATCGTTCGGGGCTTTAATTCCACCGGTAAAATATTGTCACTCAAGGCCCAGCTTCGGCCCGGGCTTGTGGAGGAATAAATGAAGACCTACATGCCATCAGCAGACGTATCAACCGGTCTTGTCCTCTTTCCGGCCTTTGACTGGTGCATCAGCCCGTCCCATCCGGAACGCGAAGAAAGACTGCTCTATACAAAAGACCAGCTCATTGAGGAAGGTCTTGAGGATGTACCGGGAATCCATTTTTTCAACCCGGAACTGGCAACCGATCTTGACGTTGAGCGGGTTCATTTCTGTGTTCCTTCTGCCCGTAAACTGCTGACAAATTCACATTACATCTCAACTGGCGGAACCATCAGGGCAGCAAGAGCGGTCATGGAAAAGGAGGTTGAGAGATCATTCGCCGTTGTCCGTCCGCCGGGACACCATGCCATGCAGACAGTCTTTGGTGATCGGGGTTTCTGCATCGTCAACATCGAGTCTGTGATGGTTGAATATATCAGACGCCATTACGGCATCCGAAAAATTGCCATCGTCGATACCGACTGCCACCACGGCGACGGTACGCAGGACATCTTCTATAATGATCCGGATACCCTGTTTATCTCAATTCACCAGGACGGCAGGACACTGTACCCGGGCACCGGCCATGTTTATGAAAACGGTGGACCATCAGCCATCGGAGCGACAGTCAATATTCCGCTGCCACCAGGAACCTCGGAAAAGGGTTTTGACATGGTAATGGAGAGGGTCGTCATGCCGGTCCTCGAAGAGTTTCAGCCCGAACTCATCATTAACAGTGCAGGCCAGGACAATCATTATACAGATCCGATTACCAATATGAACTTCACCGCTCAGGGCTATGCCAGACTCACCAGGCAGCTCAAACCCGACATCTGTGTTCTGGAAGGCGGCTACTCCATTGAAGGCGCCCTTCCCTACACCAACCTCGGCATTGTTTTAAGCCTTGCCGGAATGGATACATCACACGTTCTCGAACCCGGCTACGACCCGGAGGATTTCAGGCAGAACCACCGGATTAACAATTCGATAGAAACGAGCTGTAACGAGGCACTTGAAATGTATCGAAAGAGACACCAGTTCGCCGAAAAATTCAAAGGGCAGGAAAATGTCGTTGAAAGAAAGCAGATCTTTTACGACACCACCGGCTTTCAGGTTAACCAGACCAGAGTATATCATCTCTGCCCCCGCTGTGCCGGCTACACACAACTGCTCGCAGAAGGTCTCGATCAGCATCTTCACGGCTTTTCTATCCCGTTTAACGCCTGCCCTTCCTGCCAGCAAAAAGCAAGAGACGGCTTTGCCAAAACCAAAAAAGAGAGAGGCATACGGCTGGTACTCCAGGACAGGGTCAGAGACCTAGTTGATGAAAAATAGCAGCTGACTGCTCTATTCCCAGCCGATGATTCCATTCACCCGTCTATGCCTGTCACCAGGGCAGGTATAGACTTCTGCTCCTTTTTTTCACAAGAATGTCATTTACTCCGTTTTTTCAGCAATCCCCTGAAAAAACAGAACTATCCTTTGGTATATACGGTACAATGAGGTATGTTATGGGGGTATGCTTTTATTGACTGTCTCCGTAACAGAAACCGACCTGATAGCGACTGAAACATCAAACAACGATCTTCTATGAAATTTCCCTCACTTACTCTTCCGGCAATGAACCTGCGAGAGAAGATTCTTATCGCTCTCGGGTGCTATATCGCCGGTATTCTGGTTATGTCATACATTGCCCAGAAAGACCTTGTAACGGCGAGCGAAAAGCTTGAGACCCTTGAATTGGCCTACAGACTCGATTCGATGATTCTTGAGATCAGACGATACGAAAAAAATTATCTGCTCTATGACACTCAGGAGGCCCTGCAACACAATCAGGAGCAAATCAAGCTGGCCCTTGAAACAACCTACGAAATCAGCATGAAGGCCAGAAAATTCAAGGCATTTCCAGTCCTCCTTCAGCTCAAGGACACGCTGCTGCTCTATCAGGATCAAATGGCCCTGCTGGTATCGAGTCATGAACAGCAAAACAACCAGAACAAACTTGAACTGTCTGAAAGACTCAGGCTGGCCGGACAGGGGTTGAATGAGCTCAGCAAAAAGCTGGTCAACGTTGAACACACCCAGATCAACACGATTATTCAGGAACTTATCGGCAGGCATTTTCTCTGGTCTGTCGTTGCAATACTGGTTGGAATCTTCGTACCTTTCATTATGTTCTTCAAGATTTTCAGACCGTTAAAGATCATCAAACGAGCCACCCAGGATATTGCCCAGGGGCAATTCAGCACCATTGAGGTAGTTGACACACGCGATGAAATGCACCGGGTGATGGTGGCCTTCAACACCATGGTAAAGGAGCTGCAGATTAGGCAGGATCAATTGGTCCAGTCACAGAAGCTCTCCTCCATCGGTACACTCAGTGCCGGTATTGCCCACCAGCTCAACAACCCGCTGAACAATATTTACACATCCTGCCAGATCGCCATTGATGAATTTGATTCCGATGACAGAAAATTCATTCGCCAGATGCTGCGAAACATCGATCAGGAAACGATCAGGGCAAGAGATGTTGTTCAGGGACTGCTTGAGTTTTCACGGGAAAAAGAATTTGCCCTTCGCACTGAAAACCTGCTGGTCGTTGTCAACAAAGCGGTCAGCCTTGTACAAAGTCAGGTTCCGGCATCGATCAATCTGTCCATCGATGTCCCGGGAGACCTTAATCTGCCGCTTGATTCCCAGCGGCTTCAGGAAGTTTTTCTCAACCTCATCATTAACGCATCCCAGGCTATCACCGATTTCGGATCGATTACAATATCAGCCAGAACGGAGAATGACCATGTGCTGATTGATGTACACGATACCGGTTCAGGTATTCCCCCGGAAATTGTCGACCGGCTTTTTGATCCTTTCTTCTCAACCAAAGAAGAAGGACAGGGCACAGGACTCGGACTTTCTATCGCCTACGGCATTATCCAAAAGCATCATGGCGACATTTCTGTTGCCAGCGAGCAGGATAAAGGGACAACCTTCACCATTAAGCTTCCTCTTCATGATGCACGAACCGTTGAAAAGGAACACAGTTGATGGAATTTCAGATCCTGGTCGTAGATGACGAAGATATTGCAAGAGAAAACGTGGTCTACATGCTTAATAAGGAAAAGCACTATCATATTGAATCTGCAGCCGATGGTGAAGAGGCCATAGCCCTCATCGAACAGAATGAATATGATCTGGTGCTGACCGATCTCAAAATGAAGAAAAAAGACGGTATGCAGGTGCTGGATACCGTAAAGAAACTCTGGCCAGACACCGAAGTCATTATCATTACTGGCTATGCAACCATCGATACCGCCGTCAATGCCATGCGGCAGGGTGCCTATTACTACCTGCCGAAACCGGTAAAGATTGACGAACTGATGGCTCTGGTTGTCAATGCACTGGACAAAAGAAAGCTGACCATAGAGATCAAGCGTCTGCGGGAACAGGTTTCTGCCCAGTCCGGAACCGGGAAAATAGTCGGCCACTGCCCTGCCACACAATTACTCAAGAAATCCATCGAGCAGGTCTCCCATCTCGACAGCAACGTCCTTATCCTCGGCGAAACAGGAACCGGCAAAGAACTGGTTGCCAAGGTCATTCATGATCTCAGCGCACGATCCAACAAACGATTTGTCGCCTTTAACTGTGGGGCTTTTACCGAAGAACTGATCTCAAGCGAGCTTTTCGGCCATGAGAAGGATTCTTTTACCGGCGCTTCACAAATGAAAAAAGGTCTGCTGGAAATGGCTGACGGCGGAACGGTATTTTTTGATGAAGTTGGTGAGTTATCCCTCTCCATGCAGGTGAAACTCCTTCGTTTTCTGCAGGAGCGCAAATTAATGCGGGTCGGCGGAACAAAAGAAATTGAAGTCGATGTCAGAATCCTTGCAGCAACCAACAAAAATCTCAAGGAAGAGGCAGAAGCCGGCACATTCCGGGCCGATCTTTTCTATCGCCTTGAAGTCCTGACTATTAAGGTACCCCCTCTTGCTGACCGAAAAGAAGATATCCCGCTGCTGCTGAATCATTTTCTCATCAAACACACACCAAAAGGCATGGATCCCCCGAAAGTGAGCCAGCAGATCATTCAGTCACTGATGAATTATGAATTTCCCGGCAATATCCGGGAGCTTGAGAATATTGCTCAACGGCTCATGCTCCATGTAAATGAGAAGGTGATCAACCCTTCTACACTCCAGCAGGACTCACCTCTCGCCAGCCTCCCCCAAACAGATAACAGTGAACAGCAGTGGCCTACGCTTGAGGAACATGAGAAGCAGTATATTCTTCAGGTATTGGACGAAGTCGAAGGAAACAAGAGTCAGGCGGCAAAGATTCTCCGTATTGACCGGGTGTCTTTGTGGAGGAAAATCAAACGTTACGGGCTGGACAAGGCGGACTGAAGATCAGATTCGATTTCAGTCCGTCACTCAACCGGCCTACTCATCAGCAAAAATCTCAGGAAGCAGATCATCGACATGATCGATCAGTATCACTTTCAAACTGCCCTTTACATCTTCTGACAAGGCATCCACATTATCACTGTTGGCCGTTGGCACAAAAACAGTGTTGAAGCCGAAGCGCTGTGCTGCAAGCAGCTTTTCACGTATTCCGCTAACCGGCAGAACCCTGCCGCTCAAAGTCATCTCACCGGTCATGGCAAGATCCCTTCTGGCCGGCCGCCCAGTCAACAATGACAGCAGTGCGGCAAAAATGGTAACGCCTGCAGAAGGGCCGTCTTTTGAAACTGCCCCGGCAGGAAAATGAATATGAATATCCTTATCCCTGAAAACCACATCATCAATGCCGAACTCCTGGGCACGGCTGCGAATAAGGCTTAATGCGGTATGGGCAGATTCCTGCAGAATTTCACCAAGAGAACCTGTCAGGATAAGTTGGCCGCTGCCCTGCATAACAACAGACTCAACACTGATTACTTCCCCCCCGACTGGCGACCAGACAAGACCATTGGTGATGCCGCGCGTCGGCTTAAATTCACCTTCCGCACGATAATGTTTTCTCGGGCCGAGGAATTTACCGATATCCTCTTCTTCTATTGTGATCCGCTGAGGAGAAGGTGAATCACTGAATTTACCCATCGCCAGCTTACGACAGATATTGGCAACTTCCCTTTCAAGATTACGCAAACCTGACTCGCGCGTATAATCATTGATTATGCGGCTGACAGCCTCTTTGCTGAAAGTGATATTCTCCCCGCCAAGACCGGCGCTCTTCAACTGGCGCGGAACAATAAACCGCCTGGCGATTTCAGTTTTTTCTTTCTCGGTGTATCCCGAAAATTCAATCACCTCCATGCGGTCAAGCAATGGCCCCGGCAGCTTTGATAAGTCATTGGCCGTAGCAATAAACATGATGCGTGACAGATCAAAAGGAATATCCAGATAATAATCTGTGAATTTCACATTCTGTTCCGGGTCAAGCACCTCAAGCATGACAGAGGCTGGGTCGCCTCGAAAATCCTGGCCTATCTTATCAATCTCATCGAGCATAAAAACAGGATTATTGACACCGATCCGCTTCAGTTCATTGATAATCCGGCCCGGCATGGCTCCGACATAGGTTCGACGGTGCCCCCGCAGCTCAGCCTCATCCCGCATGCCGGCAAGCGAGATACGGATAAAACTCATCTGCAGTGATTCTGCAATAGCCCGCCCAACCGATGTCTTTCCGGTACCGGGAGGCCCGGAAAAGCAGAGAACCGGACCGCGGCCGATCTCGCTTGTTCGTTTTTGCCGCAGAATATTTTTTACAGTCTTTCTGAGTTCGTTCAGGTTTACAGGTTTGCCGAGATAATGGGCTGCACCGCTCTTAAGAGCCTTTACTGCTGTGTCTACGGTCGCAAACCCGGTAACCACAATCATCGGGATACCGGGGAAATTCTTGTTGACCTCAGCAAGCAGTTCAAGGCCGTCCATGACATCCATCTTGAGGTCACTGATGATTATGTCGATATTCTCATGAACCAGAATCTTTAATGCTTCCAGGCCATTTGGCGCACAATGGCATCGATAACCGTCATGGGTCAGGATATGTTCGATGTTTGATCTGGCGATATCCTCATCATCAACAATGAGCACGTTCGGTTCAACAGACTCACGCAGGGTTTTCACTGCAAGAAACTCAAGGATGCGCTCTTTGACCTGCGTAAGACCGCAATGCTTGGCATCCAGAATCTGCCGAGCCTTCTCGATTTCAAGCTCTGCCTGGGTCGACTTTCCCCAGGGAAGATCGAGCACAAGGTCGAGATAATTCAAACCGACTGAATACTCAACAAGAGAAGGGTCGGACTGTTCGAGCTTTTCAAGCTCGCGTTTTGCTACTTCAAGGGCATGTTCAGGCAGATCTGCCTGTTCCATTCTTTGTTTATATAACAGCAGCTGTTCATTTTCCTGCTGTTTCGGGACGGGTTGTTCAGGTTGGTTGTTCTTTTTCCCAAAGAACATATTCTGCGCTCCTGTTTTGAGGTTACCGGCTATTATTGGTAGTGAGGTAATGATACGCCATCACCTCAAAAATTTCATGGATAATTTTGTGTAATTCCACACAAAATCATCTACATGCGCACTTGAGCTCTTTTTTGTACCCGTTGAGGTTGCTGTACAGTCTGTTTCTTTTTATCCATCGCTCCCTTAACTGGATACGGCTCTGTTTTTTCCGAGCCGATCAGTTGTGAGCGGTTAAAAAACATGTACCAGTCGTCCCGCCTGTTTTCACTGTACCGTCCAAGGGTATCAGCCTTTTTCCCATGGTTGAAAAATGATGCAGCCTGAACTGCCAGATGAATCACCCCTATACCGAAAACCAACGCTGATAAATACATTCCTGCTTCCATTTTATCCTCCCATTGCCTCTCCCAAGGCCTCTCCCAATATCCGGGAAGACATCTTGCCGCCTCCCCGGATAGTCTGTTCCTATCGGAATAAATCTGGATCAATCTCAGCTTGGATTAACCGCTTCGTTTCCTAAAGCCTTGGCATTTTCCTCTGCTTTGGCCTGCATCATGCCCTTAATCATCGCAACTGAAATAATTATACCTGCAACAGCCAGAGCCAGCATAAGGGCCCAGAAGCTGACAAAGTCAAGTCCTCCAGCCATCTGCTCTTTAAGCTGAGGAATGAGATTAAGATCAGCAAGATAACCGGGAACCATAGCTCCGCGGGATACAGCAACGATCAGCATGACAGAAGCCATAACAATCTTGATCATGTAGTCCTTAACATAGGTGGTACCAAGGGCACCGAGCTGCACACCGATGAGAGATCCTGCAAGGATAAGAAGGGTCATACGGATATCAATAAGCCCTGAAATACCCCACTGAATAGAACCGAAAGCGCCCATAATAAACGCTACGATAAGCTCGGTTGCACTGGCAACCAGTGCCGATGCACCGATCAGATAAATCATACCGGGAACACCGATAAACCCGCCAACAGCGATGGTTGCAGCCAGCATTCCGGTAAAGAGGCCAACAGGAATGGTGATCCAGGCAGAGATTCTTACTTTAGCTACCTTGAACTCCATCATCGGCCACAGCTCAATCTTCTGCATTGCCGCAGCAAGCTTAGGCTTCACTTCTTCACCACCGCCCTTGGAAAGTTTCACAGCATCCATAAGAACGTAAAAACCGACAAGAACCAGAACACCGACAAAGACAACACTTACATAAAGGTTGGAACCTGCATTACCCCAGCTGTTGAGGATGAATTTCTGAATTCTGATACCAATCTCAACACCAATCATGGAAGTTACGGCAATGACCAGACCAAGTTTGATGTCTGCCTGACCGTATTTCCAGCGCTTGTAAGCACCAACCATTGCTTTCGGAAATTTGTGACACATATTCGAAGCAACGGCCACCGCACCGGGAGCACCAAGTGACATCATGGCCGGGGTAAGAACGAAGGCACCACCGGAACCGATAAAACCTGAAAGGAGGCCGCCGATCAGACCAATCAGCAGGAAGGCGATAATTTTGTTTACAGTCATATTCATGAACATAACTGAAACATCTTTTATCACGTTTGGTCCTGCATGGGTGTCAAGACTAACCAGAACCTTTTTGTTGATAGGAATATCTTCAACGGTCATGCCCTCGCCCAGATGAAGAACGGTGAGATCATCATGACCATCAATTTTGATAGATGCGGTTTCTGCAGCAGCATCATAGGATACAAACACACCCTTCATTACATTCTTAGGTGGAGGTCCGCCTGCAAAAGCAGAGTGGACACCAAAAGTTACCATCAGTACCAGTGCCATTACGGCAAGCAATCTCTTCATTGTTAAGTCCTCTTCTATATGTAAAATTTATTTTTTAGCTTCAAGGCCTAAAACGCTCAGTAGATTACTCGCGAAAGCACCGTGGACAAATGAAAACAAAAACGCAGTGGCCACAGGAAAAACCGCATTAGCACCACCCAGAGTGAAGGTTTCAGTAACAAGCTTTTCATTGGCGAAGAGAAAGACATAGGCGGATATGGACATTGCTCCGAACAACAGCATCTTTCCTACCGGCTTCTTCGGCTTATAGCTTTCCTGAACCCTCGTTTCCTTTCCGAGCTGTGCACTTTTGGCGGTGTCGCCACGTTTCTTGCTGGTCCTCATTTGTGTCTGTACTTGGTTAGTCATTGCAATACTCTCCATTAAGTTAAATTTCAGGAGCCTGAACTCGCTGCAGTTTTCTCACAGGGGGTGAGAAGGTCAGCCTCCATGTATCTACTTTGTCCTGCCGACCAGAGCCTTACTGCCTGGAGTAACAGGTCTTCTTGCATGCCCTTTAAACTGCAAAGCCAGTGCCAACCCGACAAACCTTTTTATTACAACAATATCATATAGTTATACGATTCAACCTAATCAACCAAATCGTTGCATATTGCAACAAAACATTTGCACAAATTTAATTAAATCTTATATTATCGAATAGTTAAGTAGAGAGAAACACAGTTGTTGCATATAGCAACACAAAGCATTAAATAAGGAAGGAGAAATTGAAAATTATATTCGGCCTGCAAAGGCCTTAAAAAGATTGTTATTAATTGATATTATTAAATTATATTTTAAAACAGTAATCTTTGACCTCTC
>QKIH01000025.1 GCA_003249645.1 Desulfobulbaceae bacterium | reverse complement strand
ACCATGTCTCTTCGGGGAACCGATGAAGGAATAATCGATGTTACACCGAAATAAGAACTGAACTCAGTTTATCATTGTCAGGTTCTTCAACTCATCGAGAAGGTGCAGCATTTCTTCGGGTAAACATGCTCTGGCCTGGGAAACACTCATCCATTCCCTGCTGCGCTGGCTTTCCTGCCATATTTCTTCGGGCAGCAGGGAACTGACCTCCATCCCGTAGAGCAGAACCTGACAGAGACCTCCCCATTTCGGGTATTCATAGGTTCCAAGTGGTTTGATATGCAGTGTGCCGGTAATACCCGCTTCTTCTGTTGCTTCTTTTATAGCCGATTCCTGTGCGGAGAGACCAGGCTCTATAATACCTTTAGGCACCACCATCCTCTTGCCGCTTCTGGTGCTGACTACCAGTATTTCCAGTTTTCCCTGATAAATCCGATAAGGGATGACTCCTGACTGGATGTAATAATAGGCCGGGCGGGGACGTCTTTCTTCACCATCCGGGTGAGGGAAAGGAAAACCCTCGCGAAGCATCTGCTGGGTGATGGTGAAGCTCAACTGCCATTTATCCGGTTGATGCTGGATAAGCATCACCAGATTGCCGCTTTTTATGCACTCTTGGTCAACAAGCCTGTCCGGCAGAAGCGATAGTGCTTCTTCCTCTGTTGCGACTACCAGAGCTGCTGCTTCGAGCGGCAGCTGCGCTGCGATATGGGCAATGTTCTGATCGGCAATACTGAAAGTTTTAACCGGCAATATAAAACGCCTGCTGAAGTGCTTGAGAAGTTTTTGAGTCTTTTTGTCATCAGAGACAAAGAAGGCATCAAGATAAAATTTATCCTGGTGGAGATAATCTGCCATATTTCTGGCCTGGCATTTGCGCTCTCTTTTTTCTTCGGTGTCTGTTGTGTCAACGATATAAAAGAAAATCTGCATTTGTTTTTACCGGATGGGAGGAAATTAGATCGAGTAAAGATTCTCTTACCATGCTGCTGGCTAATACGGTATACTCTTGCATATCTCATTATACATACACAATCAATCACACAAAAACCATTACTTATCATGATTACTCAAGATATTTATGTAAATCGTCGGAATCTCCTTAAGAGGCAGATCGGTTCAGGTGTAATTCTTCTGCTGGGCAATAATGAAAGCCCGAGAAATTTCGCGGATAACGTTTTCCCATTCAGACAGGATTCCAGCTTTCTCTATTTTTCAGGGATAGCTGAGCCGGGGCTTGCATTGATTATCGATGCTGATAGTGGTGAAGAGATTCTGTTCGGGAATGATTCCGAAATTAATCAGGCAATCTGGACCGGGGCTCTTCCCCGCCTGAAAGAAAAATCAGCAAAGGCCGGTATCGCAAAGGCGGAGAGCTTTGACAGACTTTTGGTTCGTATTAAGCAGGTAATGAGCAATGATAGAGTTGTCCATTTTCTTCCACCGTACAGTCCGGATAGGTGCCTGCTCCTTCACAACCTGCTTGGCATAAAAACCTCAATGCTGGCAAGTGCTGCTTCCGGAGTCCTGATGCAGGCTGTGGTTGAACAGCGGCAGTATAAAAGCGAAGAGGAAATAACCGAGATAGAACACGCTGTCAATGTGAGCGTTGATATGCATGAGGCGGCGATGCGCATGGTTCGTCCCGGGATAACGGAGCGCGATGTTGTGGCTGAAGTGACCAGGGTCGCCCTTGCCGATTCAGCTGGGCTCTCTTTTCAGGTAATCGGTACGATAAACGGCCAGATTCTGCATAATCATGATTATTCCCACAGGCTTGAAGACGGACAGCTGTTTCTGCTCGATGCAGGCGCCGAATCGGCGGCGGGATATGCCGGAGATTTATCGTCAACCTTCCCGGTAAGCAGGTCATTCAGTCCGGAACAGCGGGACGTATATGAAATCTGTCTGGCAAGCCATGAAGCAGCAATAGCTGAACTCAGACCGGGCGTTGCTTTTAAGAGCGTATATTACAAGGCAGCCAGAACTATCATGGAAGGAATGAAGGACATGAAACTGGTAAAAGGCAATCTTGACGATGCGTTGGCGGCCGGTGCTCATGCTATGTTTTTTCCATGCGGGCTTGGTCATATGCTCGGTCTGGATGTCCATGACATGGAGGATATTGGAGAGCAGCTGGTGGGTTGGGGACAGGAACCGCGTCCGGTTCAGTTTGGCATCCGCTCGCTCAGATTGGGAAAAATACTTCAGCCGGGCTTCGTTCTGACCATCGAACCTGGTATTTATTTTATCCCTGAATTGATCGATCTCTGGCGAAAAGAGAAAATCAATCATCAGTTCCTCGATTTTGATCAAATTGAAAAATTCCGCAGTTTTGGAGGGATCAGAAATGAAGAAAATTTCCTGATTACTGAAACTTCATATCGGCTGCTGGGGAAGAAAAAGCCGAAAACGGTGGCTGAAGTGGAGCAGATTCGACAATCCGTCTAATGGATCAGGAGTCTTCTATACTGCTTCATCTACTACACGAATCATTGCATTTTGGATCAGCCTTGGACAGATAACTGCAGATAGCGGTGCTGATCGTGTAATTAATCATAGATGAACCGCATGAGAGCTTAAACAGATCAACTTCGGGGTGTCTTCGTTCCGTATAGCTTATCGTTATTACAGGATTTTTTGATAATATGTCTGTTTATATCAGTCTCTTTTTGCGTCATTGAAGAAGGTACTATGGGAAAGGCTCGATCTTACGTTCTATGCATGCTGTTGTCTGTGATGTGTGTGCTGTCTTTTTTCCCTATCCGGAAAATAGTGTATGAATCTTCGTTTTTCCCCAAAAGCCCTGTTCAGCTTTCTGCTTCAGATATACCCATTTCAAGTGCCTTGCACTATGTGTTCATCGACAAAGAGCCCCCAGATAAACACAATGAATATGAAGTGATTCCGGAAGGGAAATGGCGTTCATACTCTGGTGGAACCGTTCATTTTGGTTATCATCGCGGGCTTCTTGTATTAAAGCTCCTGCTGAAAAATGAAAGTGAACTGCCGCGTTCCGTCATGCTCGAACTTGGCTGGCCGTTTCTGAACAACATTCAGGTTTATTCCATTTCCGGTGATGAACCTGACTTTGATAAAAGCTCTGCACTCCAGGCTCATGATGAGCCGAAAGTCGATTACAGGCATCCTGTATACAGACTGTATTTTGCTTCGGGTGAAAGCAAACAGGTCTATCTCGGGATTGAAACCGCTGTGAAATTTATTGTCCCCATCAAAATATGGGATGTAAATGCATTTGAGCATCATAAATATATTCAGAATTTCTGGTACGGCAGTTTCTTTGCGGCTATGGCTGTGATGCTGTTCTATAATTTCATTATTGGTATTTATACCCGTGATAACAGCTACTTATTTTATTGTCTCTATGTTGCCTCAGTAATATTCTACGTTGTCGCTTTTTCCGGGTTTGGTGGTCAATATCTCTGGAATGGGAGTACATGGTTTAACGAACACAGTTTTGGGGTTTCATCGTCGTTTTCCTTTCTCTGCGTTGTTCTCTTTATGCGCCGGATTCTTGAGCTTGACAGATATGGCGGCGGTGTCCTTCTTTTAAACCGGATGCTCGGCTGGTGCTGGTTTATTATCGTGTCAGGGTATTTTTTTACCTATCAGCCATTCTGGTTCTTTCTTGAAGACATTGCAGCAATTCTCAGCTGCCCGGCTGGTCTGGGGTCTACCATTTACCTCTGGCGTAAAGGGAATGTCTCGGCAAAATATCTCACCATGGCATGGGCCATACTTATTATTGCAACCCTCATTTTAATGCTTGGATTAACCGGGCTGGTTTCATATACGCCGCAATCCTTGTATGTCCAGATGGTCGGTTTTGTTATCGAAGTTATCCTGCTGTCCCTGGCCCTTGCCGAGAGAATCAATCGGGAGCGCTCTGAAAAGGAGGAGGCCAGAAAGGAGGCTCTTGCCTACAGTCAGCGGGTGGCTGAGGCACAGCATCGTGAAATGCGGATACAGCGTAAGATGCTGGAGTTGAAAGAACAGCTTAATAAAGATCTTGAAGCACGGGTGGAAAGCAGAACAGAGGAACTGCATTCAGCACTTGGTGAGCTCGAGAAGGTTAATCGCGAGCTGGAAAAGCAGAGCATCACCGATCCTCTCACCCAGATAGCCAATAGGCGCTATTATGAAGATATGCTGAGCAAAGAGTTGCGAAGGGCGCAACGTGCAGGTGCAGACCTTACTCTGTTGGTTTTCGATATAGACTATTTCAAGCAGGTCAATGATACCTACGGCCACAGAGCCGGAGATATCTGTCTGCAGAAAGTTGCCCAGCTCATCCAGGAACATTTGACCAGGGCCTCAGACCTGGTTGCCCGTTATGGTGGAGAAGAGTTTGTTGTTATTCTGCCGGACACAGACGGTCAGCAGGCTGAAGTTCTGGCCGAGACAATACGCCGGTCCTGTGAACAGTTGCAGGTTCACTGGTACGCGGACACCATTAGTTTTACCGTCAGTGCAGGCGGGGCATGGCTGTGCAAAGGAGCTGTCTGCGATGGAGCGGAACTGTTTGCCTCTGCCGATGCACAACTCTACAAGGCTAAAGAAAAAGGACGTAACAGTTTCTGCATCACTCAATTTGAAAAAGCAGACAGGGCGGCGTTTTGAATAATACATTGCTGGTCGGGATGAGAGGATTCGAACCTCCGGCCCCAGCGTCCCGAACGCTGTGCTCTACCAGACTGAGCCACATCCCGACTTGTGATTGAAGTGAAGAAGGTCGCTGTTTGCTTCCCTCGCTTTCCTATTTCCATATTTTAGAATAATTGGCAAGGATTCTCCCAGCTTTGATGTAGAAGAATCTCTATTTTTTTCAAGTCTGCTCAGTGAGTAGAGTATGGCAGAGGAAAAGGCTGTAGAAGATTGGAGAAAACTACCTGAGATGATGGACGATAAAACTAGGCTGTAATGTTAATGTATTGTCCTTTTCCTGAAACAGCTGCGGGTGACTGTGCAGATGCGGTAGTGTTTTGAATACTGTTGGCATCAACTGTGGCAAGGATGAGCTGTAACGCGAGTTTTGGCTGCTCGTTTGCTGCTTTTAAAGGGTTTAAATTTATCGGTGAATAACTTGCTGATGCTGTACTTGCTATTTCCATGGTTGAGTCTCCTTGTGTTACGATCTCTAGATGATAGCCATTCTTATTAATCGAGTCAAAGAATATCTGTATGGTTATAACCGGTGAGTGAGACAAAAAGATGACGGAAGATGTGTTATGCTTTCTAACATTCTGTACTAGTCTCCGATATTGTTCTGCATTCTGCAATACTTCTTTCAGCCCGTTGAGTTTCTGCAAAAAAGAAAGAAAACATAAAGATTTTTTTTTTCATATCGAATACTCTCAACTTCTTTTTGCTTAAGAAAAGAAAAAAAGCATTAACATGCCAATCGAAAACATCACAGTTGGGGGGTGCATGGCAAAGGTATTATACGGGGTCTGGGATAAGACGGTATTCGATAACCGTCACAGACAGATTTTTGAGATAGAAGAGGAAGAACGTTTCAGCTGTTTTGACGAATTTGACAAGGGTAATCCGATCAGGGCGTTCTTTGGCGGTCACGGATTTTTCGTTTTTGAGAAGAGTGCCAATCTGCTCAGTGGCCTGACTCAGCATATGCAGCGGGTTGCGGAAGAATCCTGCGGCAAGTGTACGCCCTGCAGGGTCGGAACACAGATCATCAGAAGAAAGCTTGAAAGACTGCTTGAACAAAGTGGCACAGAAAGTGATCTTGACGAAATTGCAGAACTTGCTGAACAGGTGCACACCACATCACTTTGCGGCCTTGGACAGACGGCAGCGATTCCTTTGATTGAGGCATTGACTCACTTCAAAGAGAAGATAAAAGAAGAGATGGGCCAATCAGCTGTGAAGCAGCCGATATACTCGTATGTATCCGCGCCCTGTATTGAAGCCTGCCCGTCAAAGGTTGATGTTCCGAAGTATATCGATTTTATCCGCGACGGTAAATTTACCCATTCCATGGGTGTTATTTTACAGAAATATCCGATGGTGGCCACTTGCGGCCGGGTTTGTGTCCGCTTTTGCGAACAGGCGTGCAGAAGAACCCAGGTTGACGAAGCGGTCGGCATTAAGACCCTTAAACGGTTTGTTGCAGACCATGAGCGGGGAATGATTCAGGACTGGTTTTCCGCCTATACACCTGCCGAGAAGAAAGATCCTGCCCTTAAAGTTGCTGTAATCGGGGCAGGCCCTGCGGGAATCTCAGCAGCCTATCAATTGCTCCTTAAGGGCTACCATGTTGACATGTTTGAAGAAAAATCTGTTCCAGGCGGAATGGCGGCAACAGGTATCCCGGAATATCGCCTACCGAAACAGATTCTCAAACAGGAGGTCAGCATTATTGAGACTCTGGGCGGCAACATATTCTACGACAAAACACTGGGCAAGGATATCAGTATCAGCAGCCTGATGCAGGAAGGATATAAAGCAGTTTTTCTGGGTATCGGCTGTCATAAGGGCAAGTCACTGAGTATTCCGTATGAGGATGCTGCCCTTGAAGGATATGACTACGGTGTGAATTTTCTGCTTCGCCTGAATCGCGATTATGTCGATCAGGGGCTGCCGATGGCCATGGGTGAGACGGTTGTTGTTGTCGGCGGCGGTAACGTGGCCATGGACTGCGCCCGTTCGGCTCTCAGGATGGAAGGTGTAAAAGAGGTCCATCTGGTTTATCGTCGTTCCGAAGAAGAGATGCCGGCCGATCATGAAGAAATCGAGGCGGCTCATGCAGAAGGCGTCATTTTCCACCCTTTGACCAATCCGTGCAGGATTGTGGTTGAAGATGGAAAAATTGTCGGTGTTGAATTAACCCGAATGAAACTTGGCGAAATCGGCAGACGAGGCAGACGCTCTGTCAGCTCGATAGATGATTCCGAATTTATTCTTTCCTGCGATCAGATCATTCCGGCTATTGGCCAGGAAGTTGATACTAAGACCTTTGCCATTGATTCAGATCTTGAATTCAGCCGCTGGGGAACCCTGCAGGTTGACGAAAACCTGATGACCTCAAGGAGAGGCGTTTTTGCCGGAGGTGACTGCGTCCGCGGTCCGGCTACCCTTATCCAGGCAATGGAGCAGGGCGAGAAAGCGGCAAGAAGCATAGATGATTACCTGAGTCTTGGACGAATCCGTTTTCAGGCAGATGAAAGGATGGGGCAGCTGGTTGCAGGCGTTCAGCCGATGATGCGCGATGGCGTTACCATTCCGGTGGAGCATCTTTATCGGGTAAAGGTTCAGGAACTCGATCCGGAAACGCGAAGGGAAATATTTGAGGAAGTGGAAAAACCGATCTCGGTTGATCAGGCATATAAAGAAGCAAACAGATGTATGCGCTGCTACCGCGTCTACTCAGCAATTACGGAGCGATAGGGTACAGTATGAAAGGATATATCAACAATAAAGAGGTCAGTTTCGAAAGCGGCCAGACAATACTTGAGGTGGCAAGAGCGCATAACAAGTTTATTCCAACTCTTTGTGAACTGGCTGATATCAACCATCGTCCCGGGACATGCCGGGTCTGCCTGGTTGACGTAAAACGTGAGAGCGAGTCCGAGCACCACATTCTGCCGTCCTGCATGACTCCCATGGAAGAAGGGATGGCGGTGCTGACCAGGACAACTGAAGTACGTGAAAAGCAGCGTCTGCAGGTTGAAATGCTGCTTGCCGATCACAACCAGGATTGTGCAACCTGTATTCGTCACGGCAACTGCGAACTGCAGGATGTTGCGCAGTTCGTCGGTCTTCAGCAGACCCGCTATTCTTTTCCGGAATTTTATCAGAACAGAAGCCGTGATTTCAGCTCACCCTCCATTGTCCGTGATATGACCAAGTGCATCAGATGTTTCCGTTGTGTAAATATCTGCCGCAAACTGCAGGGGGTTGATGCTCTGGTCTGCAGGGAAGACGGGTTGGCAATTGAAATCTCACCGCGTGACAATATGCCTCTTGCAGAATCAGGCTGTATCAGCTGCGGTCAGTGTATTACGGTTTGTCCGGTCGGCGCCCTGGCTGAAAAAGATGAGATTGAGCAGGCGCTTGATTACCTCTATGACCCTGAAATTGTCACCGTCGTTCAGTTCGCCCCGGCTGTACGGGTTGCCGTTGGCGAGGAGTTCGGTTTCAAACTCGGTGAGAATGTTGAAGGCAAAATGATCGCTGCATTCAGAGAGCTTGGCGTTGATGTTATTCTAGACACCAACTTTACTGCTGATCTGGTGATCATGGAGGAAGGCTCCGAGTTGCTGGCGCGGCTAAAGGATAAGGATGCCGTATTGCCGATGTTTACCTCCTGCTGTCCGGGCTGGGTCAATTTTGTTGAAAAATATTATCCGCAGATGCTTGATAATCTCTCAACGGCAAGATCACCCCAGCAGTGTCTCGGCTCCATGGCTAAAACCTATCTGGCGCAGAAAATGGATATCGATCCGGCCAGGATGCGGGTTATTTCAATCATGCCCTGTACCGCCAAAAAAGGTGAGGCCGGACGCGATGACTTTAACCATGAAGGGATGCGGGACGTTGATATGGTCCTTACCACCCGTGAGTTTGCCCGTCTTTTAAAGCGGGAGGGTGTCGATCTGGCCTCGATGGAAGATGACAGTTTTGATAATCCGTGGATGTCCGATTACTCCGGAGCTGGTGCTATTTTCGGCAACAGTGGCGGGGTAATGGAAGCTGCGGTGAGGACTGTTCATAAAGTTGTCACCGGCAATGAGATCGAAGATATCGAATACACCCAGGTTCGCGGTGAAAGCTCCTACCGTAAAGCGACGGTTGATCTTGGTGAGGGCGGTAAGGTCAATATTGCTGTTATTCATACCTTGAAAGAGGCTCGCAAGCTTATCGAACAGATTGAAGCCGGGAGAAGTGACCTACACTTTATCGAGGTCATGGCCTGTCCGGGTGGATGCGTTTGCGGTGGTGGTCAGCCGGTCACAAAGCACTCATACCAGGGGAATCGGGGCATGAGAACCTCCGGACTTTTTTCAATTGATAAAAAGAGAAAGGTGCGGCAGTCTCATAATAACCCGATGATTGCCGAGATTTACAAAAGTTTTCTTGGTGAACCGCTGGGAGACAAAAGCCATCATCTTCTCCATACAAAATATACCAATCGACAGCTGAAACGAACTTCCCATTCAATGCTGGAGATCTGGCAGGAAATTGATGATAAATCATAAAGATACAACGTTTGAAAAGAGGCTGGAAAAGCTGTGTTGAAATTGTTCAGAACCTGCTTAAAACAGCTTTTTGCAGCTGTCGTGCTGCTGGCATGTTGTTGTTCAGCAAATAATGTTCTGGCACAAGAAACGATTCGTCTTCTTGTGCCGGGAACGCCTTCTGCCATGCCGCTCATAATAGCTTCACAAAAGAGCGGAGACGTTGATGTCAAAGTGGTGCAGAATCTTGCTCAGGCAAACGCAGAGTTTGTAAGAGGTGATGCCGATCTGCTGCTTACCGGTCTCAGTGTCGGGATGAAGATGTTTGAACAGGGAGTACCGGTTAAGATGCTCGCGTCCCATGTTTCGTCTCTTTCTTATCTGGTGGTTAATAAAGAGCTGACCGGTGATGTGAATTCGTTTGCTGATCTTGCAGGTTATACCATTTCTTTTCCTTTCCCCGGCTCACCCCTTGAAGAGGTAAGCCGCTACTTCTTCAAACAGGATGGGCTTGAGCTTGGAAAAGACGTCAAGGCAACATATAATGCCCTGCCGCTTGCAGTGATGCTTTTAAAACAGGGGAAACTTGCCGCGGCGCCGCTTCCTGAGCCATTTTGCTCACTTGCAGTAAACAGCAGCGATAAGCTTGCCATGGTTATAGATTACAGCAAGCTCTGGCAGTCTTATACAGCCAGCGACTATCCTCAGGTTGCCCTGTTTGCCAAGGGAAAGTGGCTTGAAGATCATGGCGAATGGATCGGTAAGTTCAGGCTGTTGATTAAAGAGGCTATTGATATTTGTGAAGTTGATCCGCAGCGGGCAGTTGCCATGACCCGGGATTCCTTCAAACTTCCCGATGACGTTCTGTTGTCGGCACTAAAACACAGTGGATTTCATCTGCAGACCGGCAAAGACCTCGAACATACAGTGTTTACCTATTACAAGCTGATCGGTAAAGACCTTGAAAAGCAGAGCCAACTTCAGTATGGGAAGCTTTTCTAAATATCTTTTGAAAACAGTTTCGCCGCTGCTGTTGCTGCTGCTTGTCTGGTCACTGCTGTCTCTTTTTTTCGAATCATATATTCTGCCATCGCCGTTGAGAGTTGCTGCGATTGCGCCAAAACTGCTGGAGGATGAGTTCCTTCGCAACTGGCAGCTGAGTCTGCTGCGTGTCTTTACTGGTGCTTTTGTTTCGTTCATTCTTGGTACTTTGCTTGCAGTCATTGCCGCAGTGCTAAAAGTTCATCGTTTTGCCGAGAGCCTTCACACCATGGGGCAGACTATCCCGGCAGTTGTTGTAGCGATCCTGCTGGTGATAATGGTCGGGACAGGGTCCATGGTTCCTGTTCTTCTTATCGTTATCATGGTAACGCCCTTTGTCGCCCTGCAGACCATGGCCGGACTGCAGTCTCATGATCCGCTTTTAACCATGGTTATTAAAAGCACAGGCGGATCGCATAAAGAGCTTGTGCGCGATCTTTATATACCAAAACTTATTCCGATCATGCGATCCACCGCGATTGTATCGGCCACCATGGCGGTGAAGGTGTGTATTCTCGGCGAATTTATCGGCGCTGAAAACGGAATCGGGTTTCTGTTTAATGTTGCAAGAATATACCTGAATATGGATGAAGTTCTCCTTTATGTGGTGGTTATTGTCCTACAGATGTTTTGCTTTCAACTCGTCATAGACGGCTGGTTCAGACTTTTTTTGCAGAAATACTTTTATGCAGGTTAAGGCCATGATCTTGCGGGCAGAAAATATCAGTAAGTCGTACGATTCGTTCAAGATTTTCGACAAGCTGAGCCTTACTCTTGAAGCCCGGGAACGGGTTGTTTTAAGAGGCCGGTCAGCGGCAGGCAAAACCAGCCTCATTCATATCCTGGCTGGCCTTGATGATCAATTTACAGGGAGGGTGGAGCGTTTTACGGATAAAATATCTGTTGTCTTTCAGGATGACGGTTTATTCCCGTACAAAACGGTAAGGGAAAATATCGTTTATCCGCTCAAAGACAAGATAAAAGACCACGATTTCTACCAGCGCTGGCTAGAAGTCTGTCAATTACAGGATGTTGAAAATCACTATCCGTATCAGTTATCCAGAGGAATGAAAAAACGGGTAGCGATTATCAGAGGGTTTATAACAAAGCCTGAACTCATTTTTCTTGATGAACCTTTCACCGGTCTTGATGAATCAATGATAGGCCGGATTATCAAGCATATCAGATCAGTTCATGAGAAAACAGGTATCCTCATAGCCAGTCATTTGGATGTCATCGATGCTTTCTGCAGTCGGACGATAAGACTTGAATAAGGTGTTAAGAGCTGTTTAACGGATATCTCAAAGGTCAAATGGAGTCTTTGACCTTTGATTTTTTTGACCCACCGAGTGATCCTGCTACATCTATTAAATCATTTGCGGAAAACGTGTTGGAGCATCTGCTGATCAGCTCATGATTTCACGTGATATACCTTATTTCTGACAGGCAAATTCTTTTGGATCATCAGTCTTGGTCAGGCAGTTGAGTGCAGTATCCTGGATCTCCTGGCTTAATTTACCCAATTCTCCCATTTCTTTAATAATGCTTGGCCAATCTGCATTTTTGTTGTCAAGCTCTTTACAAATACGTCCTGCTTTGTGACAGGACGTGCAGGTCACCTGGATAGTCTGCTGGCATACAGTTTTATCAATATCCTGGCCAATGCTGAATGAAGCAAAGCCGATAACGGCAAAAAATAGAAGTGCAGCAAGCATTCCTTTCATTCTCATCTCCTTCTTTTTTTAAGGATTATTTCTTTGGTCTTACCGGTTGAATAACAGAAAACGTGCACAATTATTGCCTATGAAGATCCAATAATACTGTTGAATGATTATTGAGATCTTCAGTAGGCAGAGCAGGGTTCGTTAAGCTGCAAGATCAAACTTGAGTTTCAGTCAGCCAGAAATCATGAAGATTGCAAAAGCTTGTCACGAATACTTTTCCTTTATAGCCGACAGGCAGTTCGTAACTGGATTCAGGTTTATCTGATGGCGTGAAGTTTGCTGAACCGACAAAGGTTCCGTCTTCGAGTACCAGAGTGTGCCTGACGATAAAATGTTCCGCAGACATAGGGTGTTTGGTGACCGCCATTACTTTATTGCCGGTAATAGTTACCTGAGGGGCATGGCTCCCCTGTTTTCCATCCCAACGACCGGGATTAGCTGCTGTATAGATGATATTCGTGTAGGGTGCTGTCTCTGCGGCGAAAGCCTTTGTAACTGTACTGATGGCAAGAATGGAAGTAACGGTTGCGGTGGTTTTGAGAAAATCGCGTCGGGTATGCATAGTAGATCCTCCGGTAGAATTTTAGCCTTGGGATGGCTTGGGATATCCTGATTACCAGATTGGTACAATTAAAAGTTTAATCTTTTCGCAAGGCATAAACAAGTGATAAAAATTCTTACTATCTTAAGCTTTTATTGAAACTCTTCTCCGTCTGCTGCCTATTGCAATGAGTTCGCGTAAATAGTGCATGTTCGTTTGATGATCCTGCGAGTGGCAAAAGACAATCTTTTACGACTGGAGCTGTTGGTAAAAGAGCGTGATAATAATGATAAAATGACGCTTTTGATTGTGCTTATGTCGCTGTAAAACCGTTTATAATGAAGAGTGATAAAGTTGTGGTAAAAAGGTTTTTTAGAGGTTAGGCTTGAGGTGGTGGGTGTTTTTGGCAGGACTGCGCCTGGAAGAAAAGGGGAGAACAATCTTGTTTTAAACGATAGTTAAAGTTTACCCGGAGGATACAAAAATGCCTGAAACTATCAAGCGTATGGATGAACTGCTGGATCTATCAACTAATCATGTCTCTTTTCTGAGTAAAATTTTTGCCAACAGTAAACATGATGAGCCTCTGAAACCAATGGATTTGGATGATTTTAAACCAATTCCCTATCATCCTGTTTTTTCTACAGTAGAGGGATGGTGGGAAAAAATTGCTCAGCTATGGATGAATAAAGAGCCACTTCCAGTAGCAAGAGACTGTCTTGAGAGCATCTGCATAAATAATAAAATTTATGCAATAGGAGGACGAAGCGGATTCGCAGAAGAAAGTCTGGTCCAAAAGGAAGATTCACTTGTTCATATCTATACTATTTCGAATAAAACGTGGCAGATCGGTCAACGCATGCCTTTTCCGCATGCAGGGCATAGTGCAGCATATGGCTCCAATGGGAAAATATACTCCTTCGGCGGATACCTGAAACTTCCTGACAGTATCACAGCAGATGCCTATGAATATTATTCTTCGATTTATTCGGATTTTTACGGCATCAGCTACATCACCCAGATGTATGACCCCGGCTCTGACACCTGGTCTTTAAAGAGTCGCATGACTTCAGACAGAGTTTTTCACCTTGCTCTTTCAGGGCTTGACGAACATATCTACATTTTCGGCGGCCGCAAGAAAAATTTCGCATGGCCTGATCCAGCGAATGATCCTCCGGATACCATTGTTACCAACGAGACCTTGCAATATTCTACAACCAACGATCAATGGACTACGGTTGCAGCAATGCCCACTGCCCGGGAAGGAATATGTGGAGTCCGTGGCAAAGATGGTCTCATGTATGTTATTGGCGGATACGGGCAGAATTGTAACGTTCTAGGAAACGTTGAAATCTATAATCCTGCGACCAACAGCTGGACAACAGGAACTCCGATGCCGACACCGAGAATCGCTGCAGCCGCGGCTGTTGACAGCAAGGGAAGGATTTTTGTATCCGGTGGATGTGACTGGTGCTGTGGGGCATACGATATTATCGAAATGTATGATCCAGCATCGGACAGCTGGACCAAGGCCCCCTCGATGCTTAAGGGGAGAGTGTCCCATTCAGCTGTAATAGATAATAACGACCTTCATTATATTCTCGGTGGGTCATATCATCCTGGTGCTGGCGGGCAATCCGAGATGCTATCTTCCGTTATAGCCAAAAAGATGTAAAATATAGTCCCCCCAGACCCCGGTCAAAGGGGACTATTCTTCTGATCTGCCGTTTGCTGCACTCTTTTATCATTGCATTTCCCCTGAGATATTTGTGCCGTAACTTTGCATGGAATTCTGCTGCGGCAGAGTTCCGGTTGAAAAGAATTGAGGGCCTGCACATCGTTAAAAAGAAGTCCTTTCGCTTCTGATCCAATAGAAAGAGAGAAGAAGTTCCAGCATTTGGTGAATTGTTGAAAAAATGTTGGTAGACAGGCAAAGATTAAAGTAGTTTCTTCGTAAATAACATCATGTAATATCTGCAAAAGAAAAAAAGCATTGTCAGCTGATACGGTAATTCTGCATGAGAAAAAAGTTGCCCAGTTATTGATGCGTAACGTTGTTGGTAATCGCGGCAAATAAATACGCTAACAAGCTTTTATTATTATTTTTTTTAAAAAACAAGTGATGGAATGTGTGGTGCATGACTGACCGCCTCAGAAAAATTGACATCAAGCACCTTGTCGGACGATTCCGGCTTGCTAAAATCTGGCTTTGTCTGCTGGTCGGTCTGTCGACACTTTTCGGCTATCTGATGGCTGCCGGAAGCTTTTCGCTGTCAGGCGTATTGTTGGGTTTGGGGATTTTTTTGCTGGCCATGGGAGGGGCAACCCTGAACTCCTGGCAGGAGAGATTGCAGGACGGCAAAATGCAACGAACCAAGTCAAGGCCTATGGTAAAAGGCGAGTTCTCTGCTGGACAGGCACTTCTTCAGGCTTTTCTGCTTATTGCCGGAGGCTTGTTCGTCATAACCTCAACATCTTCTTTGTATGCTGCTCTTTTGGGACTTGCTGGATTGGTTCTTTATAATTTTGTCTATACGCCGCTTAAAAAACGATCCTTATTTGCAATTTTCCCGGGTGCTGTCTGCGGTGCTATTCCACCATGCGTAGGCTGGATAGGCGGAGGCGGCAGCGTGAATGCCTATAGTTTTCTGCTGCTCTTCGGTCTGTTTTTTCTCTGGCAGATGCCGCATTTCTGGCTGGTTATGCTGATGCATAGAGAGGATTATATCGGAGGGCCGTATCCTTCATTGCTTGATCGTTTTTCCGATGTCGTGGTCAAGGGGTTCTTTCTGCCATGGATCGGGTCTCTGCTTGTTGTGATGATGTTTTTCCCGATTGTTTCGGGTCAGGGGGTAATCTGGGTTCGATGGCTGATAATTTTAAATTGTTCCTTGCTTGGCGGTTTGTTTGTCTACCAGCTGGGGCGGCGAGAGCGGCCTGACTACAGGCTTCTGTTTATGGCCTTGAACCTCGCTCTGGTACTTCATATGACCACTGTCAGTCTGGCGGTACTGATGACACGGTGAGAGAAGACAAAAACGTGTTGGTGACCTGGCAAAAGACTGAAAATAATAAAGGCGGCTCATTGCAGGGCCGCCTTTATTATTTTAACGATGCAGTTGTTTGCTGCAACTCACATCATTCGTGCATTGAGGGTGACCATAACCCAGATGGAACCACCGACGAAGATAAAAATCAGCAGCAGAGAAAAGGCAAAGGTAATGAGATTCCAGCGCTGTTTTGATGAGCCGTCAAGGTGCAGGAAGAAATAGAGATGCACCAGCATTTGAAGAAGAGCCGCGATAAAAAGACCGGTCAGTACAGCGGTGCGTGAAGGTGCATCAACCGCTGCCAACCCGAAAGACACAATTGTCAGAATCACAGCTAGTCCAAAGCCTGTGAGATATTTTTTCGTGCTTAAATGGCCTAATCCCAGGGCTTCATT
Source organism: Desulfobulbaceae bacterium (assembly GCA_003249645.1). GTDB lineage: Bacteria > Desulfobacterota > Desulfobulbia > Desulfobulbales > Desulfocapsaceae > SZUA-575. The sequence goes on along the minus strand of QKIH01000025.1, from coordinate 73,797 downwards.
TATTTTATTCTGATCCATTTTATCCTCGTGTTAAACCATGCCTGCAAGATAGACGATTGTAAAAACCCCGACCCAGACAATGTCAAGAAAGTGCCAGAAAAGACTGAGCAGCATGAGACGTGATTTGACATTGAGGCTGAGACCTTTGGTTTTAAGCTGGTACATCATAAGCAGCATCCACAGCAGACCGACACTGACATGGGCACCGTGGGTAGCGACAAGGGTGAAGAATGATGAGAGAAATCCGCTTACCTGCGGACCGTGGCCGGCATGGATCATTTCAAGGAATTCGCTTACTTCCATGATGACAAAGCCTGCGCCCAGCAGAAAGGTTATGCCAAGCATTTTCATGACTTGATTGTTTTTACCTTCCTGCACCGCCACCATCCCGAGCCCGTAGGTCACTGAGCTGATCAGCAGCAGCATGGTTTCGATAAAAAGAAAGGAGAGACTGAAAAGCTCTTTCGGTCCTGGCCCACCAGCATAGTTGCGCCCGAGAACCACAAAGGTAGTGAACAGAATCGAAAAGATGACGAGGTCACTCATCAGATAAATCCAGAACCCCAGTGATGTCATTTCGACATGTTTGAGATGTTCGTCGCCGTGGGCTACTGCTGCTTCCTGTTTCATGCGGTACCCTTTATCAATTTTTCAAGATACTCTTTTTCTGTTTCTTCTACTTCCTTTGCAGGAATGACAAATTCAATATCGTCGGTAAAACCGATTTTGATGATGCAGGCAACAATGCCCAGAAGGGAGACAATAGCCAGCCACCACATATACCATATCATGGCAAAGCCGAAGGTCGTGGTCAGCAAGCCGATGATAAAACCTTCCGACCTGCTTTTCGGCATTGCAATATCACTGTATTTTTCAACTTTCGGATGTGCCTGGTTCTTTTCCTTCAGCTGCCAGAAGGCATCCAATCCATTTACATCAGGGATGACAGCAAAGTTGTATTCAGGCGGGGGAGACGATGTCATCCATTCCAGGGTGCGTCCGTTCCATGGATCACCGGTTTCATCCAGCAGGTTCTTCCGGTTGATGATGCTCAGTAGGAACTGGACGAGCATGGCAAAAACACCGAATGCAATAAGTGCCATGCCGATCCATGCAATGATGAGCCAGATCTGCCAATGCGGGTTGTCATAATGAGAAAGCCGTCTCGGCATACCCATGAATCCAAGAACGTATACCGGGCCGAAGGCAAGTATGAAGCCGACAGTCCAGCCCCAGAACGAAAGGCGGCCCCATTTCTCATTGAGCTTGAAGCCGAAGGCCTTGGGAAACCAGTAGTTTATACCTGCAAAGTAGCCAAAAATAGCACCGGGAATGAGTACATTGTGAAAATGGGCAACAAGGAAGAGACTGTTATGGACGACAAAGTCAGCTGGCGGAATGGCCATCAGTACGCCGGTCATTCCTCCGACTACAAAGAGAACGAAAAAACCGATCGTCCAGTACATCGGCACACTCAGGGTAAGCTGGCCCTTATACATGGTCATCAGCCAGTCGAAAACCTTCACTCCGGTAGGAATGGCTATAAGCATGGTGGTTATGCCAAAGAATACGTTGACATTCGGATGGTTGCCCATGGTGAAAAAGTGGTGCAGCCATACTGTAAAAGAGAGAAACATGATAACAGCAGTGGCGTACACCAGAGACTTGTAACCAAAGAGAGCCTTTCGCGAAAAGGTTGCTACAACCTCAGAAAAGACGCCGAAGGCAGGCAGGATCAGGATGTAAACTTCCGGATGTCCCCACATCCAGAAGACATTGGTCCACAGCATCATATTGCCGCCGAGATCGTTGGTGAAAAAGTGCATGCCAAGATAACGGTCCATGGTCAGCAGGAAGAGTCCTCCGGTCAGAACCGGAAAGGACAGGACAACGAGAACGCTGGTGGTCAGCGCTGTCCAGGTAAAAAGTGGCATGCGCATCAGCGTCATACCGGGAGCACGCATCTTGAGAATGGTGACAATAAAGTTTATGCCGGTCAGTGTCGAACCAATACCGCCAAGCTGCACCGACCACATCCAGTAGTCAACACCGGAGTTCGGTGTGTAGGTTTTCTCAAAAAGAGGAGCAAGGCCCGTCCAGGCGCTGATGGAAAAATCGCCGATGCCAAGTGACACCATAACCAGGCTGATACCGGTAAAGGTCAGCCAGAGACTGATGGAGTTGAGCAGTGGAAAGGCAACGTCGCGGGCACCTATCTGCAGGGGGACGACCAGGTTCATCAGGCCGACCAGGAGCGGCATGGCAACCATCAAAAGCATTATTGTACCGTGGGCCGTGAAGAATTGGGCAAAGTGATCGGGTGACAGAAAACCATGGTTTGCGCCGAAGGCAACAGCCTGCTGTGAGCGCATGAACATGCCGTCTGCAAAGCCGCGGATCAGCATAACGAGGCCCATGATGGTATACATGATACCGATTTTCTTATGGTCTACAGTGGTCAGCCATTCTTTCCAGAGCCAGGTCCATCTCTTGAAATAGGTGAGAATGGCTACAAGGGCTATACCGCCGCCGATGGTTCCGTAAACAGCACCCATCTGCAGGGCATCGTGGTAAAAGGCATCTAATGTTAATCTTCCGAACATGTTCAATCTCCCTTTTTCGTGCTGTTTATTTCATCTGTAGCTGTATGCTGCGAATGATCTCCCATCCATCCCATGAACCCATCCATGACGTGGTTGAAGAGTCCTGGCTCCACCGGGGAGAAAATGGTTACCGGGTAATTTGTGCTGGGTTCGCTTACTGTATTGTATGTTGCCAGATCCAGAGGCTTGTTCTGCTGTTTTGCTTCGGTCACCCAACTATCGAAATCATTGATGGTTTTAGAGATTACCTTGAAATTCATGGTGTCATATCCTTCACCGCTGAACTCGATATTGTGGCCTTCAAATGTACCCGTTTCGTGGGCCATGAGATTTAATTGGGTTCGCATTCCGGCCATGGCGTACATCTGGCTGCCGAGCTGTGGGATGAAAAACGAGGTCATAACTGTTGCCGAAGTCAGTTTAAAACTGAGGGGAACATCTTCTGGAATCACCAGTTCATTTATCATTGCGATGTCATGATCGGGATAGATGAACAACCAGTTCCAGTCAAGTGAAACGACTTCGATATTGAGCGGTTTGTTGTCCGAGGCGATTGCTTTGTATGGATCCAGTTCGTGGGTTTTAACGATCACCAGATAAGAGAGGAAGGCGACGATCATTATTGGAACGAGCCAGATTACCAGTTCAACTTTGGTGGAGTGAACAAAGGTCGGATCGTAATCGTTGTGTTTGGACCCCCGGTAACGTTTGACAAAGAGGTATGTCATGATAAAAACCGGCACAATGACGATCAGCATTGCCGCTATGGACATATAGATCAGGGTCGATTCTTCCTGCCCGATCGGCCCTTTTGAATCGAGCACTATCAGCTTGCTGCAGCCATTGAGCAACAAGAGAAAGAAGGAAAAGACAAAGACTTTAGAACTTTTTACAAGTTTGTTTGCTATCATTGTGATCTCCGATAATACACCTGCTTCAAGGGGGCGAGAACATATTGTTCTAAAATCCTAGCATTTTACGAGCTGGAATAAAAGATTTTTTTCAAAAGATGATGCCTTCTGGACTCAAACCTGTTAATAGATCAGCTCTTTAATCGGCCTGACATCGTACAGACAGAATTTCTTTTTATTCTCGGATGATTACGGATGATATCTGCTGCACACTAAGGTTTAAAGGCTTTTTTGCTTTTATTCGCAGATGTTGTGTGCAGATCAGGCATCTCTGTTATGAAATACTGCAATAATTTGCTATCCTGGTAGGGATGTAGAACAGTTTAGAGCCCTGATAGCTCCTGTTGGCAGGCAGGGATGTTTTGCCTTGGAAACTGCTCAGCAATTGCAGCAAAATATCTTGCTCTCAATAAAGATACCCGCTAACATTTTTATAAGCTCTTCTGAATTGTCGCATACAGTAATGTCGAGCTGAAGGCTGTCGGGTCTGTAATATTGGCTTTTGACGAACTTTTGATGCCTGAAGGTGTTGCGAGGACTGGTCGATATGAGTAAACGCTACCTGTTATATAAGTTTTGCAGAAATGCTGAACACCATCTTATTACCTGGCTGACCGCCGAGGGCTTGAAGGAAGCCAATCTGGCCGTAAAATTATTACAGAAAAACCACCCTCTGTCCCAGGATCTAGCCCTAGGGTCCGGCGAGTTTTTCGAGATAATAGAGGAGCACCAGCTCAAGCCCGGTGAATGGGAAAAGGCCATGCAGGAACTAACCCTGAGACAAGACGGTCTGCAGCCTCAGGCAGAAAAGAAAGATGGTGGTGGATGAGCCATGCTGTAGCGTTATTCTTTAACGATTTTCTTCATCAGAAGTAATTCCCTGCAGGATACGTGTGTATCGGTGACTCCAGTTGTTTTGTTGTGACTGTCGTTTTACTGCTACGTTATGATGAAGCGGCGTTTTGGTTAAATTGAAGATGTTGATCTACTGAAGATGGAATAGATGGGCTGTCTAGCAAAAGCATATTTAGTGCAGAATATCTTTTTTCTGTTGATCATTTTCTTGTTCCCCGCACAGGAAGCCGGAGGTTCTGAACGAAGACTGGAACCGGTAGAACGACGAATTCTTGCAGAAATTAAAAGCTACAATGATGCACGGAAGTTCCCGGACAAAAGATGCCATTTCACAGACAGATATAAAATCTATCTCATTGATAATTTTGAACAGAATGTCCCGCTCATTCCAGAAATAAGAACCAGTCACGGAGAGCTTTTACGGCGGATTATTGTTTCCGGCCGTGATGATATAGATCTAGAAATTATTGATACAGGCCTGACGAAGGGGCTGGCGCTCGTGCTGGCTTATCTGGAAAACGGAGAGTGTGCTGACGCTGTTGTCAGTTCTATTCCCGGTTCAAATTACAGCTACGGCCAGCTGAATACCTTTATTGAAACCCCGGAGCCCATTGCCTCGCGCAATATCCTGCGCTTTAGAAAGTCGTTGCTGGAACGAGTCAAGGGGTTGGCGCTGAACGGCTATCCATCGGTGGACTGGCTGGACAACCTGAAGGCAAATCCGTCCAAATTGATGAACGATTCGATTAAATTGAATTTTATCGAGGCGTTGCAACGTTATTCTGTTCCCGTTCTGCTGCCTTACGGCAATGTCGATACCCCCTATGATGGTGAGAGCCGGAATGTAAATCTGCTCAGTTTATCTCTTGGCGCGAAGGTATTCAGCGGCGCTGATGGAAATGAGAAGCCTTTAACCGACTATCCCGATTCTATCTTGAGCAGCGGCAGAAGTAAGGCTGTATTCACCCTGCGCGAGTGTCCGCATCCAACCGATGTGTTCTACGCCTTGCTGGATGTAAACGAAGATGGTGTTTTCGACTATACCTTTAAGCGGGATAATTTTATCGCTTTTCAACGTGACGGTGAATTGTTGTATGCACCACCTGTTATGGAAAAATATGAATTTGAAAAGCTGAAGGAAATCCTGGGAAGTTCTGCAGACTGCAGTGTGGCTGATAAGAAAGTTTTTGCAGCTGATCAATATAAGCAGCTGTGTGCGCTGTGCAGGACTTTGCCAATCCCGGAGCAGGAAACCTCCTATTATTGGTTGAATTCTTCCTCAAATCCCTGGGTGACGGCGTTTAATGCTTCCTGCAGGAATAGAGGGCAACTCTATGGAACATCGTTCATTCCACCCAATCTAGTGAAGGAGCTTCTTCCTCGCAGCCACTGAACCTGTCGATGGAGGGGGCTATTCTGTATGACCATTCCCGTCTTGCTATACTTGCAAACATGATGTGGCAAAATCATAACCGGCAGAGTAGAATCACAGGCGATTGTTGTATTAAAGCCTCAGTTATACAATATAAAAAATAGATAAATTAAAACTCGTTGGATCATATGGGAATTGCTACAGATATCATCATTCTTGTTGTGACGGCATTTTTCTGCGGCCTTATCATGCAGAGGCTGCATCAGCCGCTTATTCTTGGATATATTGCGGCCGGGATTATACTCGGCCCTCATACCGGCGGTTTTACCATTACGGACGCCCACGATATAGAACTGCTGGCAGAAATCGGAGTAGCGCTGCTACTCTTTGCTTTAGGGCTCGAGTTTTCGCTGAAGGATCTTAAACCGGTGAAAAAGGTGGCCCTTATTGGTACGCCGCTGCAGATGCTGCTCACCATTGCCTACGGTATGGCCGTCGGAACTCTGCTTGGCTGGGACTGGAAAACTTCCCTCTGGTTTGGTTCTATCATCTCGTTGTCATCGACCATGGTGATTCTGAAAACACTGATGAATCAGGGCTGGCTGGGAACGCTTTCAAGCAAAGTGATGATCGGCATGCTGATCGTGCAGGATTTGGCGGTTGTTCCCTTGATGATAATTCTGCCGCAAATGAATGACCCCGCAGCCGGCATGAATATTCTCTGGATGGCCGGGGTGAAGGCGGTTGTCTTTCTGGCTGCCATGTTTTTTCTCGGCACCCGCCTGTTACCCTATCTGTTGAAAATTATAGCGCGGCTGGGCAGTCGGGAGCTGTTTCTGCTGGCTATCACAGCCATTGGCCTGGGCGTAGGCTATGTTACCTATATGGTCGGGCTGTCATTTGCCTTTGGCGCATTTGTCGCCGGTATGGTGCTGAGTGAATCGGATTACGGTCATCAGGCGCTCAGTGACATCATCCCTTTGCGCGATCTTTTCGGTCTGCTCTTCTTTGCCTCGGTCGGGATGCTGCTCGATCCTCGTTTTTTACTCGACAACATCGGTACTGTCCTGATGCTGGTGGTTCTGGTTGGTTTTGGCAAAGGCTTAATCTTTTCCGGTATTGCCTGGGCGTTCCGTTATCGTAATGTTATTCCTATTGCGGTCGGGCTCGGATTGTTTCAGGTCGGTGAATTTTCTTTCGTACTTGCCAGAATAGGTGTTTCAACCGGTTCCATTGGCGATACCTTCTTTAATCTCTTTTTAACCACGGCAGTGGTTACCATGATTCTCACGCCTTTTGTCTCGATACAGACTTCGAGAATTTATGCGCTGCAGAAGAAATGGATCAAGCATGAGCCGATTCAGACACTGAACTTTCCCGATGATGAATTTCGTAACCATATAATAATTGCCGGTTATGGTCGTATCGGTTCCCAGATCAGCAGGGTATTAAAAAACCTCGGTCTCTCTTTTGTCGTGGTTGAACTGGATCAGCACCGTATGGAAGATGCCCAGATAGCAGGTGTACCCTGTGTTTACGGCGACGCCGGTCAGGAGACTGTTTTAGAGGCACTGGCCATCGAGAGAGCAAATCTTCTGGTCGTTACCATGCCTGGTATTGTGGTAGCGCAGTCAATCGTTATCCATGCCAGGAAAATGCATCCGGAACTCAAGGTTATTGCCCGGATCTCAGATCCTGACTTTTTCAAGGTCTTCAAAGAACTGGATGTCAAGAATATTGTCTATCCCGAGTTCGAAGCCGGGCTTGAAATGACCCGTCAGGTTCTGCTTTTCCATCGTCTGCCGATCCCCGAAATTCAGGACCAGACTGAGCGATTGCGTCAGGAGTTTCTTGCAAAAGAAATTGCCAGCGACACAAATTATAAGACGCTTGGACAGATGCGGGCCGCAGAACAGCAGTTCGATCTGCAGTGGGTAGAGCTGATGAAGGATAATCCGCTTGTCGGTATGACCCTTATGGAGTCTGATATCAGAAATCTGACGGGAGTATCGGTTGTGGGGGTGATTGCAAAGGGTGAACTTGTCGTTAATCCGCCTGCAAGTTTCAGGATGAATGAAAACGACCTTATCGCAATAATCGGCTCGGTTGAAGCGAGACAGAAACTACACTGCTATCTTAATCCGCTCTCTGATAAATGTCTGTTTCCAGAACAGAATCATAGCGGGCTGGCCGGATAGTCTCCTTAAAAAGGCAGGTTGGCAAGTTCCAGGTGATATCTGTGAAGAACCTCCTGCCACAAGCTCAAACCTGCCGCGCTTCGTATTTTTTCCGACCTGGTCTTGTCGGCCAGCCAAAGATTGTCTGCATTGAAGCTGTAGGCCGGTAGCAGATCCGTTCTTTGTGTGTTGGGTACAATTGTTTTCTCGAGGCTGTCGAGAACAAGTGCCGGAGAGAAGGGTGATCTGTAGTATTCAAGCACCATGTGGGGCATGTTTTTGCGATTCAGCGCGATCACATAGGTGATTCGCAGCTTTTCTTCTTCAACCCCCATCAGCCTGAGCGTGAAATATTTGGCAATGGCAAAATCTTCACAGTCTCCGGCCCCTTTTTCAATCATCTCGATGGGGGTTGCCCAGTAATCTTCCATCCCCCACAAATCTATGTCATCCACGTATTGGAATTTGTTGAAATAAGCATTTACTGACAGCAGTTTGATGGCATCTGTTGCATTTTGAGTGTCGATTATCAGTTGATGCCAGCTTTGCAATGCGAGCGGGACTGTCCTTTCCGGCGGAACGGTCGTTATCGGCGGTTTCTTCATTCCACAACTGTTCATGAACAGCATGACAAACAGCAGTGCAATCGTCGGCAGCAGGATATCGAAGATGCTTTTTGCTCTGAGTGGTTGAATATCGTTGATCATTGTTGCCTCCAGTAATTTACTTGATAAGCATTTGTTCAGAAGCTGCATGTTTTCAGTCCTGTTTTCCTGTCAGAGGCAAGCTCTTGTTCTGCTTTTCTGGGTAAAAAATACCCGGTGCCATATGGCGGCAGGATAAATTTTATCCAGGCCGGATTGATGATGGGCAGATATTTGAGAGCCTGCAAAATCATTGCTTGCGTGAATTGAATGCAATAACAGACTCTTGCAAAACGGCATGAAGATGGATGTTAAGTTGTGTTAACTCCAATAGTTACGGTACACTGTATGCACCCTTATCCTATAGGCAGTTTGGTAGAAAAATAAGAAAGAGGATAAGGTTATGAAAAAATACAGCTATATAGCAGTGATTTTGTTTGTCGGTGTGTCGGTATCCGGGTGCATGAATCGGCAGGGAGAGGTTGATTACGCCAGTTCAGGTGTACTGGCAGGAGCTGCAGCCGGATCAGTAATGGGCGGTGCAGTCAGTCATTCACCGGAAGGTGCAATTGTCGGGGCTGCCGTTGGTGCGGTGACAGGCGGAATTGTCGGTGAAGGAATGGAACAGAAAAAGGAGACGGAAAATTACGAGCAGGAGGTCCAGTCTGCACCTCTGTTCCTGGATGAATTGAAGGAGCTTGTTGCCGCAGGTATCAGTGATGATGTGATTATCAGTCAGATACACGCCTCGGGAACGGTTTATTACCTTACATCAAATGATATCATCGATCTGAAAAAAAGCGGCGTCAGTGAAAAGATCATCGATTATCTGATAAATACACCCTATACAGCGGATGGTTCTGCAGACTCCGGCCGTACTGTATCCCAGGTGTATCAGGCTGATCCGGTAATTATTACGCCTTACCCCCATTACATCTGGATTGGTGGATCATGGATGTGGTTTGACGGGCATTCTGGGATGCGGCCGGGGAGTGTACCACGATTCCCCGGCCCTGAAGGCCATATGCATTAAGGCCGGCTCTGAATAAGCCTGTTACAGCCCCGACTGTTGATTCAGTGCGGGGCTTTTTTGTGTCTGCCTGATATAGGGTGGCCTGTAGGGAAGAAAATTAGTTGAAACAAAACCATTACAGGATGGTAATTTTCGGTAATGGTCTCTGGTGGTATTATGTGGCATCATAGCATTATCAGTGAGTTGAAAACTATTTTAGGGGACTAACATATATCCATTTTAAGAAGGAGCGAACATGCAGGTCACAGAGATAATGGAGCCGGTCACGAATAATTGGCTGCAACCCAACCAGACGCTTTACGAAGCTATCAAAACAATGCGGGAAACAAAGTGGCTTGAGTTTTCAGTCCACGGGATGGTGGTATTGGAGAATGGCGAAAAACTTGTAGGTATAGTTTCAATAAAAGACATTATAAGAGCTGTTGTTCCTTCGTATTTATTAAATAATCTCGGTAGCTTCAGTTGGGATGGCCTGTTGCAGAGCAGAGCCAAGAAGGTTCGTGAACTGAAGGTCGCTGATATAATGTCTAAGAGTATCATTACCATCAAGCCGGATCACCTTGTCATTGAATGTGCGGACCTGATGATAGCAAAACAACTCCAGAGGCTGCCCGTTGTTGATGAGGATGGCAAAGTTCAGGGAATTGTTCATATCCGTGACGTCTACCTTGCCATAACTAATTATATCTGCGGTGAGGAGGAGGAGTGATGGAAGCGGCGACAATTGTACAGCATACCCAGGCGGGATGGGTTTTTTGGGCTGCCCTGGCAGTTTTTTTCACTGCTCTGGCTCTCATCATTTCAGAAAAGATTCATAAAACCGTGGTTGCTCTCTGCGGAGCGGCACTCATGCTGATCCTCAAGGTTGTCGATCAGCATGAGGCCTTTCACCTTGAGGAGTTCGGGGTTGACTGGAATGTTATTTTTCTGCTGATCGGGATGATGGTCATCATCAACCTGATGAGACCGACCGGTGTGTTCGAGTACGTAGCGGTACGAAGTGCTAAAATGGGAAGGGGAGAACCGGTAAGAATCCTGATTATTTTTTCGATTATAACAGCGGTGCTGTCAGCACTGCTCGATAACGTCACCACCGTTTTATTGCTGGCTCCGGTGACCATGCTCATTGCCGATGCTCTTGAGGTTGATGCAATACCGTTTCTTATCATTGAAGCGCTGAGTTCCAATATCGGCGGTACGGCGACACTCATCGGCGATCCGCCTAATATCATGATCGCCTCCAAGGCAAAATTCAACTTCATGGATTTCATCATCCACCTGACCCCGGCTGTTATCATTATGATGGTGGTTTTTCTTATCCTGATCAGCACGATTTTTCGAAAGCGGCTGAAGACAGAGGAAAGCTTGAAGCAGCGCATCCTTGCCATGGATGAAAAAGAGGCAATAAAGGATCCGGTGATGTTGACAAAATCACTGGTGGTATTGGGGGTTGTTCTGGTCGGTTTTGTCCTCCACGGCTATCTTAACTATGAGCCTGCGACAGTCGCTCTGTTTGGTGCGGCTGTGTTGCTGGTTCTTTCCGGTAGTAAGAATCCGCATTCTGTTCTGGCTGATGTCGAGTGGTCGGTGATCTTCTTTTTTATCGGACTGTTCGTTATGGTCGGCGGCCTGGTGAAGGTTGGTTTCATCGATATTCTTTCCGCTAAAGTGCTCAGCCTCACTCAGGGGAATCTGTTCTCGACATCCATGTTGATGCTCTGGTTTTCAGCTGTTGCGTCTGCAGTGGTTGACAACATCCCGTATGTGGCGACCATGAACCCGCTGGTTGTTGATATGGCTAAGGAACTGTGGCCTGCGGCAAGCGGGGTTGAGCTGCTGCAGCATCCGGAAATGATGCCTATCTGGTGGTCTCTGGCACTTGGCGCCTGCCTTGGCGGCAATGGTTCCCCCATTGGCGCATCGGCTAATGTTATTGTTGTTGGTATGGCGGAAAAAGCCGGACAGAAGATAACTTTTGTGAGGTTTCTGAAATACGGTGTTCCGACCACGCTGCTCACAGTTTCTGTTTCAGCTGTGTATATCTGGCTGAGATATTATGTTTTTTAGCAAGACCTGCGGCAAGCGGCAGCATCAATGGAGCCGCTGATGGAAGAAAGAAAAGGATGTGAAACCGCCATGGAGAAAACCCATGGCGGTTTACAGTCGCATTGAAACTATTTCTTCAGTTCTTCGATCATCTCTTCAACTTCTTCAGCCCCTTCCTTGTAAAATTTTTCTTCTTCAGGAGCAAGTTCACGAAGCAGGCGGAGGAATTCTCCGGCGTGCTCTTTTTCTTCGTCAGCAATGTCAAGCAGAACGGTTTTGGCAAGCTCATTATCCGTTGATTCTGCAAGTTGTTCATACAGCTGAATAGCCTCATATTCAGCGGCCACCATGAAACGGATTGCACGGACAAGTTCTTTGTCTGTTAGTTTCCTGTCGTTTTTTAGAACAGAGAATGGATCACAAAATTCAGGCATCTTTGACCTCCAGTAATGGGTTGGTTTACAGTTAGGCGAAGTTTACAAACAAAATGGCAGCTGTCGAGCTTTTCCTCTGGTCATTGTTTCAGAAAAACTGGTCTTCTTTCCTTTGTATTGCATAGGTTTTTCGCAGGTATCACAGAATGTATGTTATATAGTTATTTTACAACTCTTTATTCTGATTGAATTTATTTTTTATTATAAGCTTACATGACTTTTGGAGGATCAGAGACGATCATGGAAGGTGCTTTGTATATGACAGCCAGTAGAATAAAAATAGAAGACAAACCAGCGCTGAAACTCAATATTCATCAATACACACCAGCTGATGCTACATTTTTTGATAGTCTTGGAATTATTGAAAAAAAAGATGAAGAACAGCCGGTGAGAACTATCACAATTCATAGCCAAGAGGATTTTCTTGCAATCCGGGGAAAAATTCTGGAGGTATATAATGTGCTGGCAGAAAAAGGGCCGAGAGTTTTTCTTGAAGCCAAATAAGAGAATCGGATCTTGCTCAATAAAATTTTCAGCCATACGGCACCTGTCCTTGCCGGCTGCCAGCCATATTGAAGTTTTCAAAAGTTACCGTTTGGAAACAATAGGCTGAAAGAAAAAGAAACTAGATTCCGCAGCCCTGGGAAATATTGTTGTCTTGCATCTTTTCCAGGAGTTCCGCCGAGAGAAGGCCTGGAAGGATATTCCACCTTGGGGCAACAAGCAGGTTGGGGTGTGAATGGGACCAGAGCCGGTGAATGATGATGTGAGGCGGAATAAGAGGGAGAAGGCGGAGAAGAAAACGTATATAGGCATCCTTTTCGAACAGTTCAATTTTTCCGGCATGGTACAGCTTCTCCAGGCCGGTTTCTCGTATTACCTGCAGGTGGTGAAGTTTCAAGGTGTCGATTTTCAGTGAACTGACATAAGCAGCGGATTCAATCATCTGTTCTTCTGATTCACCCGGGATACCGAAGATCAGATGGGCGCCTGTGAGAAAAAGGCTGTAGCTCTGTAAAAGTCGTATTGCCGTTTCAAAATCCTTTACGGTGTGATTGCGGTTGAGCAGAACAAGGCTCTGTTCATGTGCCGATTGCAGTCCCAGTTCAAAATGGCATTCTTTTCCCGAGATGCTTATCAGTTGTGCAAGTGGTGAGAGAAACTCTTCTGCAATAGAGTCAGGCCTGGTTGAGAAGATTATGCCGATACAAGAAGGTTCCTGCAGCAATTGTCTGGTCTGCTGCAAAAGCAGTTCAACTGGTGAGGCGGTGCATGTTTCCTGTTGAAAATAAGCAAAATAGAGTTGAGATCTTCCCTGCAGAAGGTTCTGTTTTCCCTCTTGTATCTGTCTTGCTAAAGAATCGCCTTTTTTCAGGTGGGCGGCGGTAAAACTTTCTGCCTTGCAGAACAGGCAACCTCCTTTTGCCCGGTTCGGGCAGGGCTGACCGGTATCAATCGGCAGCTTGCCAACCGGCTGACCATATTTTTGTCTGTAATATTTACTGAAGGTATTGATGATGGGCTTCATTTACTGCGGCCGCCGGTTGATAAATTGATAATAAAAGAGACTTGTAGAGAATATCTCCTGATGATACTACCTGTTCCTGGATATTCGGGAAAGAATATTGGCCAGTGTGAAAACTGGCAGGGGTTAATTCTGTAGAGTCGCTTTAAGCAGCTGGCTCAATTCGCTGATTTTATACGGTTTATGGAGAAAGCCGGAGAGGTTGAAGCTTTCCAGCCGATTGTTTTCTGCATCTTTAACAAAGCCGGAAGAGGCGATGATTTTCATTTCGGCGTCAAATGACCGTATAGTTTCAATGGCTTTCTGCCCATCCATGACAGGCATAATCATATCCATGATGGTTACATCAATTCTGTTATCGCTTTCTCTTATCATGTCGACGGCTTCCTTGCCGTTTGAGGCAACAAATACCGTGTACCCCATATCTTCAAGCATCTGGCTGCAGGTAAGCCTGATCACTTCTTCATCGTCAACCAGCAGAACATTGCCGGTTCCGCTCACTATCTCAGTTTTATATACATCGTTCTGTGCTTCGGACTCCGAACAGGGCAGCAGGACGGAAAAGGTCGTCCCTTTATCCAGTTTGCTCTCTACCGCGATAATGCCACTGTGATCGCGTATTGCTCCATAGGCGGCAGCCAAACCGAGTCCGGCGCCTTTGCCATGCTCTTTTGTGGTAAAAAAAGGATCAAATATCTTTTTGATATTTTCAGGCGCGATTCCACAGCCGGAGTCTTCAAATTCTATCTGAACATATTCACCTTCTTCGATATCAAAGGGGCTTGAATCGCAATACATTTTATCAAGCCAGGTATTTTTTGTCCGAATGATAAACTCACCGCCATCCGGCATGGAATGGCTGGCATTGATGCCGATATTCATGAGGACATTCTGCAGCCCCGAGCCGTCTCCGAATATTGTTGTGTTTTTTGCTTCGAGCGCACAGGTCATGTTGATTTTCTTGTCTATCGTCCTGCTTAAAAGTTCGACAGTGTCGGTGATGAGTGAGTGGATGTTGAGCGGAGTTGAGATGATTTTGCCTTTGCGTCCGAAGGAAAGCAGTTTCTGGGTAAGGTCTGCTGCCCGGGTACAGGCTTGAATGATGAGCTCCGACATCTGCGCAAGGTTCGGCTGATCTTTCTCGGTTTTCCGCTGGATCAGCTGTGCCGCACCGAGAATGCCTGAGAGCATGTTGTTGAAGTCATGGGCAACCCCGCCTGCCAGTTGGCCAATGGCATCCATTTTGCTTCGGTGGCTTATCTGCTGCTCGAATTCATATTCTTTGGTGACATTATCAATGCGGATAACGGCACCGCTGTCAGCAAGGGACGTGGTGGACAGAGGAAAAATGGTAATATCTTCGTAAATGGTATTTTCGTCGCTGATTCTTTCCTGTTTGGAGAATTTCTTTATACGTCTTTCCCGTATGCTTTCAGTCAGCAGGGGATAGGTTTGTGCAAGTTCCGGGCAGACTGTTTCAAGCGGCTGGCTGAGTGCTTTTTCCGCTGAGATTCCCGAACGTATTTCTGCACTGATGTTCCATTGTGTTATTTTTTTCTCGCCGTTAATGGCAATAATTGCGGAAGACATGGAGTTGATAATGTCGAGAAGATACTGTTTCAGCTCGACCAGTTCTTTTTCTATATGTTCCCTTTCCTTCATCTCAAGGTTGAGCTTGTGAAACTGGTCCTTGACTGCCAGTCGCATCTGGTCAAAACTTTCGGCAAGTGTGGCAATCTCGTCGTGACTGTCAGTCAGGATGGGCTTTTCCATCTCTCCAGCTGCAATCTCTGAGGTTATTTTTGTTAATGTCTTGATTGGTCTTAACTGTCTGGCGATAACGATCGAGAGCAGCAGTGTGACAATTATGCTGACAGTAAACATGGTTGCAAGGAGAAGAGCTGTAAAAGTCTTTTTGTCTCTGTATTTGACCTCTAAAGGTACCGCATACAGGATTATCCAGTTCCATGGTTCAAACTTTTTATAGATGTACCATGAGGGGTCACCAGAGAACTCTGAATAGAAGTTGCCCTGCTCATCGGCGAATTTTTCATTAATGGATGCATCGCTGCCGGACAGGCTCTCACCTTTATGCAGGCTGGGATGTAGCAGAATTTTCCCGGCTGGATCTAGGATGATCGGTTTTATATGGATAATTGATTGAGCATAATAGGTGGACTGCATGGTGCTTAAGAAGGCAGTCTGAAAGTCATTCTGATACGCTTCACGCAGACCTGTTTGATTGAGCCGGTCCTCTGAACGGTCAAGATTCTCCCAGATGACATTAATCTTTTCGGTGAAAATTTCTTCCTGGCTCTTATCGATGATTTTAGTCAGGTGATAATTGGCAATGACAACGACCCCTGCTATGACAAGGATGAATGAGGCAATAATAAAAAGTAGAAGTTTGCTGGTAAGTGATTTAAATTTCATGTTTCCTTTCTATTGATGATGTTGTTGCACCAGCGTTGCTTCTTCGAGTAATTGGACTGGAAAATGAATACCGATGGCATTGGCCAGCGTTGGATTGAGGAACAGTCTGGTCTGCTTGTTGGTTACGATCGGAATTGCAGCAGGAGAGGTTCCCTCCAGAATTTTCAAGGCCGTTTTCCCTGACCACCAACCCTGTTCTTCCGGGATTTTTACGTGGCCAAGCAGGCTGTAACGCATCTCCCCGGCGCTGATGCCTCCCGATGGAATTTTGGTGTTATGCAGGATGAAGTCATCGGCTTCTTCAGGCGACCAGCCGCGAATCCCTATAGGATTGAGGATGATGAGCATATCTACCCGGGTTTGCAGTTTCTGGTATGCCAACTTCCATTCCTCGTAGGAAGAAACAAGGTATCCCTCGGTGAAAGGGGCTCCAAGAATCTTTTCATTGTACTGGATCGTTTTTTTGTTGGAAATGTCATCCGAACCGAGGTAGCCGATGCGTTTGCCCTTGGCGTATTGGCTCAGAAACTCGACGGTTTCGGCTATTGGATCAATCTCAAGCATGCCTGTGGAGTTGGCGGTAGGCAGATGATATTGGGAGGCATCGTAATTGATGCCGCAGAAAACGATCGGGATAGTTGTTTCGAGAAGATAGGGTTGAACCAGATATTTTGCTGCATTATCATCGCTAATTACAATGAGATCGGGTTGAAATTGTTCGATCCTCTGCAAGGCTTCAAGGGCTGCATTCTTTTTCGATTCTTCGTCTGAACGTAATTTTGTGTTCATACGAAAAATATCGAGCACAACAGGTGGTTCGGTGCTTTCTGAACCGGCGGTTTGTTTTAAGCCAAGACCTTTTTTCAGCCCTTTTTCAATATTGTCGCTCCAGAAATAGCCCTCATGATATGAGCCGATATAAAGAACTTTTGGCAGTTTATAAGAAACGAGATGGGAGCTCTCAACCAGATCGTAAGGAAACTTTATGTTCAGTTTGCCGGCAAGCTTCATATGAAGAAACCGTTTGGCTTCCCGGTTTTGAACCGGCTGTATGGTGGCCGGAGGTGTGCCGTCCAGAATACGAAGAGCCTGTGTCGCCGCCCAACGGCCCTGTTCCTGGGGAACTGTTGAGAGGGTAAGTAGCGAAGTTTGCTTCATAAATTCGTCATAAGAAGCCGTCGGAATGGTTGTGTTGGCGAAGGTGAAATTGGCAATCTGATCTAGAGTAGCATTCTGGGTGTCGAGAGCACGTAAGGAGCCGAGTATAAGGATGTCGACGTCATGCTGCAGTTGTAAGAACTCCTTCTGCCACTGTTCATAGTTAGTCACATATCGAACGTCCATAGGTTGGCCAAGCTGCTGGTCAAAGTATTTCTGTTCCTTCCTGTTGGTCAGGGTATCACCGCGAAGACAGCCTGTTTTAACACCTTTGGCGTAAGGTTTAAGGGTATTGACTGTTTCTTTGATGAGCTGTACCTCGATCATGCCGGTGGTGTTGGAATAGGGCAGGCCATAACTGGCAGCCTCCCAGTTGATGCCGCAGAAAACGAAGGGGATGGCGCTGTCCTTGTAATATGGCTGAAGAAGATATTTGGCGGCATTGTCATCCGAAATGATAACAACATCGGGATTGAATTGTTCAATGACGCTCTTTGCTTTTAAAGCGGCAGCTATTTTTTCTTCTTCGGTTTGTGCCAAGCGGGTATCCATGTTGAAAATTCTCAACTCGATTTTATCTGCAGCAGAGAGTACTTCCTCAATTCCTTCCCTAATGCCCTGACTCCATTCGTCTTTTTCAGTATGATAGGAGGCAATATAAAGAACTTTTCTGTTGTCCTGTACGGCATAAATGCCGCTACTATTGAACAGGAGAAATACAAGCAGATATAAGAGTGACAAGACAGGTTTCATTCTTCGCTCCAGACGTAGATATTTTTTTATCATATCGCCTGAGTAGACAAAATACAAGGGAAGCAAACCCTGTTTTTAACTGAATGTGGTTGGTAGGAATAACTATCCGCTATTCATGCAAAAACTCCTTTTTGCACCTGAACCGGAAATAACAGGTAAAGTTGCGGAGTGTCAGGCTAGAACCATTTCCTGCGATGGAGAAAGTAAGCAATACTGCCGCCCAAGACAGAAATGCCAAGGCAGATGATGAGAAAACCATAGGGATTTTGAGCCCATGGAATACCACCCACATTGATGCCGAGCAGACCGGTCAGGAAGCCGAGTGGCATGAAGAGGGTCGCCACAAGTGAAAGAGTATACATGCGTCTGTTGAGCATTTCAGAGTAATTGCCGATCAGTTCTTCCTGTGCAACAATGGCCCGGTCAACCAGGTAGTCGAGCTCTTCCAGATAGCGTTTGAACTTGTTGAGATTTTCACGAAGATGGACTTTGTCGCGTTTTGAATACCATTCTGGCGGTTCGATTAATAGCTGCTGCAGGGTTTCACGCTGCGGAGCGAAATAGCGGCGAAGCCGAATGGCCTGCCGACGGAGTTCCGAGAGGTTGTTGCGCAGGTCGTCTGAACCTGGTCCCAGGAGCTGGTCTTCCAGTTCTTCAAAAGAGTCGTCAAGCTGTTCGATGACGTTTTCGGCCCGGTCAGCCAGCCGCTCGACAAGCAGATTGATAAATGATGAAACCGTCGCAGGGCCTCGTCCTTCAGCGGAATACTGGATTATATCCTGCAAAGAAAGAAGCGTACGGCTGTTTGATGAAATGATCAGCTGCGGGGTAACCCATACCCGGATACCGATCATGTCGTCGGGGTTGGCCCCTGGGTTGAGATTGACCGCACGTAATGACAGGTAAAGGCCTTCCTGCATGTGGAAGAAGCGCGGACGGGTATCCTCATCGGTGAGATTGTTTTTGATTACCTGATCAAGCTGGCGCTGCTGAAGCAGGTTTTTTCCTGCCTCAGTGGTATAGTCTATATGAATCCACAGAAAGCTGCCATCTTCTTTCGGCGGGGTAAAATCAGCTTTATCTGCAGCTAAAACCGTGCCCTTGCCTTTTCCATCGAATAAAACAGCCTGCACCGCATGTTTAAGTGCCATGAAATGACTCCTGATAGGTTATTCGGTTTTCTGTTCAAACAGATGAACATCCCGCTGTGGAAATGGAATGGAGATGTCATGCTGCTTAAAGATTTTATCAATAGCCGTATGCAGTTCACTGCGAACCTGGATTTTCATGTCGATCTCTTTGATATGGACAAGCAGGTCAAAATTAAGTGAACTGTCGCCGAATTCCTGAAACCATGCTCGCGGCACCGGCACCGAGCCGTCTTTCATTACCTGAGGATGTTCGGCAGCACATTGGAGCAGGAGCTGCTGGACAAGTTCGGTATCCGTGCCGTACGCAACACCGACCGAGACCCTGAGCCTGCCGCAATTGTCGGTAAGCATCATGTTCGTTACCTGGTTTGAAATCAGTTCAGAGTTGGGGACAATAACATCGGCCCGGTCGAAGGTCTGGATAATGGTTGAACGGATGGAAATTTTTTTAACGTATCCTTCGGTCGAGCCGACCAGGATCCAGTCGCCTTTCTTGATCGGTCTTTCAAAGATCAGGATGATGCCTGAGATGAAATTGTTGACCAGGTTCTGCAGACCAAAACCGATACCGACAGACAGGGCGCCGACAACGATAGTGAGACCGGTCAGCTTTACACCGGCAACTGACAGAACCAGGCCGATCAGTATCGCATAACCGGCATATCCGCCCATGGTCAGGAAAGAGTCGCGGCTGGAAGCTGAAAATCCTGAATGTGTGAGCCATTTATGGTCGAGCAGCTCCTTGACAAATCCTATCAGAGGCCAGAGGAGAACAAAGATGAGCAGACCAAGAGTTATACGGGCAGGTATTATTGCGATGCCGCCTAACTCAATGCCGGTAAAGAAAAAATTGCTCAAATCATCGTTGCTGAACTGGCTTAGGCCCCATTGGTGAGCGATCAGGATAGCGGTGACGAGAAGCAGGTATATTTTCACCCCTATTCCAAGCACAGTCAGAGTCTCGAAGCCGGAATCATGGATAGAATAGTTGTAAAGAAATTTGTCGAACAGAGAATTTTTCAGATAGACGCATCCGGCCAGGACAAGTTCTACTCCGTCATACAGGATCGAGGCCAGAATGATGGTCCCTGTAGTCTTGGTTGTGGCATCAACAAGAAAGTCGATGAAATTCGTGTAGCCGATAATCTCAAGGCAGGCTAGCGTCAGCGTTATCATGATCAGAAATGCTCTCAATACCTTCCAGACACCATTGAAACGTTCAACAAGAAGGCTGCGAAGCATGAGGGAAAACATTATCTGATAAAACAGCAGAAGGATCGAAAAAGTGTAATGCGGGACGTGAAATACCTCTCTGCCTCCCAGACCGACAACCATGAGTAATGATGAACTCAAGGCAAAGAGGTTGATCGTTACTCCATTGGGTTCGATCTTGAACAGACGCTGAAAAAACACCGGAATGTACCAGTATCCCGCCATATAGAAAAAGAGTGCAGAACCGATCGGGAAGAGCAGCTGATTTATTACAGTGAGATGGGAACTTATAAAGAGGGCAAGAGGCACGGCAAATATAATAAAGAGCGTGACCTTGAGCAGCAGGCCGTGGTTTCTGAATTTTCGGGCTAGCAGGGTTATGAGGTTTGTCTGCTCTTTGTCAGGTGACCCTTCAAAACGGCTTAAACTGTTTGAAAAAAGGCAGATGAGCAGGCTTAACAACGAGAGCAGAAGCACCAGCGGGTGCTGGTACAGTTTGTAATCAATCGGGTTGCTGCTGACAGGCCTTGCACTCCAGATGGGCTCATTTCGGCTGAAGAGACTTGCAGCCATTTCTTTATCAATCTGTTTGCCGAGCTTTTTGTCGGCTTCTTCTGCATTGAGCAGCAGCAGTCTCAATTCAACCAGCTGCAGCTCTTTTTCCTGCTTCAGACTGAGAAAGTCTGAAAGCATCTTGGTTGCTCTATCATTCAAATTTTCCGGTTTGTCAACGCCTTCCAGAGCTGAAGTCAGCTGAGCGATTTCCTTCTGAAGGATTTCTATCTGTTTGGTGTAGTCATCAATATAGTCTTTCAGCTTCTGGCGGCTCTCTTCCTGTACTGCAAGCGAATCATTCTGCATCGCTTCATTGAGAGTCTTTTCGATGGCAGTCTGCTGCGTCTTGTATCTACCGGTAAGGGTCGGCGTACTGTCTGCGCCGAAGAGCAGGGAACAGAAGATGATAAGCGATGTGATGGAAATAAAAGAAAAAACGGCCGTTTTTTTTGTATGTATGAAAAACATAGTTCAATGCATTTCTTTTATAGGTGTTAGGTTGTGAAAAATTTCTCACTTCAGAAAACAGCGGGTTGAATCTATTTTACTCTATTTTAACCATTTCTTTGTCATGAAAAAAAGTATTGCTTTGATATTGCAGTAAAAACTCTTTTCAATAGTGCATTTTTTTAAGGACTTGTTTGCCGGTTAATGTGCAATTCAGTATAGTTATAATGATGATCCTGTTGTTTGTATACTTCTTCCCGAAAACGAGGTCTCCCATGAGCAAGGAAGTTGCTTCCAGTAAACAGCTAACTGAATTTGTTAAAGAAAACAGAGTGGTTGAGCTTTCAGACTATCTCAGCACGCTTGATTCGTCAGATATAGCAAGGGCAGTCGTCCGTCTCGATATGGATGATCAGGTTAAGCTGCTTGGTATGCTCGACCCTGAAAGCGCCGCAGAGATTATCGAAGGCATACCGGATCTGCATGCTGTTGAGGTTGTTGAAGAGATGCCGACGGAAAAAGCCGTTGCCATCCTGGAAGAGCTGGAAAGTGACCATCTGGTGGATGTTTTAAGTGAGATGGATGGCGACGCCAGTAAGGCAATTCTGGACAGCATGGATCATGAAGATGCTGTCGAGGCCAGGATGATGCTTGAATATCCGGCAGATTGTGCCGGCGGCATCATGATTTCCGAATATCTCAGTTTCAATCAGGATCTGACCATCAAGGATGTTCTTGAAAACCTGCAGACAAACCAGGAGGAGTATGCCGATTACCATGTTCAGTATTTCTATGTCGTCGATGAGCAGGAGAGACTGACCGGTGTTCTTCGCGTCCATGATCTGCTGTTTCCTCCCCGGTCGAAGCAATTGAAGGAGATCATGATCAGCAGTCCCTTAAGTGTTGCTGATATGACAGGATTGACGGAGCTTGATCAGTTCTTTGAAGAGCATACACTCTTCGGTGTCCCGGTTGTGGACAAAAATAATGTTTTGGTCGGTATTGTTTTGCCGGACAGGGTAGAGGAAGCAGTGAATAAACGAAAGACCAGAACTTTCCTTCGAATCAGCGGTATTATTGGTGGTGAAGAATTCCGGACCATGCCGCTGCTCTCCCGATCCGGCCGCAGACTTGCTTGGCTGACCATGAATATCGGCCTGAATATCATTGCGGCCAGTGTCATCGCCATGTACCAGGATACCCTGGCCGCCGTTATCACCCTGGCTGTTTTTCTGCCGATGGTCAGCGATATGAGCGGTTGCTCAGGCAATCAGGCGGTTGCAGTATCGATGCGCGAGCTATCACTTGGCCTTATCCGGCCGGGTGAGCTTCTCTGGGTCCTGTTAAAAGAGATGAGGGTGGGGATTTTAAATGGCCTTGTTCTCGGGTTAATACTTGGCTCTATTGCCTTTTTGTGGAAGGGCAATATCTGGCTTGCTCTGGTAATCGGCGGTGCGCTTGCTGCCAACACACTGGTGTCTGTTCTACTTGGCGGCATGCTGCCGCTCCTGCTGAAAGGGCTGCGGCTTGATCCTGCGCTGGTGTCAAGTCCGCTTTTAACGACGGTAACTGACATGTGCGGCTTTTTCTTCGTGCTCAATTTTGCGGCCATGGTTCTGCCGAAACTTCAGGGGGTATAGTGGTGACCTTGATCTGCGGTTATGTGTGTCCACAGAGCAAGGTCATATACAGAGCTGATTTCATGAGCTTTCGGGGCAGAAGCGGTTTAATCCCAGGATGTCGGCGGCTGCCGCTATCGAAGTTCCGTAGAAAATTGTCGGCATCCCCTCTATGATAAAATTGGCCAGTGAGTCATTGACGACGGTTGAACCTGTTGCAAGAATCAAGTCTGCACAAGCTATTGCTTCCCTGGTGCTTTCCGGGCCTTCAATTAAAACACCATGTCTTGTCTGACCGATATTATCCTTATCAAGATCTATCACTCTCAACGGGAAGAGTCCTGATAATGCGGCGATCATTTTCGGCTGATAACCAATCTGCGTGATTTTCGGAGAGCCGTACTGCTCTCTAATATATGCTGCCAGTTTTCCCGCACATCGGCTGATATCCTCATTTCTGCAGTGGATGGTGTGGCTTGTTTTCTTCAGATAGTGCTGCACAGCGTTGCATGCTGCTATAAAGAGTGCCCGTCTAAAATTATCGGTCAGTTCCATCGAAACAATTTCCCCGAGTGTGCCTTCGAAGTTGGCGAAGTGGTCGGTAAATGCCTGGCCCTTGCTTTCTCGAAAGCATGCTTCCATCATCTTTTCTTTCCCTTTCTGCAGTGGAAATTCGTTGTCATTCTGCCTGCCGATGGCTTCTTCGGTGGTCAGTATGCGAGCTGACACCATTACTGTATCGGCGAGGATGCCAAGCGGCTCCCATTCTTCTTTCATCCGGCTTTGGAGAGATTGGATAAGTGACATTGTATTTTGCTCCTATGTTGTTGAGGATAGTTTTTTGAAAGCGATGAAAAGACCAGAAGAAAAGGCCGCCAACAGAAGGGAGAGAATGGCTGCCCGTTTGAATTCGCCTTCAAATACCGCGTTATAAATTTCCAGAGAGATGGTGTTGGTCCTGCCGATGATGTTGCCGCCCAGCATCATGCTCATCCCCACCTCTCCGAGTGACCTGCCGACCGCAAGCAGCAGGCCGGCGAGGATCGTTTTTTTGGCAAGAGGCAGCAGTACGGCAAAAAGGATGGTCAGCTTGTTTTTGCCAAGCACTGCGGCAAGCTCCGCCAGCTTGTTTGCTTCGGATGAGTTCATTGCCGCCTGTATGGGTTTGACCACAAGCGGAATTCCTGCAACAAAAGCAGCAAGGACAAGTCCCGGCAGTTGAAAGATGATGGTGTCGTTAAACACCACGTTTAAAGGACTTTTTCTTCCGAAAATAATCAGCAGGAAAAAACCTGTTGCTATCGGAGGGAAAACCAGCGGCAACGAAACCAGGATGTCTACAAAAGAGCTGAAAACGGTCCTGGAACATGACAGCCAGCAGCCGATCGGAACACTTATAAATAATTGCAGCAGTGTCGCGTAAAAGAGGACTTTGGCGGTCAGCACCAGCGGGATCAGAGAGGCAGAATCTAATATCATGGAAGGTCCTGAATTTATTTGTTCTTCAAGCCGTGATCAGCCAGGAGTTGTTTGGCTTCATCGCTCTGCACGAAAGCAAGGAATTTTGTACAGTCTTCGTTGGTCGAACTGTTCTGCATCCGACCGAGAATGATGTCTATGGGAGAGTACAACGCACTGTCCAGTTCGTAAGATCCTCCAATATTTTCCTTGATTTTAGTCGCATGGGTCATGTTGATCAGGGCTGCATCCACCTCGCCGGATAAAACATAGGAAGCGGCCTGAGGAACTGTTGCGACAATAAACAGCTTCGGTTTTATCTGGTCATACAATCCGGTATTTTTGAGGTATTGTATCGCGGCCTTCCCATAAACGGCTTTTTCCGGTTCGGGAATGGCAATTCTTTCGATTTTTGGATCAAGAAAGTCATCGGTTCCGCTGATCGACTGGCCTTTCGGGTAGATTGCAACCAATCTGCCGAAGCCCAATTGGGTGGTAGAGATGAAAGGGAGTTCTGCCTTTGCCAGAAACGAGGCTTCGCCTAGTACAAGATCAACCGTGCCAGCCGTTTTGGCCTGGGTTGTGACCCTGGCCATATTGCCATATATACGTTCTACGCTGATGCCGGTTAGTTTCTCAAATCGCTCTGCGAGAGGATCGACCACAGAGCGATACCCTGCACCGGAGGCAAGGATGATGTTAGCCAAAGAGTTTGACGGAAGAATAAATAACAGTGCGGCCAGAAGAAAAAAAGATAAGCGTTTCATGATCAGTCTCCTAAAATAAGAGTTAAACAGCAAGGTGTTTGCCTTGCTGCAGAGGTTGTATTGATAACGATTTGTAATCGTAGACAGAATTTGTTGTCCGTCCGGCTGAAAGCTGGCGGCTTAACCATGTTCTCGATTCTCTGCCGTTTTCCATGACGAAGAAACGATCCGCAAGATAGAAGGCTTCTTCAAGATCGTGGGTGATATGAAGTACGGGGATGTTTTGTTCGCGGACTATTCGTTTTAAGAGTCTTCGAATCTGTTGTCGATTGTTGATGTCGAGGGCTGAAAAGGGTTCGTCAAGCAGAAGCAGCTCTGGCTGGCTGGCCAGTGCCTGACAGAGTGCGACGCGCTGACGTTCTCCACCTGAAATTCTGGCAGGTTTCTGTTTTGCCAGGTGAGCAATATTAAAATCTGAAAGCAGACTTTCTATGACAGATGTGTCGGGTGCCGCAAAGGCTATATTATTCCAGACGGAGAGATGGGGAAAAAGAGGATATTCCTGAAAGACCATGCCGATCTTTCGTTGTTGAGGAGAGGTTGTTATTTTATCTCGACTGCTGAACCAGGTTGTATTGCCGAATTGTATTGTACCTTCATCCGGTGAATCAAGACCGGCTATCAATCTGATCAGAGTTGATTTCCCTGCTCCTGAAGGACCTAAAACGGCGATTAATTCTCCAGCGGAAAATGACAGTGATAAGTCGAGCGAATATGGCGGCAGTTTCTTTTTAATAGTAATGGTGACTGGCATGGCATTCTCTTTCTTTAATTCGTTATGTCAAAAAGTGATAACGATATTTGCCATGCTGTTGCACTAATGATGCCTGTATATTTTTTTTTGTGATAAGTAGAGTGCTTTGCTGATAAATTATTGTAATAACAAATTATATCGAGGAGTTTGAAGAGCAGGTCAGTTGCCAGGTTATAACAGAGAAATCGAAGAGTGTTTTGTTGCTACAAAAATGCATTTTTTTGTAGCATATATTTCATTGCTGCGATTGACAGGCCATAATTGTCTGTCAAAGACGTCGCAGCTTTATGTGAAAAACGTGATGCAGGTCCAGATAGTCTGCTAACCGGAAAGATAACTCCGACAAGGTTATAGCAGGAATGATTTTTTGATCCTTAATTGCAGTTTACATAATCGGTACTCTGACTATTACTTGTTACAACAACGGTATGTTAAGAGTAATCGTGGCGATCAAGGTCAGATAATTGTGAATAACATACAAATGGAGTTTATCGTCTACACATGTTTCTTTGGAAGACTGAAAGTCTGCATTTGAACCGCAGGATGAAAAAAGAGAAAGTACGTTTTATAACTTTATGATTTAACGTGAAAAAACAATATTGTTGAATAAAACACCATTTCAAACAAGACACATGAAATGAAATGATTATACTTTTTGGCATTCGTGAATATGGCACGACAAAAAGGGCACAAATTTGTAACAAAAACGCAAAAAAAAATCTCAAATTTGATTGACAATTTGTTTGTTTTTTGTTTTTTTGATCGTGGCAGATTCGGAGTCGAAATTTGTTAAATAGAATTCTTAATTAAAGGAACTAATTATGAGCAGAGCAAAATTAGAGTACCTGTGGCTTGATGGTGCTGAGCCAACCCAAGGTCTTAGAGGAAAAACAAGATTAGCAGACAATTTCAGCGGTAAACTGGAAGATTGTCCGGTTTGGGCTTTTGACGGCTCTTCAACCAATCAGGCAGAAGGCGGTTCTTCAGACTGTCTGTTAAAACCGGTATTCATTTGTCCTGATCCGGATCGTGAGAATGCTTACATCGTAATGTGTGAAGTTCTCAACGCTGACGGTACCCCGCATGCTACAAATCATCGTGCATCCATTGATGATCCGGATGATGATTTCTGGTTCGGTTACGAGCAGGAGTACTTCCTGTGTGATCCAGAGACCGGTCTTCCACTTGGTTTCCCTAAAGGCGGTTTCCCGATCGTTCCTCAGTTCCCTTACTACTGTGGCGTTGGTGCTAAGAATGCCTATGGTCGTGAGATCGTTGAAGAGCATCTTGACATCTGTATCGCAGCTGGCCTGAACATCGAAGGTATCAACGCAGAGGTTGCTCCTGGTCAGTGGGAGTTCCAGATTTTCAGCAAAGGCGCTCAGCTTGCCGGTGATGAGATCTGGGTTGCTCGTTATTTCCTTGAAAGAACCGCAGAGAAATACGGCGTATACGTAGATTTCCATCCAAAACCACTTGGAAAAGATGCTGACTGGAACGGATCCGGTATGCATGCTAACTTCTCCAACGGTAAAATGAGAACCTGCGGCGACAAGAAAGTATTTGATTTAATCTGTGAAGAGTTCGGTAAAAATATTCAGGAGCACATCGCAGTATACGGTGCTTACAATGATCAGCGTCTCACTGGTAAGCATGAGACTGCTTCTATCAACGAATTCTCTTATGGTGTTTCCAACCGCGGTGCTTCTATCCGTATCCCTGTTGGAACCGTTGAAGATGGCTGGAAAGGTCGTCTTGAGGATCGTCGTCCTTCTTCTAACGGCTGTCCTTACCAGATTGGTGCTGTTATTGTTAAAACCACCAAAGCTTCTGGCCAGATCTAATAATCTAGTTAGCCAGTTCTTTAAAAAATCCCCGTGTGCGTTCTCGCATACGGGGATTTTTTTTTGCTCCATATCCTCTCCAATGTAATATTGGCAGTCTTTCCCCACCCAATTCATAGTTTATTTTATCGCCTGTTCTAAAAAATTGATGCCGTGCCCCTGGATATTGGCGGCACTTGTCCCTTCTTGTGTATCGCTCAATATATTGTTTTGTACTGGTATGCATCTTGAACATATCCAATATAGAGCATTTTATAGAGCTTTTTAGCAATAAAGAGTATCGAAATGTATCTATATGCTCGATACATGTGTATCGAATTGTCTTGTACCTGTGTGCAAGAATAAAAGCCGGGTCAAAGTGAGGAGCGTGCAATGAAGTTATCACTGAGTTTACGGGCAAAGATAGTCATTACCGTTGCAGCGATGAGTATCGTTACCTTCGGGGGAGGAATTACAATTTTCTGGTATTCCTATCAGGTTGATAATGAATACAGGGATATTGTTCAAAGTGAAATAGTGCTGTACAAGCTTGCCCGTGATATGGAGCTTGCCTTGGCCAATCAGAAAGGTTTTCTAACCTACTATCTTGTTGATGGAGATATCAAATGGCTCGATTCTTTCGGACAATACAGACAAAAGTTTCTCCAGAATATAGATCAGGCTGCATATCTGGCACATACGCCTTCTCAGCTCGAGGCTGTAAAAGAAATAGCTGAGCAGTATAGCGTCTATATGGCAGCCAGAACCTCTGCTATTGAGGAATATCTTAAAAAAGAGCGTTCTGTTGTAACCAGTATTTCAGTTTTGCATGAAAAGCAGCGTGATATGTTTTTTAGTCTGCTTGACCGCTGCCAGAATTTCAGTCAGAGCCAGTGGCAGCTGATTGAACGTTTCCGGCTTGATAATATCACAAGATCTACACGTCTGCGGGCAAGTGCGACGTTGGGCCTTTTAGTCTGGGGTGGATTCTCACTGCTTCTTCTCTATATTCTTTACCGAAATATTCTCTCTCCGATTCGAGGTCTGGCGCTTCAGACCGGTGGTTCAGTGCTCGACAGTTCAAGAAATGAGGTTGATTCACTCAGTCAGTCACTGAAGGGTATCATGAGGGTTTTTGATGAGACATCCGGAGAACTTGAGAAAAGCCGCAAGCATCTCCAGCATGCTGAACGCATGGCAATGGTTGGCGAACTGGCCGCAGGCGTTGCTCATACCATCAGGAATCCGTTTACCTCAATTAAGATGCGTATGTTTTCCCTGAATCGTTCTCTTGATTTAAATGAAGACCAGCGCGACGATTTCAAGGTCATTTCAGATGAGATCGGGCGAATAGATAAGATTGTGCAGAATTTCCTCGAATTTTCGAGGCCGCCGAAACTGCTGCTTAATCAGATCAGCCTCTCACAGATCATGTCTTCAGTAAGGGTGCTGCTGGAGTTTCGTCTGAAAAGCTATGATGTCGAATTGGCCTACAGTGAAGAGGAAGATCTGCCGCAGCTGCTGGTTGATGCCGACAGAATGAAAGAGGCGCTGGTCAATCTGATCACTAATTCGTGCGAAGCAATAGACGGTGGCGGCAAAATAGAGATAAAGGGCTGCAGGGAAGTGGATAGTACCCTTGGGGATGTAGTTCATATCATTATACGCGACAGCGGTCCCGGCATCCCGGAGGAACTCATTCACAAGGTTACCGCACCGTTTTTTACCACCAAGGAAGAAGGCTCGGGGCTTGGTTTGAGTATAGTAAAACGAATTGTGCAGGAACATGGCGGCACCATGAAAATTGTTTCTGCTCCGGCTGGATCAACTGCAATAGTTTTAATCTTACCTGTTAAGGGGGATGGTGATGTCACTGGTGATACTGATAGACGATGATAAACAGCTCTGCACAAGCTTTTTAAAAATTCTGCGCCAGGAAGATTATACAACCGTTGCCGCCCATACCGGGCTCGAGGGTATCGTCTTGGTGGAAAGGAACCGGCCCGATCTGGTCATCCTTGATATCCGGCTGCCGGATATGAGCGGACTTGAGGTGTTTGAGCGAATCCATAGATCCTGCCCAAAAATTCCGGTGATAATCATCACCGCTTATGGAACGACCGAAACTGCCATCAGCGCTATCCAGAAAGGGGCGTATGATTATATTTACAAGCCTTTTGATGTTGAGGAAATGCTTGTTCTGGTCGAAAAGGCAATCAAGGCAGGGCACTGTATGTCCAAGCCGGTTGAAATGAATCCGGATGAGGAGAATCTGACTTCACGTGAAGCGCTGGTTGGCAAGAGTACCAGCATGCTTGAAATTTACAAGGCCATAGGCAGGGTGGCATCTACCGACGCAACAGTGCTTATCAGGGGCGAATCCGGCACAGGTAAAGAGCTTGCGGCAAGGGCGGTCTATAATCATTCGGCACGCACGGATAGACCATACACAATAATTAATTGTGTCGCGATTCCGGAAACGCTTCTTGAAAGTGAGTTGTTCGGATACGAAAAAGGCGCCTTTACCGGCGCCGTCCATAGAAAAGTCGGCAAAATTGAGCAGGCCAGGGGAGGGACTGTTTTTCTTGATGAAATAGGGGATCTCCCACTTTCTCTGCAGGCGAAATTTCTTCGTCTTCTGCAGGAAAACACTATTGAGCGGATCGGCGGCAAAGAGTCGATAGAAGTTGATGTCAGGATCATTGCTGCAACAAACCGTGATCTTGAGACTGCTGTGGCAGAAGGTGCCTTTCGTGAAGATCTCTATTACAGGCTTCGTGTGGTGACACTTTC
The DNA here is from genome assembly GCA_003249645.1 of Desulfobulbaceae bacterium. Classification (GTDB taxonomy): domain Bacteria; phylum Desulfobacterota; class Desulfobulbia; order Desulfobulbales; family Desulfocapsaceae; genus SZUA-575. Next base: position 43,274 of record QKIH01000025.1, on the reverse strand, counting down.
GATGCCTCCTCTTCGTGAGCGAAAAGAGGATATCCCTTTGCTCTGCCATTATCTGATGGCAAGGCTTGCTGATGAGCTGGGGGTGAAAAATCCGGGTCTGCTCGACTCAACACAGACTATGCTCACCACCTACAGGTGGCCGGGAAATATCCGTGAACTGATGAATACCCTGAAAAAATCGATGATTTTTAATCGGGGTAATCCCCTGCAGCCAGAGGATATCAGCTTGTCGGAAGAACGTAAGCCGGATAATGCCGCAGTCGAGAGCAGCGGTTCGGAATCATCTGTCAGGGCATGGATTCATCATGAACTTGTCACTGCACAATCAGCAGACCTCTTTGACCAATGCATAGACATGGTCTCGTCGCTGCTGGTTCAGGAGGCCCTCAATATCTGCGGCGGCAATAGAACGCAGGCAGCGAAATTGCTTGGCATCTCAAGGCCGACCTTACATGCCAGAATAGATAAGTTCGGCCTATCCGGCAGCTTGAAGGGTGACAATGAAGGGGAGAAGAATATGTCATATATCGTTAATTGACTGTATATCATAAGACTGATTTCGGTATGCGTTTTATTCCGCAGGAACAGCCGGTGAGGGACAGAATGAAGGGCTTAATCACACAGAGCGATGTTCAGGAAATGATAAAAAAGAATATTCCTCTGGGGTATATGCTGGCAGACAATAAGGGGCAGGTGTTCGAGTTCAATCAGGCCGCTGAGAGAATTACGGGCTATAGCAAAACAGATGTGGTTGGCAGAGCGGTGACAGAGCTGTTCGGCGATTTTCACACCACTGGCCTAAATGAGGTTGGCGAATCAGAGATTGTTTTTACTCAAAAGAGTGGAAAGACGATCATTGTTTCGATGACATCGTTTTCGCTGATTAATGATAGTGGTGCTTCCTCGTTCACATGCCACGTCTTCAGTGATGTTTCCAGACGTCTTAAAATAGAAACGGAGCGAAAACTGCTGCTTGCCATGCTGGCACATGATATTAAAAATCCGGCCAATGCTTCCCTGCAACTGGCTCGTCGACTGTTTACCGGGCAAGTTGGTCCGATATCAGACCAGCAGAAAAAATATCTGCAGACAATCCAGTCAGGACTGCAGAAAATTGCACAGTTTGCCGAAGACTTCCTGGTCTTTACCAAGGCTGATTCATCGCATACTGTTCTTCTGAAAAAGCCGTATGATCTGGTGTCTGCTGTCTCTTCTGCAATTGATATGTTTAAAGTCGAAGCAGAGCAGAGGAATATTCGATTTTCACTGCGGATACGGTTGAGCTGCAACAGGCATCCGTGGGGAGATGATGCGATGCTCAACCGGGTTCTTGCCAATATCATAGAAAACAGCCTTAAATATTCCAAAAAAGGCGGTGAGATTATTATAAAGGTGAGTTCTTCAGGTGCCAGATGCCGCTGTTCTGTTGCAGACCATGGTATAGGAATTTCTTCAGAAGTAGTGAAAGAGATCTTTACACCCTTTTTCAGAGGACCGGGGACCAATATTCCGGGAACCGGGCTTGGACTTGCCATTGTCAAAAACATAATAGAATCCCATGACGGCAGAATACAATTGAAAAGCAGACCGGGGAAGGGCACTGTGGTTAGTTTTACACTTCCGTTATCGCCAGTGTAATAACTGGATATAAGCGGTAATCAATTGCAGGAGAGGGTATTGACGAGCTGAAAATATATGACACGGATACGAATAATTGTAAGTAATAACAGGTTGTTAAATGATAGGCTGTTGCGGTTGTGTCAACCTGTGAGGCAATTTTGACAGTAACGAGTCAGGTAATGGCTAATTGAAAATTTGCTGAATTATTACACTTTTTAAATTTGTTCGATGCGCTGTTTGAATAATTGTGATACATTATCTGCATGATAGATATTCAATTACTAGAACATGCTCTTATCTTGGCTACGGTAGGCAACTTCACAAGAGCTGCCAAAGAACTCGGTGTCAGTCAGCCGACCCTGTCACGCAATATGCAGAAGCTTGAGCGTCATCTCGGCTCTTCTGTTTTTGTGCGTTCAAAAAATATGGTTGTTCCGACGCCTGCTGGTGAAAAATTTCTCAAGCAGGCGAAGATGGTCTTGTTCGAACTGAATAAGCTCGAGATGCAGGCCGCCGAAGAACAGGGAACGGTTACAGGCGAGATAACCCTCGGGGTCGGAACATATCCTGAAGAACTGTTCCTTGCAGATATTCTGGCTCGAGTAAGCAAAGAATTACCTTTAGTTCATGTTAAAGTTATTACCTGCAGCTGGTTCGAGTTTGTCAATGAGCTGTATGACCGGACGATGGATTTTTTCATCGGAGAAAAGAGCCTGATGGGAAGGGAGAGAATTCTTGAAACAATCCCTTTACGGTCAAAAGATTATGGCGGCTTTTTCTGTCGATCCGGTCACCCCTTGCTGCAAGCCAAAAAAATTCAACTTAATGATGTTTTTCATTATCCTTATGTGGGGATACTGCAGGTTCCAAGAATTGCTGATAAATTCCCGGCCAGCTCTCGTTTCGGAGATATTGAAGGGAATACCTTCAGACCGCGTATTAGCTGCATTTCTTTCGCTCTTCAGAAAAAAGTCATTGCGGCCAGTGACTGTATCGGCATAGGGAACGAAGGCTCAATCAAGTCCGAGATCGACCAGGGCATCTTGGCTATGGTACCGATTGATGTTCCTTCAATTCACAGCGATTATGGCATAACGTATTTGAAAAAACGCGAATTGTCGCAATTGGATCAAAGGCTCATCGATATAATTTTGGATGTTGATAAGACCCGGTTCGAGAGCGGATGCCGTTAGTCGTCAGTTACAGAATTGCCACAAAAAGTTAGCGCCGGAGCTGCAGGATTGTATTTTTGTCGACGGACGTCCGAAAAGCCTGGCCGCCCCAAAATACCTGCAGATCTTTTCATCTTTGCTTTTCACTTCAATACCTTCAGATATACCGGATTAACGCTGTAACAGTGTCATGGAGCCCTGATCAGGATTCTGATGGGAAGGAAGATACCCGACGACTGTTATCTGTTGCTGAGGTATGTCCTACTGTTTTTTAGTCAGCCTTCCGGATAGCTCAGGCCGGGTTGATTGTTCGGATACTATTCTATTATTGTTTTGAACGCGTTAATATTGCGTGATAGTACGTATAATTGTTGCATCACGATTGTCTGTTCGGTTTAATATATCCGCATATCTGAATATGTTGGTTAGACGTTTGTACAACACATGCTTGATGAGTCTGCCTAATGATTTCAACCTTGAATATAGCCGCTGAATTTTACAAAGGGGCCAGTGATCCAACGAGGCTTCGTCTCCTGGGCGTTCTGCGTCATGGTGAACTTTGCGTCTGTGATATTATGACTGTGCTGAAGCTCCCGCAATCAACGGCATCAAGACATCTGGCATATTTGCGCAATTCGGGCTGGCTTGAGTCCAGGCGAAAGAAAAAATGGATGTATTATAGGCTCAGACCTACTCCGCAGACCGAGGAGATTATCTCCCATGTTCTTGCTCATATATCATGTATTCCCGAGTTGCAGAGAGATTATGAAATGATGGCGCAGCATCTTGCCGAAAAGAAGACCGATGCCTGCAATCAATAATAAAAACATTAGCTGAGGACTTAAAAGTACAATCTATGGAATCTAAACGACTTTCTTTTCTAGATCGCTATCTGACCCTGTGGATCTTTCTTGCAATGTTTGTCGGTGTTATGACGGGTTATCTCTATCCTGCTGTCCAGAAGCTGATCAATACCTTTCAGGTGGGTACAACCAATATTCCAATAGCCATCGGGCTGATAATGATGATGTATCCGCCTCTGGCAAAGGTAAAATATGAGGAGCTTGGTCAGGTTTTTAAAAATTTCAGGGTGCTGGCGCTCTCTCTCGTGCAAAACTGGGTCATCGGACCTGTATTGATGTTTTTTCTGGCTATTGCCTTTCTCTCGGGTCACCATGAATACATGGTTGGACTCATTCTGATTGGACTTGCCCGGTGTATAGCCATGGTCATTGTCTGGAATGAACTGGCGGATGGCGATTCTGAGTATTGCGCTGGACTGGTCGCTTTTAACTCCATCTTTCAGGTCCTGTTTTTTTCTTTTTATGCATGGCTTTTCATAACGATTATTCCGGCTTGGTTTGGTCTTGACGGAGCGGTTGTCGATGTCTCGATCAAGGATATTGCCAAATCGGTTTTCATCTATCTTGGCATCCCCTTTCTGGCTGGAATGTTTACAAGGCTTGTAGGGATTCGTTTAAAAGGCCGTGAGTGGTATGACCAGGTGTTTATCCCGAAGATCAGCCCGATTACCCTGATTTTTCTGCTTTTTACCATTCTGGTCATGTTCTCTCTTAAAGGCGAATACATCGTGCAGCTTCCGCTTGATGTATTGCGGATAGCCGTACCGCTGACCATCTACTTTCTGGTGATGTTTATCGTTTCGTTTTTCCTCTCCATGAAGGTCGGTGCAACCTATGAGCAGACTGTAACCTTGAGTTTTACGGCTGCCTCCAACAATTTCGAGCTTGCCATTGCTGTTGCTATTGCAGTGTTCGGTATTAACAGCGGCGTAGCATTTGCCGCAGTTATCGGACCGCTGGTAGAGGTTCCGGTGCTTATTGCCCTGGTTAATGTTGCCTTGAGGTATAAGAAAAAATATTTCCCCTATGAGCAGAAAACCTTATCCAGGGTATGCCATTTCCATCTGAAGGAGCATGCTGAAAAATAGTCATTAAATAGAATTTCAGGCATCTTACCAGACGGCTGAACTGAACACGTTGACATGAAGTGAGGATGAACATGACCAAAGCAGAAAAACTGAAGGTGCTCTTTCTTTGCACGGGTAACTCGTGCAGAAGCCAGATGGCGGAAGGCTGGGCAAAAAAACTGAAGAGTGATGAGATAGAAGCGTATTCAGCCGGTATTGAAAAACACGGCATCAATCCGTATGCCCTGAAGGTGATGGGCGAATCAGGCGTTGATATTTCAGCCCAGCAGTCTCAGCTGCTGACAGAGTTGTCGATAGACAGATTTGACTGGGTTGTTACACTATGCGGCCATGCGAATGAAACCTGCCCGTTCTTCCCGGGAAGAAAAATCCACGTGGGCTTTGATGATCCGCCAAAACTGGCGGCCCAGGCGGAGACAGAGCAGGAACGTCTTGCAGCATACCGCAGGGTAAGAGATGAGATCAGAGATTTTATAATGAGCCTTCCTGCTGCTTTTCCGGCTCTGGCAGAAAAAGAGCACAAGAGCTGATCAGGTCAGTCTTATGATCCATAAAAGACAACCGGGGTCTCATAAGAGAGGACCCCGGTTCGTCCTGTAGTCTGTTGCCAGAACAATAATGACCTTGTCTTCCTGTCAGATTCCACCGGCAATGAATCACGCTGAGTGGTCGCGCTTATAAAAACGACGTTTTGTTATTTTTTCTGTTATTAAAAGAAGTTTTTCGCCAGATTCGTTACTTTATCAATGGCAGCTGCATTGACATCAGTGTTTCCCTTTTCAAAGTTAAGATCACTCAGTTTTAGATAGTTAAATCGCGTGATCCCGGCAGCTTCAAGAGTTTTTTTAGCGCATTCGAGCGGGCATCCGTCTATGGCAAGAATCGATGTCGCTGCCTCAGCGGTCTTGACAATTCCGCTCACATTGCCGCCAATTCCCGAAAGGCAGGACATTTTGCCGACACCATCCCGACTGAGCTTACGGGCAGACCGGTCTGCAAGCTCTCCGACATCAGCTGCACCCGAGCAGGAAAAGATCAAATTGAGAACGCTGCTGCTGCCGCATGAACAACTGCAGCTTGTTTGTTCTGTACTCATGCCTGTTCTCCCTGGTAGTTGGTTAGCTGAGCATTGCTTTAATTTCATCAACAGTCGGAACCTTGCCGACGGCCTTAACTGTGCCGTCAATAGCAAGTGCCGGTGTCATCATAACACCGAACTTCATCATTTCATTGAAGTCCGTGATCTTTACAACTTCATATTCAAGACCCAGATCATTCGCTGCAGTTTTAGCATTTTCGGCGACCTGGTTACATTTTGTACAGCCTGGACCCATAACTTGAAAAATCATTATCTCACCTCATTTTAATTAGAAAAATGTACCAAAAATCATTCCTGTTATTGTAGCCATAACAATAACAAGAGTAACAAAAACAACGGTTTTCTTTGTTCCGACAACGCTTCTGATGACCAGCATGTTCGGCAGGCTCAGGGCAGGACCTGCGAGAAGCAGTGCAAGTGCCGGGCCTTTTCCCATGCCGCTGCCGATCAGTCCCTGAAGGATCGGCACCTCGGTCAAGGTGGCAAAATACATAAATGCCCCGGCAAAAGAGGCAAAGAAATTGGCTCGCAGAGAGTTGCCGCCGACCGCTGAAGCAACCCACTCGGAAGGGATAAGCCCCTCATGACCGACACGGCCGAGCAGGGCCCCTGCAATGAGAACACCAATAAGCAGAAGGGGAAGGATCTGTTTGGCAAAATCCCAGGATGTTGTAAACCACTGGCCCATTTCACCTTTATCAAGGCTGGTGATGAGCGACAGGCCGATAAAACCTGCTGTAAAGGCAATGGCCGGATGAGAAGGGGCGGCAAAGGCGGCGATGGCGACTATGACCGCGACAAGGCCAACCTTCCAGAAACGAACCTTGAACCAGAGTACCAGAATTACGGCGAAGAGAAGGCCGAAACCGGAGGTGATCAGCCATTTTGTATTGTATATTGCAGCCCAAAGCCCTTCAGGGCTTTGCGGTTTACCCCAGTTGGCAAAAACCAGAATTCCGACCATGGAGAAAAAATAGAGCGCATTCTGCCACAGTGGTCTGATGGTATCATCATCCATCATTACTATGGGTACAGCTGGCTTTTCCAGTTTTTCATTGCGAAAGAAAAAGGCCATGAGCAGACCGATTATTATACTGAAAGCGATGGCGCCGATTGCTCGGGCAATTCCCATGGTCGGTCCCAGAACTGTTGCGGTTAGAACGATGGCAAGCACATTGATGGCCGGGCCGGAATAGAGAAAGGCGGTAGCAGGTCCGAGCCCGGCACCCATCCTGTAAATACCGGCGAAAAGCGGCAGAATGGTACATGAACAAACAGCAAGGATCGTTCCGGAGACTGCTGCAACTCCGTAGGCAAGGACTTTATTTGCATCTGGACCGAGATATTTCATTACCGCTGCCTGGCTGACAAAAACCCCAATGGCACCTGCTATGAAAAAAGCAGGGACCAGACAGAGCAGGACGTGTTCCTGGGCATACCATTTGACCAGGTGAAAAGCCTCAAGCATGGCGTTGTCGAATCGGGCATAGCCTACAGGAAGAAAATAGCAGCCGATAAAAATAGCCGCAATCCAGGCAAGATGCTTCCACTCAGATTTCCAGTTCATGATGAACTCCTAAACAATATTTGGCCAAATAGCCAAGTGTTAAATAAAAAAATATCACTTAAACAATACAGTCTGTTCTTCCATTTTTGCCCGAATTACTGCTTCAACACATGGCATATACTTTAATATGCATGGTACTTTGAGTTTGTAATAGACCATCTTCCCGCGTTTCTCGTCTTCAACGACACCGGCCTGCTTCAGAACCGAAAGGTGTTTTGAAATCGTCGAGAAGTCGGCATCAATATTCTCAGCAAGTTCACAGACACATTTTTCTCCTTCAGCCAGCTGTTCTGCCATCCAGAGTCTTGTCGGATGTGCTAACGATTTGAGTACGTTAGCCTTTGCTTCTATAAGTGCTTTTTCTTTTTCATTCATAATAGTACCTCACTTGCACGTATGGTAAAACGACCAAATGTCATTGTCAATCAAATTTTCCAGGAACAGAAGTTTTTTTAGAACACGCCAGGATAGTTGATATTCTTGATCATGCTCTTGTATTGTGTTAGAAAAATCCTTGTGGATTCTTTGATCACGATGCTGTCTATCTGGGCAAGGTCTTTGGTCTGCAGCGCTAAAAGAGAGCGTTTAAGCCGATCATGAAACGATCTCTGATCTATATTCGGCTTGAACATGGTTGTTAAATAATTACAAACTCAAGAGGTATGGATGATGAAAAAGATTTTTCTCTGTCTGTTGGTAGTTGGTTTAACATCAGTTGCATCATTTTCTTTTGCTAATGAGCCTACGTACAAGCAAGGGATAAATACCTTTATCGAAACCGGTGTGACCCAGCCTGACAATATACCGACCTGGTATGCTCCGATGGTTGCGAAGCCGTATGCCCCGACCTTTGAAATTCTTGCAACAAAGGGAACCCAGGGGCGCTATTATGAAAGGACTTATGCTGTCACCATAAAAGATATTATTAAATGGCACGGTCATGACTGTGAAGGAACTTCACACGCTGCAAGCTGCTGCAAGATCGCTTTCGAGATTCTTTTCCCGGACGGCATTATAGACAGAAGTGTGCTGAGAGGGATTACCGGCACAAGCCCCTGCTGGTCGGATGCGGTGGCATTTTTAACGGGAGGTCGTCTGCAATATGGAACTCTCGGCTTTTTTAAGGATCAAAAGTATAGTCATGCCATTCTCCTCTATCGTGAAGATACCGGGGTTGCTGTTTTAGCAACATGGAAAAAGGGCATAGATAATATCCCCGGAGAACCGGTTGTTCTGCCCGGTGAAATCACCTGGGAAACCAAGGTGAATATGCAGGAGGTGATTGACCTGAAAAAGGTTGTAAAGAATGCCAAAGAGACCCCCGACCCTTATCAGGTGGATCTCATGCGCTACTATCAGTGGCAGCATATTAATGATATTCTCAGTCATCCATTGGAGGAAAGCTATCAGGCGCAGGTAATTGAAAATTTTAAATGGGAAGACTGGATAGATGCATCGAAATCCGTACCTAATCCACACAAACGGGGTGATATCCGTCTGAAAAACTATCCTTATCGAGAAAGACCGGTAGTGGAAGGAAAATAAACAGTACAGCTCACCGGACACAGACGCTGGTGCAGGTGAGCAACCCAGAATGAGTAGAGGTGAGAACATGCCTGAAATACAAATTACGGCAATTAAGGAAGATGATTACGACGATCTTGTTTTTATGGTTGGAGGCCTGTTGCACGAGATAATGGATAAAATTAACATAAAGGTCTTTAACTTTGATCCGGTTGCCACCAAAAGAAGAGCAAAATATCTGATTTCGCAGGGCAAGTACTGGGTGTTTATAGCAAAAGATCTCGGGTCAAATCGTAATGCAGGTTTTGTTTCACTCTACGAAAGCTATGCCCTGTATGCAGAAGGTGCATATGGAACAATCCCGGAGTTATATGTTGCCCCTGGATACAGGTCAAAGCATATCGGTCAGCAGCTTATTGAAGAAGCCGTGAAGTTTGCTGAAAAGAAAGGCTGGACTCGGCTGGAGGTAACCACTCCGCCATTACCCCAGTTTGATAGAACACTGACATTCTATGAAAATAACGGGTTTGACATATCCGGCGGCAGAAAATTAAAGAGAGACATAGAGAGCTGATCTGCAGGCAGAGCAGATATGGCGACAACTATAGGGAGAGCCCTATGCGGGTAGCCTGATGATAATTGAGTTTCAGAATAGAATCATGGTTTCACCTTTGAGATCTCAGAAAATACGGCTTCGGCAGGTAGCTTTTGCTCCCTTCGGCGGCATTAATTGACGGTGCAACAATGTATCATTATTTTCTATAGTGTTAATCCGATTGAGAGAAAATTTCGTAAAGAAATTTAAAAATGTACATCGGGACAGAAGATACAATGAAGGAATTTGATCCGGCCGAATACAAAAAGATGGTTAAATCCTTTCAGGCAAGTGACGAGCCGCTGGCCTGGTTTGACAGCATCTATACCGATGCCGAGGGCGATTATCGCAATGTATTCTGGGCAGATCTGGAGCCGAACCCGTATCTTTTATCCTGGCTGAATAACGGCAACGTCGTTCATGCAGGGAAGAGGGCCATAGCAGTCGGCTGCGGTGTAGGGGATGATGCCGAGGCCTTAAGTGAAGCGGGGTATCAGGTGACTGCTTTTGATATCTCACCTGAAGCCATACGTCTCTGTAAAGAACGCTACCCGGACTCCATGGTTACCTATCTTGTGGCAGACCTTTTTGATTATCCTCCTTATTGGGCTGAACATTTCGATCTTGTTTATGAGTGCAATACTATTCAGGTTCTGCCGGGGAAATACAGAACTCAGGCGCGTGATGCAATGATCTCCCTGCTGTCGCCTGACGGATATCTGCTTGTTTCATGCAGGAGCAGAAAATCAGGAGAGCAGGAAGACGATATCCCGCTTCCTCTTGACCGGGAAGAACTTGACGGTTTTAACCGTTGCGGGCTGATCGAAGAGAGTTTTGAGGCATATGATGATACCCAGTCTCCGCCCGTCCCTCACTTTTTTGCAACGTATAGAAAGCAGCTTCTGCAATCATCCTGACTGTCTTTGGCCGCTACTATTCAGAGCTTTATCGGCTCAGTTAATGATTGACTTTTCCTTTCTAGGAAGGAAGAACAGGGCTAGTACGGCTGCAATCAGATACCATATTCCGGCAACTGCAAATACCGCCCTCAGTCCGAAAAGGGTTGAAACGCCAAGACATATCAAAGGCGCTATAACCCTGGCTGCAGAGGTGACGGAGCTGTCCAGGCCGTAGACTGTTCCTTCGGCGCCTTTTTCAGAATAAATGGCCAAAAGTGCGCTGATGGCGGTGATAACGCCGCCAAGTCCAATCCCGTACAGCATCTGAAAAATGAGAAACTGGTAGCCGTTTTGGGCGAAACTCTGCAAAATATAGGCAAATCCTGCACCGAAGAGGGAGAAAATGACGATGGGCTGGTGGCTGCCGCGATCTCCTATTCGCCCGATAAAAATTGAAAAAACGGCTGTGGCCAGAGAGGTCAGGCCGATTACCATGCCCGTGTAGCTGTTGACCTGATCGGGGTTATGGATGAGTGAGAGGATAAACAGCGGCAGAATGGGCATGAACATCATCCTGCCGGCCTGGTTGATGAAGCGAAGCAGATAGAGCAGGCCGACGCCTCTGGTTTTTAAGACCTTCATCCAGGCCTGAAAAATATTGGTCTGTTTTCTTTTTTCTTTGTCCGGCTGAATAAAATGTTCTTCAACGCCCAGCCAGACCATAATGCCTGCGAGCAGGAGCAGGGCAGAGGTAACAAAAAAGACCGATTGATAATTAAAAAGATCGGCCAGGATTCCACCGATAACCGGGCCAAGCGCCAACCCGATACCCATTGCAACCTGCATCAGTCCCATGGCATAACCTGATCGTTCTCTTGGCGCCGAGGCTGCAACCAGAGCACTGGCTGCCCCGAGAACCCCAGACATGGCACCTTGCAGCACACGCAGAAGAACAAGCTCTTCCGCCGAACGGACAAAGGCCATGAGCACAACAATGACTGCACCGCCGAACATGGCGCGCTCCACCATGATCTTTCTTCCATACCTGTCAGCAAGTGTACCCCATAGTGGAGACAGCAGCATCATGGTAAAGGCATGGCCTGAATAGACCAGGGCTGAGCATAATGACTCGCTCATCCCGGTGACTGTACCAAGTGAATGCACGTAAAGCGGCAGGAAGGGGAAGACACTGGAGAAGCCTATCAGGGAAATAATCTGGGCTATGAACATGATCCACAGGATCCTTTGCCAGTTTCCTTCAGCGGGCTTCAGTAATTCATCAATTGTACTCTGTTCTACAGAATTTTTTTTCATGCTCTTTGAATATTGTGCAAGGAAGTTTCTTTAAACTTCTTATAAGGCACGAATCCTTTTCAATCAACCCGGTTTGGCCGTGAAGAACTCTTGCTCTGATTGTATAATCGGCCTCCCTTTCTAAACTCCGGCTTTACATTTTTACAACAGCTATTTTTATATTTTTCTGGCTATATTGGTTTTCGTGAAAATAGCGGCGAAACATTGTCAAATGTTACATGTGTTAAAAAAACTTCTTCATAGTGGTATTTGGATAGTAGTGGTGCAGGTTCATGCATATTTAGATCAATCTAGGAAAATGGAAAAAACAATGATTACTCGACGAATTACATTATCACTGATTATCATGTTTCTCTTCTGTTCTTGTGTCCCGCAGCAGCAGCAACAGCAAATGGCGCCCCGTCTTGTTATTCCGGCTAATAATCTGGTGAACAGGCAGACAATAAATCAGATCAGTGTTGCTGTAGAGCCCTACAGATACTCAGGGCAAGGTCTGGATTATTATGAGGCTGGCATCTATCCTCTGCTCGTCACTCTTACCAATAACAGCAGCACGGCTGTAGTGCTGAATCCCGAGTCAATTATCGGGGCAAGTTATGACGGTCAGAATTACCTGAGTTATCGTCCACAGGAGGCGATTGAATCAGTTATCAATTCCAACGCTATGAATCAGGCTGCCAAGGGAGCTGCAGCAGGAGCCGCGGTGGGAACTGTGGCCGGCGCCTTCGTTGGTCTTACACTTGGTGCGTTTTTCGGGATAGATCCGGGTGAATCAGCAAGAGCCGGGGCTAAAGCCGGTTTTGTCGGCGGCGGGGTTGGCGGCAGCGGCACAGCCGTGGAAAAAATGAAGGCAGAAGTGAGACAGGAAATAGAGACAAATGCTTTGCACATTGCCATTGTGCAGCCGGGTGAAACAAAAACAGGCTGGCTCTTTTTCCCTGTTCAAATATCATTTAAAGATATTAGAATTCCTGTTTCAGCAGAAGGAGGCGGAAATTCTCAAGTATTCATGCTGCCGATTTCGCAGACTAATTAGTATATAGTTGTGTAAGTACATTCCTTCAGGGAAGGAGATTTTAGCTTGTCGGTGTTGTTTCTTTCAGCAAAGGACAGCCGTTGAGCAGGGTTCAAAAATGATCCTTCCCTTTCTTCCTCTTCTTTTTCTATTTCTCTGACAGCAATTTTTACAATTCCGGGCCTTCAAGCTGTCAGCTTTCTTTACACCACCTGTTAAGCAGTCGAACACATTTACCTCTTCAAGCTCTGCTGCTTTGATTATTTTACAGATGTTCTAATGCTTTTGTTTTAATAACTATTTGTAATTACACGAATAAAATAGAAATTCACAAAGGGCATGCCGTTTGCTTTACGGGAATCAGGATGTGCGCAAAGAACAACCTGAAGACCCGGAGTGGATATGGATACTGGATGGTACTACCACAAAAAGCATGGTGAACGGTTTATCCGTATTGAAGATATAGCAGCTGTGTGCAAATGCAGTATGGAAACAATTGTTCAATGGTTCGGTGCCGGTATCACAAAGGACCTGAAAACCGGTGCAAAGTATCTAGATGCCGGAGATCTTATCAGATTTCTGGTTGAGCATGATATGCCGATCAATGCCAGCCTGTTTCCCCCTCACACCAAAAAACTTCTCATGATTTCGGCGGACAGCAATTTTCATCCGCATGAAGAAAAGATCGAAATTCTTATCACTCATCTGACAAAACGCGGAAACCTGCTGGTTGAGAAAATTGATCCCGGTTATCTGGCTGATCTTGAAATCCTCTCTTCGGCACCTGATATCATTGTCTATTTTCATGACCAGGATGAACGGCAGAGCTGCAAGACGCTGATGCTGATTACCAGTTTTCCTGAAGTCCTGTCGATCGTTTTTGCTGCTGATATTTCCGTAGTCGGTGATGAAGTTCGGGAAGTTCTTCTGAAGGCGCATCTTGTAGCGGACAAGAAATTGCCGACAGATACCTTTGAGCAGCTTCTTTTACTCCGGTTCTGCTGATGGAGGCCTTTATGGGACGCCGAAACGGGTATTATAAGCTGGTCACGGCCCAGCTGCTTATCATCTTCTTCCTGCTCTGTATTGTCCCGGCAGGGGTGGTTTTTCTGAGCAGCAAAAAGAAGATTGCCGAGAATAGTGTAAGCAACCTCGAAAATTTCGCCCAGGTGACGGCAGAACATCGTAGTGCTGTTATTTCACAGTTTCTTGAAAACAAAACCGACCTGCTTAATACCCTTGTCACGCTGTATCCTGAAGATTTCTTTTACAACCCGGAAAAGTTGGACGGTCTCTTTTTGGCAATCTCAAAAAACGGGGACATCGTCGACCTGCAGGTCATTGATGCAACAGGCAGACAGCATGGTTATGTCGGACCTTACCGTAACCAGATTGAAGGCAAGTCCTATGACCAGGCCGCCTGGTTCCAGGAAACCCTGATAAAAGGGGTACATATCAGTGATCTGTTTACCGGCTTCAGAAATGTCCCTCATTTCGTTGTAGCGGTGACTGACCCGCTGAAGCATTTTGTGCTGCGGGCGACGATCAACTCAAGCATGTTTAATTCTCTGCTGCTCTCAGCAAAACCGGGTCCCAACGGTGATGCCTATCTGGTCAACCGTGAGGGTGAACTGCAAACACCCAGTCTGCAGAAAATGTTCGCCCTGTCGGACTTTGAAAAAAAGCTGATCAGTTTCGATGGCTCAAAATCGTCCACAATCACAAAAGATTATGTCTATGTGACACGCTGGATCGAAAATCATCAGTGGCTCCTGGTTATAAAGGCTTCAATTGACGATGCATCAGGGCTTTATCATTCGATCAGGGATCACATTATTCTTGTTTCGTTTATCTCTTCGCTGCTGGCAATGGCAGTTGCCACAGTGGCGGGCTTTGTTCTGACCAGAAGGCTTGAACGGGCGGAAAAACAGAAGACCGTCTCCCGCATGCAGTTTGCCCATATGGAGAAGATGGCGGCAGTGGGACGTCTTGCAGCAGGGATTGCCCATGAAATCAATAATCCTCTGCAACTGATTACCAACCAGGCAGGCTGGCTGTCTGAGCTGCTGACCGAGGAAACCCCTGACAAATGTAAGAACCTTGGTGAGTATCAGGAAGCTGCCGAACAGATAAAAAAGCATGTCCGCAGGGCGGGAACTATCACCCACAGATTGCTCGGTTTTTCACGTAAAATCAGTGATCAGCAGAAGAAAGAGGACATTAATGATCTTCTTGTCGAAACGGTCTCTCTCATAGAGAAAGAAACCGAATACCAGAATATAAGAGTCAACTGCAAACTGGCGAAAGATCTTCCGTTCATCGACACCGACGGCCCCCAGCTGCAGCAGGTATTCCTTAACATCATCAACAACTCCATCGATGCCATCGGGCAGAACGGTGAAGTGGAAATCATTACTGCACAGGTAAAAGATCAGATTGTTATCCGCTTTCTTGACAGCGGTACAGGTATAAAACCATCAGATATCAATCACATTTTCGATCCTTTTTTCACCACTAAGGAAGTTGGAAAAGGAACCGGTCTGGGCCTGTATATAAGCTATGACATCATCAAAAAGCTCGGCGGCAGCTTAAAAGCGCAAAACAGGGTGGCAGGAGGTGCAGAGTTCATCATCTCTCTGCCCTTTGAACCTGCAAAAAACAGTACACGAGTGGGCGGCGGTCTTGCAGCCAATCAAGATAAACAAGAGAAAGGAGACTGATATGGAACGGTTTAACATTCTGGTAGTCGATGACGAACAGGAATTCAGGGAGCTGATGGTCAAGAGGCTGGTCAAACAGGAGTTTATGGCTACCGGTGCGAAAAGCGGTGAAGAAGCGTTGCAGATGCTGGCGAAGACCATTGACCGCGATGTAGTGCTGCTTGATGTGAAGATGCCAGGCATGGACGGCATAGAAACGCTGCGGCAGATTCGGGCGCAGTTTCCTCTGATCGAGGTTGTGCTGCTTACCGGACACGCCTCTGTGGAGTCGGGAATCGAAGGAATGAAACTGGGCGCCTTTGATTATCTGATGAAGCCCATCGAGCTTGAACCGCTGATCGAGAAGCTGACTGCGGCTTACAGAAAAAAACGGGAACATGAAGCGCGTATAGAAGAGGCCCGGAACAGACAGATACTAGCTATGCCCATCTGATAGACAGATACGGGCTGAAGATATTCTTTTTTACATCATAGGAGCTTAACCATTATGAGATTCTTGAGAGATTTTTACCAGTTGGTACTAGAAGGGTCCGCCGCGTATGCCAGATGGGATCTGGAAACGTCGATGACTATACTGAGAAGCAAAAAAAGAATGGGTATTCTGTTCTTGCTCCTTGTTCCCATCCTCGTTGGCGGTGTTGCTATTGCTGCCGGGGGCGGTACCTTGCCTGATATCATAGGCGGCAGTAAAGCATATATGCCGTCTTTTTACAGTAACAAGGTCTTTATTGCCTCGATCTTTGTCGGCCTCTGTGCCGGTCTTATCACCGGCTGTATCGGTGCTGGCGGTGGCTTTATTATTGCCCCGGCCCTCATGAGCGTCGGCGTAAAAGGTATTCTTGCTGTCGGTACCGACCTCTTCCACATTTTTGCCAAGGCAATCATGGGAAGCGTACTGCACAGAAAACTTGGTAACATCAGTGTGCCGCTGGCCGTTACCTTTCTTGTCGGCTCACTTGCCGGAGCAACCTTCGGAGGTATGCTCAATCGTTATCTCTACGACCTTAACCCTGTATTGAGTGATCTTTTCATCACTACAGTCTATGTGGTCATGCTTGGTTTCCTCTCCTTTTATGCCATGGCCGACTATTTTAGAGCGAAAAAAGGTCTGAATGTCAGCTCTGCTTCTTCTGAAGAAGGTACAAAAGGTCGTGATGAAGAAATTCCTGCCATGGGTAAGAGACTCCAGGCACTTAATATTCCTCCGATGATCACCTTTGATCAGGGTGTGACCAAAGGCGGCAGAAAAATCTCCGCACTGTTTCTCGTATTAAGCGGTGCCCTGGTCGGCCTTTGTGCTGCGATCATGGGTGTCGGCGGCGGTTTCCTTACCTTCCCGATCTTTGTTTACGGTCTTGGCGTATCCTCCATGACAACCGTTGGTACCGATATTTTCCAGATCGTCTTTACTGCCGGATACAGCTCGCTGAGCCAGTATGCCTTCTACGGTTTTGTTTTCTATACCCTTGCAATCGGTATGTTGCTTGGTTCCCTGGTCGGTGTGCAGGTCGGTTCTCTTATCACCAGAGTAATCCCTGGTATCATGATCAGAGGCTTCTTTGCTCTTGCAGTCTTCGCGGGCTTTATCAACAGATTTTTTGCGATGCCTGAAAAACTCCAGAGTCTCGGTTATATCCAGATTTCAAAGAGTGCTGCGGCAATGATGAACACCGCTGGTTCGGTTCTCTTCTTTGTTGCCATCGGTGGTTTTGCCCTCTGGGTATTTTATGTCTTCTTTTCAAATCTGAAAAATCTTACACGGTAGGAGAAAATATTATGAGTATGCAGAAAAAACTGAAAATACGAGGGCTTGCAATGCTGATTCCGTTCTTTGTTCTTCTGACGGTCATATTCAGCCCGGTGTTTCCCGGAAAGGTGAATGGTTTGGTCTTCATGGATAATCTTTTCAACAAGATATCAAAGGGTTCGGTCTATTTTATTCCAGACTCAATTGAGTCTGCGAAAAAGGCGGTCGGCAAGACCGTCGAAGTGAAAATCACTGCAGCCGATGAGGAGCAGGCCGGGCGGTATGCAGCCTTGCTGAAAGGCGGCGGGGCCACTGTTACAGAGAATGGTCTTGAGCTTTCGATCCAGGGTGATATGGGGAACTTCCTGCAGAGCAGTCTCGCCGATGCAGAGGAAATGTACCGTAATAACGGCAGTGCCATTGCAGATAAATACGGTTTTGATGAGCGTCAGGCCATGTATGACTGGTGGAAACTTTACGGCAGCATGTCTTCTGATCTAACCGACCAGAAAAAATTCAAAGAAGCAAAAACACTTGCCAACGTGAGAAAGAAAGCGCTTGAACCTGCCTACAACTACTATGGAATTGATTCCGGCAGCTATAAAGACTACCTTGTTCCTATTGTGGCATCTCTTGCTTTTTATGTAATCTATACCCTCTGGTACGGCTTCGGCATCATGTATCTCTTTGAAGGGCTTGGACTCAGGATTGAGCATTAATAATGAACTGTATGGCCTGCACCCTCCTTTGAGGGTGCAGGAACGGTTGATGACATGATGAAGCTTTTAAGAAATTTTCTGGATATCCTTCTGCCCGACTCAATGACTAAAGGGGATGATCCGTCGTTGTCTGTAGCTTTCAGGTATCAGCGGTTTCAAAGCCTGCTCACTGCAAACAACAATGCCCTGCAGGCCATGGCTGAGCTGGAGAAGCTCTATTACAGCGGTAAAAGTTACCGGATGGCCGATATCAGGGCGAGAATTCTGACTGTTCTGGTCAACATCTACAAGATGATCGATAACCTCAACGAGATGTCTGCCGGTCGGTATAAAGAACTTGATAAGATCTATGAAAAGATCAAGGATGAGATCGACGCAATCCTGCTCAGCAAACCGCAGATAGTAGGCGGCCCATTGGTTTTGACTCTTGAGCAGACCAGTCTTGCGGACAGCCGGTTGGTGGGGCAGAAGATGGCTGTGCTGGGTGAGTTGTCAAAACAGAAGATATACCGTGTTCCACTCGGCTTTGTCATGACCGCTTCAGCAACCAGAAAGTTTCTCACCGCTGATTTTCTCACTGAAATAAACCGAAAACTGCAGATTCTTGACCCGGATGATATCGGTGAACTCTACAAGACATGTGACTACTTCCAGAAAATGGTGATGAATCTTGAGGTTCCGCCAGAACTTCTCGATGAGATGTATGATCATTATGGCCGCATTGAAAGCCAATGCGGAAAGGGAGTAAAGATGGCGGTTCGTTCAAGTGCCATCGGAGAAGATACTGCGGGAATTTCATTTGCCGGGCTTTATGAATCCATCCTGTTTGTTGAAAAAGAAAATCTGGAGGAAGCATACAAGGAGGTTGTCGCCTCAAAATATGGTGCCAGGGCTATTGCCTACAGGAGAAAGCGGGGGTTCAGGCACGAAGATGTTGAGATGTGCGTTGGTTTTCTTGCCATGGTTGATGCTGCTTCAGGCGGCGTTGTCTATTCAGCCTATCCTATGGCGGATGATGCACTCTGTGTCCGTATCAACAGTGTCAAAGGCGTGGCCCGCGGAGTAGTCGACGGAACAGTGGTGACAGAGTCGTATCAGGTTGCCAATGTCCCTCCATTTTCCATCCTGCCGGATGATACGGGGAGGCTGGCTTCTGCCAAAGAAGATACTGTATTGAATGAGGAAGAGATAAACCGGCTGACCAGGACAGCTCTTTCTCTGGAACGTTATTTCAACGGGGCGCCGCAGGATATCGAATGGGCATTTGACCGGCAGGGAGAACTCTATATCCTGCAGAGCAGGCCGTTCGAATATAAAAGTGCAGCCCTGCTGCAGGCTGAAGACGGTTCCGATGCTCCGGTTGAACTCCATATTGAAGACGGTGAAATTTTGATCCAGGGTGGAGTCTGTGTTAGCAGGGGCATTACAGGAGGCGTAGTCTATAAGATGGCTCGTCCTGAAACGGATGTGAAGCTTCCGGAAAATGCGGTTCTGGTCATCGATTATCCCTTGCCTGAGTGGGCACCATGGCTTGATAACGTTGCAGCACTGCTTGCCCGGCACGGCTCGGAAGCCGGACATCTTGCCACTGTATCAAGGGAATTCGGTCTGCCTGCAATTTTCGGTATGCAGGATGTGCTGGATAAACTGGAAAACGGTGCTGAGGTGACGGTCGACAGTGAAGGGACAACCATCTGGGCAGGAATACGCCAGGATATCATCAGGAAAAAGAAGCCGAGGCGGGATATTATGTCCGGCAGTCCGGTGCAGCATATCGTGACCGAAGCGCTGCAGCATATCACTCCGCTGAATCTCAATGATCCGTCATCCTATCAGTTTAAGCCGTCCTGGTGTGAAACCCTTCATGATATTACACGGTTCTGCCATGAAAAGTCGGTTGCCGAGATGTTCAAGGCGGGTGAGTCGGCAAAATTTGACAATAACAAGGCAAAACGTCTGGTTGGCAATGTTGCTCTTGAATGGTGGGTGATTAATCTGGCAGACGGGTTCGTTGAAGGTGCCGGCAGCTCCAAACAGACTATCCGTATTGAGGATATCACATCAATTCCCATGCTGGCAATCTGGAGCGGTATCACGGCTGTTCCATGGGGCGGTCCGCCGCCGATCAGTGCCAAAGGATTCGGTTCAATCATCCTGCAGTCTGCAATGCGGCCCGATCTTGAGCCCGCGGTTGCTTCCAGATTGACTGCAAAAAACTATTTTCTTATTTCACGGAACTTCTGCAATCTCAGCGTTCGTCTCGGTTATCACTATGCGATGATCGAAGCTTATCTGGGTGATCTGTTAAACGAAAATTACGTCACTTTCAGGTTTAAGGGCGGTGCGGCGGACATGAGGCGAAAGAGCCTTCGAGCCCGCCTGCTTTCAGAAATCCTCGAAAAATATAATTTCAGCGTTCAGCTGCGCTCCGATGCGCTTCTCGCCCGTATTAAAAAAGAGCCAAGGGAATATCTTGAGCAGCGCCTGAAGATTCTTGGTTACCTTACGCTGCATGCCCGCCAGCTCGATATGGTCATGAGCCGGAAAGATGCAATTGCTCACTATAAAAAGATTTTCTGTAAAGATATTGACCAGATGCTCAGTTGAGGCAGGTGATCACCCGTAAGCTGTAAATCGCTGTTCCTTTTCAATTACACCGTCGTTTTATTCCCGGCTATCGCAGATGCTGATGGTTTTCTTTTTTTCAGCATGTTTTCTCGGTGTTCAGGTGGAATATTGTTTCTCACCTGTGATAAGATTTTATTACAGGGTGTAAAGAAAACTGACAGATGATGGCTGAGGTTGTGAGCACTCCTGTTGAATGTAGGGCTTGGAATCGATATTTATGTAGTATTTATAGTAGGATATGTTGTTTTGTCTTTTGCTGGTATCTGGCATGGAGCATGCACAATACCTTGTGATATGTGCATGTTATGAAGAGGTTGAACGACCTGTAACCAATGAGCAAAAGGAGAAGCCTATGAAAGAGATAAAAAAGGTTCTGATTCCTGTAGATTTTTCATCCAATACAGAAAAACTTGTCGAATTTGGTTTTTATGTCGCAAAAAATTTTTCTGCTTCAGTGGAGATTCTTTATGTTGTTGAACCGATTCCTGCCGACGCGATGATAGGATCAACCATGATCACTGATTATCGTGAACTGGCAGTAGACTCTGCAAACAAGAAGATGAAAGAAATGGTTGCAGATTTACGTGAAAAACACCCTGACTGCAGTGGTGAGGTGGTGTACGGTGACCCGGTTGATGAGATTGTCAAAAAGGCGGGTGCCGATGATTCCAAGCTCATTGTAATCAGCACTCATGGTGCAAAGGGATTGGAACGCATTCTGCTTGGCAGTGTGACGGAGCGGGTTGTGAAACGGGCTACGTGTCCTGTTATGGTTCATAATCCATTCAAATGATAGCAGCATGATTCAGGAAAAGGGGAGGGACAGGCCGGTTATTCCGTAAGACTTACAGAAACCGGCCTGTCCGTTAATAACCTTTTTTGAGAAGAGACTATGCCCTTTCTTGATACCGCTTTTGTTTTTTTGTTGCTGATTCCGGTGCGTATTATGGGAATCAGAAGACAACATGCCTGTCTGAAGTCAATGAACGATTGCCTCGTTGACCAGGAAATAAAGCCGACTTTGAATTTTGACCGCCGAAATGGTGTGCTGCAAGGGCACTGCAGGTGTCTGGCTTTTAACTTTATCCTGCCTCTGGTTTTTTGTACCGTTCTTCTCAGCTGTTTTGGCGTGCATAAGGCAGACGGCGCTGAAGGGGCGGATGAGAAAGAATATACCATCGGTGTGCTGGCAATAAGGGGAAAAAATGTCTGCCGTCAGAGCTGGCAAAATACGGCTGATTATCTCACATCCCGTATCCCGGGGGCCAGGTTTACCATAACGCCGCTGGATCACACTGAAATCAACCACAGCGTTGCAGATGGGGCGGTTGATTTTATTCTGACAAATTCCTCAACCTATGTTGAGCTTGAATATCTTTATGGTATTAACAGGATAGCGACTCTCAAAGAAAAGCGACACGGCGGGGTTTATTCAAGTTATGGCGGGGTTATTTTTTACCGCGCAGACAGACAGGATATTAATTCTCTTGCCGACCTGAAAGGCAAGAGGTTTGCTGCCGTCTCGGAAAATTCGCTTGGCGGATGGCAGATGTGTCTTCTTGAGATGCTGGACAGTGGCATGGATCCATTTAACGATTTTAAGACGCTCACCTTTCTCGGAACCCATGACGGTGTAGTGGCAGCTGTTGAGAACGGTACAGCCGATGCAGGATCAGTGAGAACCAATATTCTGGAAGAACTTGATGCCGAAGGAAGAGTGCAGCTCTCTGACTTTAAGGTGCTGCATGTTGATGGAAGGGATTACACTGATGTGCCGTATCTGCTGACTACGAGAGAATATCCGGACTGGCCGATGGCCAGGGTGAAACATACCGCCGAAGGCATTGCCGAGAAGGTTGCCGTTGCATTGCTGCAGATGGAAAATGACGACAAGGCTGCACTTGATGCAGGCTGTGCCGGATGGACAATTCCTCTCAATTATCAGCCGGTTCACGAGCTGATGAAAAAGCTGCATCTCGGGCCGTACAGTGATCTTGGAGAGATTACTCTGTTAAAGGTTTTGCAGCAGTATGCAACGCTTACATTTCTCGTCTGCCTCACCTTTGTCATCCTTTTCTTTTTTACCCTCAAGGTAATGAAGTTGAACCGGGCAATCAGTGGATCCCAACACAAACTGATGGAGGAGATCGAGCAGCACAAGGCACTTGATGAAGCACTGCAGGAGGCAAAAGAACTGGCCGAAGAGGCGACCCGGGCAAAGAGTCAGTTTTTGGCCAACATGAGTCACGAGATCAGGACGCCGATGAACGGCATTATTGCGGCAACTGATCTGGCATTGGAAGAAAATCTCTCTCCATCTGTTGATGAGTATCTCACGATTGTGCAGAATTCGTCTTACGCACTGCTTGGCATTATCAACGATATCCTCGATTTCTCCAAGATTGAAGCAGGTCAGATGGAATTGAAAGAGCGGGTGTTCAAGCTCGATGACATGCTTGATCAGGTTATCGATCTGTTCGGTTCTCAGGCCAGTGAAAAGGGAATAGAGCTGATGGTCGATGTGGAACGAGGTATGCCGGGTATGCTGTTTGGCGATGCGCTCAAGCTCCAGCAGATTCTCAACAACCTGATCAGTAATGCCATAAAATTTACCCTTGCCGGAGGGACTATACTTATCTCGGCAGGAGAAGGTGAGTCCAAGGGAAAGAAAATGGATCAGGATCTGGTCGAGTTGATCTTCTCAGTTAAAGATACCGGTATAGGTATTGACCCCGAATATAAGGAGCGGCTGTTTGAACCGTTCTCGCAGGGAGACAGTTCGGCAACGAGGCAGCATGAGGGAACCGGGCTGGGGTTGAGCATCTGCAAGAAAATTGTTGCCATGATGAATGGTGAAATTATGGTTGAGAGTGAACTGGATAAGGGCTCGACGTTTACTTTCACTGTCATGCTGAGAAAAGCGGGCACAATGCTTCCTGGCGCATATGAGTTTCCGGAAGATATCAAAGGGGGGACGGCACTGGTTGTAGATGACCTGTACGATTCGAGGCTTATTATCGGCAAGATCCTCGCCTCCTTCGGATTCAATGTCGAAACCTGTTCATCAGGCACCGAAGCCTTGCAGCGGCTGCTGCCGGAGAGAATGGTACAGTCACAGGTTGATCTGATCATGATGGATTGGAAGATGCCTGATGTTGATGGCATTACGGTGTCGAAGAGGATTCGCCAGGATCTGCAGCTTCAGATTCCAATTATTATGATGACTGCATTCGGCAAGGATCTGCAGCGAAATGAAGCGGAAAAAATCGGCATTAACGGATTTCTCATCAAGCCGATCTTTCAGTCGACACTGTTTGACGCAATCATGGATGCTTTCGGCAAGGGCGGCAATCTGTCCGGACAGGCGCAGCAAACTTTTACAACCCGTGCGTCTATTTACAGGAAGCATCTCAGCTGCTACAAAATCCTGCTTGTTGAAGATAATCTGACCAACCAGCAGGTGGCAACTGCCATTCTGCGAAAAGCAGGTGTCACCGTGAAGGTTGCAGAAAACGGCAGGGCGGCGGTTGAGATGGTCCAGCAGGAAAAATTTGATGCCGTGTTGATGGATATTCAGATGCCGATAATGAGCGGTTATGAAGCCACTAAAGCGATCAGGGACTTGCCGGGTTTCGGCAACCTGCCGATCATCGCCATGACTGCTCATGCCATGAAAGGCGACGAAGAAAAATGTCTCGAGGTGGGGATGAACGGATATATCACCAAGCCTATTAACCAGGAAAGATTATTCTTTACATTGCGACGTTTTCTGCACAGCCGGGAATGTCTTGTTGAACCTGTACAATCGAAAACGGAAGCCCCTGAAGAGCACGTGGCCGAGATGAAAATCACATCTGAAAATGCTTCTGAAGCCCTTAAGCTGGTGTCTGATGTTATTGATGTTGATGGAATTCTTTCACTTCTTGGCATTGATGCAGAAACAATGGAAAAAATTCTTGTCAGTTTCTACCGTGATAACCTTGATACGGTGTTTGAACTTCGTACAGCGCTTGAAAAAGGTGATCTTGCTCAGTTGCGAAAGATGGCTCATAAGCTCAAAGGCAGCGGCGGCAATATCGGCAGCAGTGAATTAGCTGATTGTGCGGAAAAGCTTGAAGGCATATGCCGTGACGCGGAAGAACGTGAGGTTGACCGGAAAATCGTCTCGGCACTGGCAGAAAAGCTTCAGCGCACACTTTCAGAAGTGCTGAAAAAGCTGGAGTTGCTGGCTGATCTGGACAGAAAAAAAACTGTAATGAATTTGGAATCACCAGCTGCATCATCGCTGTCTGAAGCAGTTGACAGCCTGCTTATGGCGATTGAACACTTTGATCCTGAAGAAATCGAAAAACAGTTCAGGGAGGTTGAATCAGCAGCGCAGGATGATGAGGTTGACAAGGCTGACATCGCCCAGCTTGGAAGTCTGATCAGCGGATACGATTATGCTTCTGCCCGTCAGGTGGCTCGGAAGGTAAAGGACGCACTATGAGTACAGAAAAGCCCCTCATTCTTATTGTTGATGATAACCCGACAAATATCGATCTGCTTCTTGCTACCCTGAAGAATTCCTATCGGTTCGGAGTCTGTAAGCAGGGTGAAAGTGCTCTGGAATACGTGGAGAAGATAAAACCGAATCTGATCCTGCTTGATGTCATGATGCCCGGGATGGACGGCTTTGAAGTCTGCTCTCTCTTAAAGAGAGATCCGGAAACGGCCATGATCCCGATAATTTTTATAACGGCAATGCAGGATACTGCCAGCAAAACGAAGGGGCTTGAGCTTGGAGCTGTAGATTATATCACCAAGCCGTTTCATACCGCCGAAGTGCTGGCACGGGTACAGACCCATGTTCAGCTTGACCAGATGAAA
This sequence comes from Desulfobulbaceae bacterium, assembly GCA_003249645.1. Taxonomy (GTDB): domain Bacteria; phylum Desulfobacterota; class Desulfobulbia; order Desulfobulbales; family Desulfocapsaceae; genus SZUA-575. Next base: position 17,835 of record QKIH01000025.1, on the reverse strand, counting down.
AAACAGCTGATGGATCAGAACACCCTGCTTGAACAGAAGGTTCAGGAAAAGACCGCTGAGCTACAGGCTCTGCTCAATTGCAGTATTTCCAGTATGGCACGGGTGGTAGAGATCAGGGATCCATACACAGCGGGCCATCAGCATAAAGTCGCCCGGCTGGCCTGTCTGATTGGCCAGAAGCTCGGCTTGTCCGATTTTGTCATCGAAGGGATTAGAATTGCAGGGCTTCTCCATGATGTAGGCAAGATTCGTATCCCCGTCTCTATTTTAAGCAGGGCTGGAAAATTGCTTGATGCAGAGCATGATGTTATCAAAATTCATCCTCAGGTTGGTTTCGATATCCTGAAAAACATCCCGTTTCCATGGCCTATCGCCCAGATTGTCTATCAGCATCATGAGCGGATTGACGGCTCCGGTTACCCTTTGGGAATAAAGGGTAATGAGATCCTGCTTGAAGCAAAAATAATTTCCGTTGCCGATGTTACCGAGGCACAGAGTTCCTTTCGTCCATACCGCCCGGCGCTGGGGTTTGAGGTTGCCATGAATGAGTTGCGTGAACATCGCGGCACCCGTTATGAGGCAGATATTGTCGATGTCTGTCTTGAACTGATATCTGCGCCCGGCTTCAGTTTTGAAGACAATATCGAGCTTGGATGCGGATGCCTTCCTTCTCCCTCTAAAGATTCGGTATTATAAGTTAGGCTTCTCTTTAAGAGAATACCACTTCATCGTCTGGTTCGAATTGATATAAAACCTTTCCTGATCTTTCTGAAAATTTACATAAATGTAAAATAGTTGATAATAATAGAATGTAATTATTATTAATTTCATCTTTTAATTCGTTTGTTATACGATTGTATGAATTGAATAAGCTGTTGATGTACGAAAAAGGAGCTGACGGTTTTTCTTTGTCAGCTGGGTTTAGCCGAATTCTTTCATTATGAGTTTTACCCATGGATATTAACACTGCTTTACAGGATAAAGATCGTCTTCTCCATACCATTCCGGAAATCGCCTCCTATATTGATAACTTCAAAGCTGTCAATAAACGATGGGGCGGGGCCATTACTGCAGGCATGATAGAGACAGGTCGGATGCCTTCGGAAGCCGCTGCGCTGTTCGGTCCTCTGATAGAGGACATGCGCACCACCAAAACACAGTACAGTGCCATTCAGCAGCAGCTGATCGATGCAATCCTGATTGAGATGTTTAAAAAAGTGGTCTTTGAGATCCAGGATTCTGCCAAATTCGCTATTAATATCCTGAAAAGAAACCTGTTTGAACGAACCGCCGATGTGGGTTATCTGGCAACCGATGGTGAAATTGTGCAGCTGCTCAAGTTTGCCGCAACAGAAACTGATCCGGATATTATCCGGAGCCGTGCGGAGCTTGTCCGGAAGCGATTGGCAGATTATCAATACGAATACACGGTATATAATGAAATTATAGTTGTCGATACCCGGGGAAATGTCGTTGTGAATCTTGATCCTTCCAATCATATCTCCCATTCAAGGGATCCGCTGCTTGGTCAGACCCAGAAAATTGATCTGAGCAAGAAAGGAGACCCCTATGTAGAAACCTTCCGTAAATCGGATTTGCTTCCTGAAAAAGGAGAGGTGCTGATATACTCTCAGAAAATTTTAAATCCCGAAACCAGGGCTTCTTTAGGAACCTTGTGTCTGTGTTTTGATTTCGGTGATGAAATGAACCGGATCTTTTCTGATCTCGGTCAGGGTAATCCTGCAATCATCATTGCCGTTCTCAACGATCAGGGCAGGGTGATGTTTATCAATGATGCCGGGAAAAATTTTAAAACGACGCGGTTCTCCACCGATCTTACTCAGGAATACCAATATATAACCTTAAACGGAAAGACATATCTGGCAACGGTTATGCCGACTGATGGATATCAGGGATTTATGGGGCTCACATGGTATGGCTTGGCCATGGTAGAACTTAAAACGGCTTTCTACCAGCAAAACAGCAATACCGATACAAAAGATACCGGCAAGGCGCTTAAAAATCTCTCGAGAGAACTGGCCGTTATTCAGAAGCGTTCGGAAGATCTTTTGGATGATATGAAGGTTGACGGCATTAATGGTCAGGTAAAGGCATTGCAGTATGAAGCGAAAGCCTTTGTCCAGGTTCTCCATTTCGTGAAATGGATAGGGGAGGAGATTCACGGGCTGTTCTCTTCGGCGATCATCAATCTGCAAAACACCATTGTTCAGGCACTGTTTAATGATATCCAGTTTCGTGCTTTTCAAGGCAATAATATTGCGGATAGAAACCTGTATGAGCGGGCAAACGATGTGTGTTGGTGGGCAATGACTCCGCTTTTCCGGGAAACTCTGGCAAAATTAAAGCTACGAACAATAACGGAAGATGAACAGAAAAAACTGACCGGAATGCTGCAGTACATCAATAACCTCTACACACCATATCTCCGTCTAGTTCTTGCCGATACAGGCGGAATGGTGCTAGCCGTTTCAGAACCGCCTGATGAACTGGAGGAGATTCTTCTCAGTGATGATCTTCCTCAAAAGCAGATGTTTGTTGGAACATACCTCGATTCTGCCCTGGTTAAAAAGGCTCTGAGTCTCAAATCCGCAAAAGATTATTGTGTATCCGAGTTTCAACCGACACCTTTGTACGGAAATCGCCCGACATATATTTACAGCACGGCTGTTCGTGATCCGCAAAATGAAAATAAGGGGGTCGGGGTTATCCAGATCGTTTTTGATTCCGAGCCGCAATTCAGGGCGATGTTGAACGATGTGCTGCCCAAGGATGAACAGAAGATGGTAAAAGAGGGAAGTTTTGCTCTTTTTACAAGCCGGAACGGGATGATTATATCATCGACTTCTCCCGATTATCCTGAAGGAAGCAGGCTGGATCTTGATCAGTCATATTTCACCGATAAGCAGGGCGTTCGGCGTGCCGCCATTATCGAATTTGATGGCCGACCATATGTACTTGGCCTGCAGGTTTCAGAGGGCTACAGAGAATATAAGGTAAATGACGGCTATAAAAACGACATTATCTGCTTTGTTTTTATTCTCCTGTAGCTGTCTAACATTTTGACAACAAACTGTTTTGTGAATAATTCCTGTTCAAAAAAAAAAGCTGCATTCATATGATCGTTTAGAGTCGTAAAACACTTTTCTTTTATTGCAGACACTTTTGGTCGTCTTAGAAGGAATATGAGAAGCCTGCTGAATAGATGAAATCTTCTTGCTGATAGTCAACCTTTATGGAAAATGCGTGATTCGGGCTGAAATTATACTGCATGCTGCTGTCTAGTTGTGTGTCAAACCTGCCTTCATATCCATCACTTTCTTCTTTCAGGATGATGAGGGTTTTAAATCTGCCGAAATCACCCAGAAAGCCCAACTGTGGAGTAAGACGCAGATAACTTTCTTGGGTATGACCACTGGCATCGATCATAAAATAGGGCGTGATCTGATCTGTCAAAGCCCACGCAAAACCGCCTCCAAAACCAATACTTCCGTCGAGTCTGTGCAGATCTGCTAAAGAGGCTCTTTTAAGCCCTATTTGCAGCTGCCAGGACCATGGACTTTGCCCGTCAAATTCAGTTGCAAGTGTATTCAGATGGGTGATTTTTAATATGTCAAAGGAATCGATGAAAATGCTGTTTTCATCGTATGAATAGCCGAGTGCAAGATCACCTACCACGAGTTCGTCCTTATCAAGACTGTTAAGACCGAGAAGGTCATATTTGTATTGGCTGAGATGAAGGATGGTTGAAGTCTCTCCTGTACTTGTTGTCGCTACGCTGATACCGGTCTGCATGGGAGCAGCGCCTTCAGTAGGGGCGTCAATTGAGGCTACTTCACCTTTTTGCGGCTTCTGGATGGGGAGGCTGTAACGGGTCTGGAGAATTTTTAATGTATTACGCTGTATGTTAGGATCAAGGTGCTTGCCCTGTGAGATCTTCTGGTATTGCAGATATGTCATAAGACAATCGAGCAGGTTGATTTTTTGCTGAATCTCTAAAGTATCAAGTTCTTGTTGAAACGTTGAAAAGTCAGAATGGATAATATTTGCAAAAGCCGTATTGGTGGTCGTGTCCATTGTTTTGACACTGGCTTGCAGCAATCGTTGACTTGAGGGAATAAAGGTTACAAAATCAATCAATGGTGAGCGGTCCTGCTGTTTTCTTTTTTTGTCGACATCGGCTAACCGGAAAAAAAGTTCATTAGGCGCATACCAGACATTAGTTTGCTCAAGAATATGGTCATCAAGGGCTATATCGAGAAATTGTGCAAGCATATAGGCACAATTTTTATTCAGAAAAAAGTAAGCGAATTGCTTCCCTGCAATTTCCCAGAGATGCAAAATGAGAAGTTTCTGTTCGTCATCGGACAGGTGCAGCCGATATTCCCAGATATCCCGGAATTCTGTATGCGAATAGACAAGGTCCTGAGTATAAAAGTACTTGTCAGAAAATCCGGCAATATAGCCGCCGAACAAACCTTTTGCTACATATACAATGGTGTTTTCACCCTCTGGGACGAGAGCACCGTAACTCAGTGTCGAGTCAAAAAGATCAATTCCCTCCGTGGTGCCGGAATTGAACGTAAGCATTGCATGTCCAAAAGTTGAAGCCGGATTGCCAAGGAATCCGCTTACCATGAGAACGGAGATGCTTTTTGTGGAGTTTAGAATTTCCCATCTTGTCAGTTTTCCACATCCAGCTGGAATATCCTGATAATCAGGCAACCGCAGCTGTTTTGACAGCCAGAAATATCGAGCAGGAAATCTGCATTGCGGATCAGTATCTGTCCCTTGATGTCTACCTGATTGAATATTCTGATCATACGCAGAAATTGTTGCTGCAAGTTCAGCAACAGGGTCATGCCGACCATTTTCCGTAAGAAAGAAATCATCACTTAAAACCGTGCTGGAAGACTTTTTCGGATCAAAATACAGCAGCTTCTGCCAGCCGGGATTGTCTGCTAGAGAATGCAGTATTTCATCTGGCGGAAGGGGAAAACAAAATGCAGGGATTGCTGCATAACAGAATACCCATACATTGAGAACGAAAGAAAAAAGAAAAGAGAAACGTTTTAGCATTATTCAAAACGAAAAAAGAGCGTGCAGTACTGCACACTCTTTTCTGTAAAACTGATTTCAGCAATTACGCAAGGTTATCAAGGGTACTGATAACGATGTTGTAAAATTGTTCTGATTTCTGATACTGGGTTTTGGAAGTAAGATCGTCAGTGATTAATTCTGCTTTTACATTATCACGAAGACGATTGATGAAGGTGGCTTTTTCGCTCTGGTCAATGCCGCTTAATTCAACCAGTGCATCAAGATAGTCACCGCTTCCGCTGGCAAGTTCGTTTAACAGAATATCCTGAGAATCATAAATAAAGGCAGCGATTTTTGCTTTACCGCCTTTGCAGTTTTCAGGACAGGAAATATTGGTACTGATTGCTGTAGAACCAAGGTCCCAGGTTACGTTGGTGGACACGGCAACATACTTGTTGTGAGGAGCAATGATTGATCCAAGACCGCATTCGACATAAATGTCTTTAAAATCACGAGCCGCCATACCGGTTTGTGGAAGAATTGCCAGCATGGGGACAGTGATTGCCAACGCTTTAAAAATTTTACGCATGATCGACTCCTTTTAAAAATTGTAGAATGAATAAGTTGGTGAAGCCTGAATTGATACGCCTATTATTGTTGCCCTGGCATTAAATGGAGCTGTTTTTGTAGAAGAGATCCAGCTAACACCATTGCAATTACAGATAAAATTAAGAAAAATTTATTTGGCAGGGTTGAATCAATTTTGTTTATTTGCCAACAATTAACGGATCCTGCTCTTGGATAATTTTATTGTTAGAGAACTACCTCATTGGAAAAAAATTGAGAATATACTAACGGATATTGATTGTTACAATACAAAAGATTCATGGCGTTAAAAAAAACGTTTTCTCCCCCAATGTTACTGATTTTCAGAAGGCTTTTTGGAAGATACCTTTTTGAAATCATGACTGAACTGCCGCCAAGGATCATTGAGTTAGGAGATGATATTCTTAGGAAATATCCGGAGCGCGGGATCGGAAGAAGGGGCGCCGAGATGAAGCCCCGGAATTAACCGTACGGCTGCATTGTATACGGTTGAACAATATTTTTTGTCGGATGTGCTTTAACTTAGGGATGTGCTGAGAGAGAATTCCAGTGATATTGACAACGGCATCTGAGATGGCTCAGTTGTCGTTGTCAATTGGACTTTGCTGATCACAAAAGCCATAGCAGCAGTTTTGATTTACTTGGCATCAGAACTAATTGCATTGAAACCGCATTCGGCTTCGCAGGAACCGCAATCAACACAATCATCAGTTATTTCGTAGTAATTTTTGCCTTTTGGATGGATGATTGCATCAGAAGGGCAGGCGCTCAGACATGCACCACAAAATTGACATTCATCAGGGTCTATTTTATGCATTTTTTCTCCTTTAACCGGTTAAATAAAAATAAAAATCCAGATCATGAGATATACAATGTTGCAAGAGATTGTCAACGGACAATATGCGGCCAAATCAATTTCATTTTATGTAACAAAAATGAAAAATATTGAGGTAAGGAATGACGGCTGTTGAAGGATATGAAGGGCCTTGATTATGGTCAATATGCGCCGTTGACATGAAGGGGGGAATCACATTTTAGATAAGTATTTCATTTACTTACAGATAAACTTTGTGAATATGTCAAACACTCTGTATCTACCACGTTGAACATGCAGTATTGTCTGCTGGACCAAACTCAAACAAACTGAAAATCGCAGCGGCTTATTATGAAATTTGCCGCTATCGAAACCGTGAATTAAGCCTCTTCCAGGAGCAGTTCCTGAAGCGATCCTTCTAGCGACATCAATTCTGCTTGTTTGGCTGCAAGCAGTTGAGCAGTTGAAGGATCACCTTGTGCCTTTCCCTTCAGGTTGGCAATTTCTTCCTGCAGGGCCGCTATCTGTGCTTCAAGCTGACTGATCTGCTGCTCTGTTGCGGTATCTGTCGCTGATCCCGATCCGGAGCCACCGGATACTGAACCACTTTGTGCAGTTGTTTCAGCAGATGTCGATGTTTCCATGTCGGCGCTGTCAGAGGAACCTGTTGCTGCTACACTCTGACTGAGCTCGGCTCCTTCAGCGGAGATATTGACCGTGTCTTCAGTGTTAAAGAGGGAAGAGGAGTAAGATTGTTCCTTTTCTTCATCTTCTTGTTTCGTTGAAGTCACGGTTGAGATTACAGAAGCTGATATAGCAGAAGATTGCAGTGATCCAATCGTTGACATGGCGTTTCCCCGATACGGTAAGATTTATTGAAATAGAAAGTTTTTTTCTGTTCCTGATATCATTTTATCGTAAGTTGAAATATGAGAATGTAAAATTATGTAAAGTTTAGCTGGCTGATAACAATGTGGCCAAAAGATGACTTTGTCGCTATCCGGCTCGGTTTTCGGTGTTGATGCCAATGTCTAGATATCAGCTCATTACAAACATCTGTTCTTCTATTTTTCATTGTTTTCTTCAGCAATTGGAGAATACGATAAAGGTTAAAGTTCTGAATCCTAATTTTCCACTGTTGGCCAGCAGATAAAACAGCTTGAAGCAAAGATAGCGGCCCTTCAGGATGAGATAGCTGAGCGAAAAAGATCGCGAAATGATTGCATTTGTCAGAATAGGAAAAATCGATAATAAAGAACAGTAAATAGCTAATAACAATAATATTATTAGATTTTGTTTTCGTTGTGATGTGTTAATAAGCATAGGGTACTTTACATTCTTTACAATTCTTAACACATTGCCTTCAACTCCATACATTTGGCCTCCTAACATTTTGAAGTTTTTCCCCACGCCCTCTCGTTCGCTGTCGTTACATTCAACAATGTTTACTTTTCTGATATCCGGATCAGGGATTATTTGCTCCATCTGCCTAACATTACGATCAATTTTTTCGGTTCATCTTCCTTTAATCCCGTTATTATAAAGTCTTTTTCCTTAACCATTCTTAACACTTCTTAAATTAGCAATATCCAATATCTCGTGTATTGGTGAAAAACATTTTTCATTGTTGCATCAAGTTAAAAAAAGGACACAGCTGCAAAGAATTAAATAAAATTCAACTTCTTAGACACATTGAATTATGCATGCAAAAAATAATAGAGGATTTACGCTTGTTGAAGTCATAACCGTACTATGTGTTGCGGGGATACTGGCAGCAATGGCGACGCCATTCTTCTCAAAAATTAGGCCAAACGCACGGCTTCGTGCCGCTGCAATGGACCTTCATAGCAATATGCAGAAAATGAGAATTCAGGCAATCAGAACCCGTAAATCTACAGCAGTCATCTTTGAAGACGGGAAATATACAACCTGTTTCGACTATGACGAATCTTCCAAAACCTGCACCGGAAATGAAAAAGAAACGCTTTTTGAAGATTACGGCTCAGTAACATACGGAAAAGGCGGTGCAACGGGTGGAGTCGACGGCGAATCTATTCCTTCTGCTTTTAAAAGTTTCAGCGATTATGACGGCACCAGTCTTGTTTTCGATAAAACCGGTTTGTGCAATTGCGGCAGTGTCTATCTGGAAAACAAGTACCAGGACAATGCATTTGCAATAACTGCGCTTTCCAGCGGCATTGTACGAAATTTTCAATGGCGGGGGGGCAGTGAATGGAATTAACAACTCGCCAGGCCTCTGAGCTGCATTCCGATCAGGGTTTCACCCTTATTGAAATGCTGATATCCCTGCTTATCGGGACAATTCTCGTTTCCGCAATTTATGCCGCATTCCAGGCACAGCAACGAGTCCTGCTCGTCCAGAATGGGGTTGTTGAAACCCAGCAGAATGCTCGGGCAATTATTGAAACGGTTACGCGCGATGTCCAGATGGCCGGCTACGACCCGGAACTGAGTGGCCTTTTCGGCATCACCAAGGCCGGGCTGACTGAATTAACCATAACAAAAGATACCACAGGAGATGGATCCCTTACCAGCGGCGAAAAAGAGACAGTCGCATACACCTTTGATGCAGAAAGCAACGGCGAAGCAAGCGACAGCGATGGAGATTCTTTTTACCGGGACAATGATGATGATAATGGATCGCTTGCAGTGGCAGATAATATTCAGGCAATTGAGTTCATATACCTGGATGAAAACGAAAACGAAACATCGATACTTTCCAATATTCGTTCTGTCCAGATTTCAATTCTCGCCCGAACGAGCCGGGAAGACTACAGATTCACCAACAATGAAACATATACCAGCGCAGGGGATAAAACCTGGGGACCTTACGGCGATCATTACCGGCGCCGCTTGATTACAGCCTTGGTTCACTGCCGCAATATGGGATTATAATATGAACGGCTCTCAACTTCACAAAAACGATCAGGGTTTCACACTTGTCGAAGTCCTTGTGGCAATGGTTGTCCTGATGGTCGGTATCCTTGGTATTTTTCTTTTACAGACAACATCCATAACGACAAACGCCAGGGCTAAGAATCTGACTCTCGCCTCAACCTGGTGTGCGACAGAGCTCGAACGAATCTCAGCGCTGGACTATGACGATGACCTGCTCAAAGACACAGATGGCGACGGCACCGGAGAAGATACTAACAACGATGGTATCGACGACTCTGATAACAACTTCGGTCTCGACGATACAACAGAAGCGACTGCAGATACAACAATCACATCACCCGATGAAGATTTCACCATCTTCATCAATGTTGCAATCGACATCCCTGCCCCGAACCTGAAGACTGTATATGTGCATGTGCAGGACAACAATAACAGACTCTTGTCTCCGGTCGTCATTAAAACGATTAAATACGATACCATATAGGTAAATACTGTGAAATTCTCATTTAAAGTGACAGACAATGAAAGCGGGTTTGTTCTTGTGACCGCCATGGTCTTTTTAGTTATTTTAACTTTATTGGGGGCTTACGCAATCAACACCAGCGTTCTCGAAACAGAGATCGCAGGCGGTGACAGGCTGAATAAGGAGGCCTTTTATTCAGGTGATGGTGGCCTGCAGTCCGGCATAGACCTCATTGAAGAAAATATCAGCTGTGCAAGCGGCTTCTCAAGTTCAACCTCTTCGATAGGTGGTATCGATATCTATGATAGTGATTTCTCGTACGCAGAAAGCATAGATGATATTGAAGGTGTCAAAAAATCATCAGACGACGATGATGATGACGACGATGATGATGATGACGATGATGATGATTCCACCATCACATCAGACAATATCCCATCCGATGATATCCGTATGGCCCGAATTGCTGAAGATCCGTCAAACCGCACTGATGATGATCCGCATGTCAACCTCACTACATGGGGAACAACCAGCATATTGAGCGGTAATGCCATCCAGATGGCGGCCGGTTATGAAGGAAAAGGAAAGAGTGCTGCAGACGGCGGGACAGTCAAAACCTTTCAGATCTATTCCCAGTATATCGACCCGCATGTTGAGACTGAAGCAAAAATAAAAGCACAGTGGCTCCATGTCGTAGGACAGGAAGGCGCCTGCAACTATTAATTATTCTAATGACAGCAGATTATGAACAGGAAAACCAGTTTTAAATTCACCATCTGTTTTTGGATTCTAGTCCTTTTGTGCTTTTCAGCCACAGCCGCCTTCAGTATCGGCCAGTGGCACAGTGGAAGCGTTACGTCAGCGCCGTGGAAAAGCAAACACACCTATATCCGGATAAACAAGGTCAAATATACCGTTATGGACACGACTGTAGTGAAAAACTGGTATAAAAAAGACGGCGCTTCATATCAAGAGGTGACTACTCTGGCCAAGGTTCGTAAAGGTAATAAAGTCAATTTTGTCTCCGAAGGAAATAGAATTTACCGTATTGAAATCATCAACTAGAGAAATGCCATGAATACCCGGCTTATAAAAACTGCCTCGGCTGTCCTTACAATTTTTCCGCTTCTGCTTTCAGCGGCTACCCCTTCACAAGGCGCGACAGGAGATGATTTTGTTGCCGTTCCCCCTTTCGTTACCTCAGGAGCGCCGCCTCTTGTTATGCTGGTTATGGGGCGAAATCATAAACTCTTTTACGAGGCATATAACGATGCCTCCGATCTCGATGGCGACGATGTAACCGATATCACCTATTTACCCGATGCCATTGATTATTATGGTTATTTTGACAGCTATAAATGTTACGAGTACAGTGATACGAACAGCAGATTTGAACCCTCATCAGTCACGACCGACAAGAAATGCACTGGTGATGAGGAATGGAGCGGCGATTTCCTCAACTATATCACCATGACCCGGATGGATACCATCAGGAGAGTCCTGTACGGCGGCTATCGCTCTACCGACACTGAAGATGAAACAGTTCTTGAGCGGGTTTATGTCCCGCAGGATGCCCACTCATGGGGTAAGGAGTATACCAGTGAAGAGGTAAACGGATATGATATCTCAGACTATACCCCTCTGGATCAACCGGTCACTGTAGGTGATACAACCTATAGGCACATCTTCGCTTCAACAACCCTTGCTTCCTATAATGAAGTATACGGTCCTAACGATCCGATTTTACGTGTAGCTCAAAACACTACATTAAGGGTTTGGGAATGGGTTTCTACTGAGGGACATGCCGCTCAGACATCATACATTTCGACCGGGACAACAACCGGATCGGTTTCATTGCCGACAAATCATGCCGATTTTGAAGAAATAGTCACTGCCTATGCTCAAGATAACCCCACTTTTATTTACGGTTCCGCATCCTGGCTGGATAATTGGGATGACAGAAACCAACAAGCCTACAGGTATCCGGATTCTTCTGCATCGGATTTCGGCGCTATTGACGGTGAAGGAAATCCTTATGGAAATGAATATAAAGACACCTACAATTCAAGCAACAGTGAACAAAACTATTACCTGTCAGTTTTTACCGGTACAATCAACATTACCACGGCAGGCACCTATTATTTTGCGGTTGATGGTGACGACTCCGTAGAAGTGATCATTGATGGGGGAACAAAAACGAACGATGCTATTGCCGGAATTTACAGCGGGCATGCTGTAAGTTTTTCCGGTTACTCAACACTCACTGATGCTCAGGTCTCATCGGTAGATGCTGGCAGAGCAACGACATATACAAATGATGATGGTGATACAGTCGATACACATATTTATGTCTCTATCTATCTTGATGCCGGTGAACATACTATAGAATTTCGGCAGATGGAATCAGCCGGCAATGATCGCTATTATCTCTACTGGAAACAGCCTAGCGATACGACTTATTCTATTGTCCCCAATTCAGCCTTCACCTCCTTGATGCTTTCCACCTATCGTACCAAATTCAGTGTTGTAAGGACTCTGGATGACTACGATGCCAGGGTGAAAGTTTGTGACTCTGACATCGGTCTTGAGGATAACTGTAAAGAATACAGCTATGAGGACACTGATGGGGCAACCGTTACGACCTATAAACCTATTGGTATCCTACAGCGATATGGTGAAACAGACCGCATGTACTTCGGTCTGATGAGCGGATCGTGGACAAATAACATGAACGGTGGGGTCTTAAGGAAAAACATCAGTAACATCAGTGACGAAATCGATAGCAATACCGGTATACTCACTGACGATGATGGCATAATCGGCACTATTAACAAATTCAGGATTTATGGCTATGGCGGTAGCACATATGGTTGCCAGTGGCCATATGCCGGCCCCATGGATGTAACTGCTGTAAAGGAAAACAAGAACTGTCACGACTGGGGAAACCCCATTGCCGAGATGATGTATGAAACGGTGAGATACTTCGCTGGCAAAAAAACACCAACTTCTGAATATACATACAGCGGGACAGAATACGGTCTGCCCTTAGAAACGTGGAAGGACCCTTATGAGACGTATGAATCCTGCTCTGCTCCGTACATGTTGGTTATAAGCGATATTAACCCAACCTTTGATACCGACGACCTACCTGGAGTCGACAGTGAATTCAGCGATGGCATATCAACCGACCTGACCGATTTTGACCTCAATGCTCTGATGGACAAAATCACCGCAACTGATAGTGATATTGTCGGCAGTAAATATATTGGCCAAAGTGTATCCTACACTGACAATCCCCTTGGCTTGAGCAACACTGAGATTGATGCCAACGGTGGTACTGGAGCAGATGGTACCTGTTCAGAGAAGGATGTAGATGGCTTTGACAATATTCGGGGGTTATGTCCCGAAGAACCCACTAAAAAAGGTGGGTATTATTCAGCAGGAATTGCATATTATGGTCATGAAACAGATCTGAGCAGCACTGCTGATGATGACCAAAAATTGACAACCTACACAGTTGGACTTGCCTCCCCCCTCCCACGAATCGAGCTTAATGTCGGTGAAAACCATATCACTGCTGTTCCATTCGCCAAAAGTGTCTCAGGCGGAAGTATCTCAACGTATAAATATTATATGACCAACACCATTGTCGACTTCTATGTAACTGAGCTTACCGACACCTACGGTAAATTCAGGATCAATTATGAAGACGTTGAAGAGGGTGCCGACCATGATATGGATATGATCGTCATTTACGAATATCAGCTCATTGATGATGACGGTAATGCAGTTGATGATTCTGCTGATGCTACTAAGGTTAAATTTACCCTGACGAGTGAATACGCTTATGGTGGTATCGAACAACATGCAGGCTACATCATTTCAGGCACCACAGCAGATGGTGTATACCTTGAAGTGAAGGACGAAGACACAACCACAGCATCCTCTTTCTACCTTGATACGCCACAGGATGATGATTCAACGGTTAATGGTACAAAAAGGCTCAACGATTATGCTGAACGGGTTTTCACCCCAAGAACTTCAACAGACAGCAGTGCTGCGGAACTAGTTGAAAATCCACTGTGGTATGCTGCTAAATGGGGCGGATTTAACGATAAGGACAGTTCAGGCTCTACTGGCTATAGTGTTCCTGATTCGGATGACGAATGGGACAGTGACGGCGACGGCGATCCGGATAACTATTTCTACGTCACCAACCCAACTGAACTGGAAAGCCAGTTGAACAAGTCCTTTGCCGCTATCCTTGCTTCTGCCTCTTCCGGTACCGCTGCTTCTGTTATCTCGAACAGCAGAGAGGGTGAAGGCGCTATTTATCAGACTATCTTCTTCCCGACGAAAACGGACTCGACCGACAACACCAACACCATAACCTGGGCCGGTCAGGTACATTCTCTGTTAATTGATTCCACCGGTAATATCAGAGAAGATTCAAACCAGAATAAAGCCCTTGATGTCGAAGGCCCTGATCTTAATGGTGATGGTGTCGTCTATAACGAAGATATCAACATGAACTGTGTCCTCGATGAAGTAGATACCGATGGTGACGGTACTATCGATTATACAGAAGATGCAGACGGCGATGGAGTGCTTGATTATGAAAGTGATACCGGCTCTTGTATTACGGCCGACGATCCGGCAGACCATCCGTTTATGAGCCAGCTTGATGCCATTCTTGTCTTCGACGGCACGGATGCTCAGCTGTATTATGATGTTGACGGTGATGAAGAGATATCCGCTGAAGAAAAATTGTGGAATGTGGCAGGATCAGACGTTGATTCCGAGGATATAAATTACCTCTGGAACAGTAACGACTGGCTCAACAGTGACGAGCTGGTCACCACCACACAACGTTCCACGTATATCTCGAACTCACATGCGCGCTATATTTTTACCTGGGTGGATGGCGATGACGATGGCTTGGTTGACTCATCAGAAGTCCTTGATTTTATCTGGCCGACAACTGATCCTGATGTTTCTGAATTGAGCGACACAGCCAAATTCTATGCTTACCTGAACCTCTATCCGTCTTTTGCAAACCGTCCTGATGCTATCTCACAACTGATATCGGATGATGAAACCAACAGCACGTCCTATTTTAACGAATTTTTGCTGGCCCAGACTAAAAGAGAGATAAACTGGATCAGAGGACTCGACGATGTCGATGAATCCGGCAGTCCTCAGCTTCTTACGCTGAGTGATGGAAGCGGCGTTTCAGGGACCTATCTCCGATCAAGGATGTACGATGGCAAAACCTGGCGCCTGGGTGATATCGCCTATTCTACGCCTACAGTGGTTGCTTCGCCGTCTGAGAACTTTCATCTCCTCTATCAGGATTCGACCTATGCAACTTTTTATACCAAATATGAAAACAGGAGAAACGTGGTCTATGCAGGGGCTAACGACGGCATGGTCCACGCATTCAACGCCGGTTTCTATGATGATGACGGTGCGCAGTTCTGTCAGGAAATGAATGATGATTATGACCCAAATGATAATGACACGACCAACGATGTCGCCTGCAAGACCGACTCTGAAATGCCTGAGCTTGGAGCAGAATTGTGGGCCTATATCCCTTTCAACCTGCTGCCTCATCTATACTGGCTCACTGATCCTGACTACGGACACAGCTACTACGTTGACCTGAAGCCTAGGGTATTTGATGCCAAGATTTTCACAGCGGAGAAGGAATGTAAAACTGATACATCTTCAGACGACTGTATTCACCCGGAAGGTTGGGGAACCATCATGGTAGTCGGTATGCGCTTCGGCGGTTCAACCATCGTTGCCGATGTTGATAAAACCGACGGAAAAACACAAGCCGATGACGATGTAACCATGAAATCATCGTACATGATCTTTGATATCACCAACCCTGAAGAACCGCCAACCCTGATGGCTGAATTTTCCATGCCTGAAATGGGTTATTCGCTCAGTTATCCGACAATGGCTATCCTGAAAGATGCAAATCACGACGGGGTCTATGATGACTATCAGAGCTCTGTTCCTACTGCAGGAGAAAACCGCTGGTTCCTCGCTTTCGGTTCCGGCCCCGCTGATGCATACGGTAACCCGGACAGTTCTATCCTGGATACGGCCGAGAGCAGCCACACCGGGCATTATTATCTCATTGACATGGTCAAACTCGGGACAGAAGGGACTCTTTATTCTCTGACCGCGCCGGATGATTCAGCGATCACCGGCCAGCTCACAGAGGGCTTATATTCATATGTCGATCTTGAAGCAAATTCCTTTGTCGATTCCTCTGTTTCTGTTGACTACGACCTTGATTTCAACACCGATGCCCTCTACTTCGGTACTGTGAGCGGATCTTCATCCACCGGCTATGCCGGGAAAATGAGACGCATCGTCATTGACGATCAGAACGATGGTGATGACGACACCTATCCTACAAACTGGATAGCCGATTCCGTTCTCTATGATGCGGGGAGACCGATTGTAGCTTTGGCCACGATCGCCCAGGACAAAAAAGACAGAAACTGGATCTATTTCGGTACAGGAAGATATTATGTCGATACAGACAATGACGATCTTTCTCTGCAGTCATACTATGGCATTAAAGAGCCGATTGATGACAGCGACAACATGTCCTGGACTACCGTGCTTAAAACTGAGCTGATGGATGTAACAGACATGGAAGTCTCTACCGCCGGGAAAATATATGTCAACGGTTCGCTTACGTCTACATGGAGCAGCGTAACCAGTGACCAGAGCAATAACTACAGTGGATGGTATGTCGATCTGGTGGATTTTGATGCAACTAATTCTCATGTTCTGGTGGGTGAAAGAAACCTTGGTCAGGCAACCCTTGTCGGCGGCCTTTTAACCTTTACCAGCTTCATTCCTTCAGATAGTGCCTGTGATGCAACCGGAGAAAGCTACCTATGGGCGCTTTATTACAGCAACGGTCTGCCGTACTACACAGGTATATTGGGAACTGAGACTAAAACTGCCGATGACCAAAGCACCTACAGCAGGGCTCTTAGTAAAATGAGTCTCGGTGAAGGGCTTTCTACAACAGCAAACGTTCATGTGGGAAGTGAAGATGGATCCAGCATTTATGTCCAAACAAGTACCGGTGAGATTCAGAAAATAGACGTTGAAAATCCGGAAACGACAAAATCAAGCATGCAATCCTGGAAACGAGATTGACCATCAAATGCGGGGCTTTTTTTTAGACCCCGAGCCTGCTGCATCCCTTAGACCTGAACAGTTCCCGAATATGTGGACAGGTCTAAGGGATGATCCTTCACTTATTTCAATCTTATCGATTAAAAATTATTCAATTTCTCAATTTTTTCAAAGTTGAGATCACCTCTTGAGAAGTTTTCTTTAACAGGACTATTTCCAGTTTGTCTCAATCTGCAGATCTGTTTAAAGGGTTTAGGTTGAGAATGTCCGCCTCGTCTATTCACTGCTCTGGAAAAACATCGACACGATTTTCTTGAATAGGAAACTTTAAGATAGTTCAACTATATTTGTCCTTTGGATCGTATACCTCGGAGAGCAAGGATGACATTTTCTATTGAACTCAAGGGTTACCCTTCAACCATTACGAGAGGAGTTGTCCTGAAAGTATTTATTCAAGATACTGAGGAAAGAGGGCGTAATTAATGACAACTTTACCAATATTCCGATCGCAGGTGAGGGGATGAAGAAGCTGCTTCTGCAGTGAAAAAAAATTTGTGAATGGAGAAGAGGTGCGAAGGAGTAGGGGCTCAATGCAAAATGAGCCCGAATTCTTTGTAAATATAAACTTGTGGTAGAAAACAAATTAATAAGATAGGATTGTGTAAAATCGCTGATGAAAATCGGTAGAACAGGAAAGGTATCTGGAAATATTAGAAAAAACGGTCACTTATCAATAGAATATTTTTAAAAAAAGGAACAGGATGTCAGTATTCATGGAAGATAACATAGCTGTTTTGTCTCCAAC
>QKIH01000136.1 GCA_003249645.1 Desulfobulbaceae bacterium | reverse complement strand
GAAAGCCCTATTCAGTATTTACAGTTCACGACTGGATCGCTTTGATTTTTCCAAACAGAGCGAACGAAAAACCTCTCTGAACAAAACCATCGCACTTGTCAGCAATCATGAGCTGCCTGAACTGGTGGAAAAATTGACAGATAAAGGCTTTTCTGTTCTGCAGCTGCAAGCTGATTCCGGTGTCAACATTAGGGGGGAAATTGGTCATTTCACCCTGCTGGACGGTGGCAAACAGCAAAATGCATCACTGATTATCTATGAAAGCCTTCCGTTACGATATAAAAACAGACCGGGTTGTTTTGATCCGGCCGACTTTACCATCGATGAGCTGGCCGAAAACCTGTCAAACCTTGGTAATTCAGTGAGCCACTTCACAGAAGTTCATTGCCAGAAGAGCAACTGTGTGCGTTACACAACCGGTGAAAAATACTGCAACGGATGTATTGAAGCCTGCCCGCAAAAGGCCCTGGAAGCTGAAAGCGATGGAAGTATTACAATTCTCCACAGCGTATGCAACGGCTGTGGCGCCTGCGTCAGCGCCTGCCCGACCGGAGCCATGGAATCAACAACGCTGCCTAGACAAAGACTGCATGAAATAACCGGCCATTTTGCAGGTTACTCCCTGCTGGTGGTTCCCGCCCGGGTCGATCTTAAAAACCTGAACCTGCCGCTCATGGATCACATTGTGCCCTTTCCTGTTGAAGATGAGAGCTATTTTGACGAAGAATCGCTGCTCACACTCTGTCAGACAACAGGCAGACAGGTAATTCTCTATATCCCTGATCAGCTCGCCCCGGCATTAAAAAGACGCATCGACTTCGTCAATACCGTCACTGAAAAAGCACTGTATATGCAGGCCATCCATGTCTGTGAGGGTGAAGATAACTTACGAGAAACGCTTTCCCGCCTTGAGCTTTCCGGTTCGTTTGAACGTTTTACTCCCTATGGCGGCCTGAACAAACGACAGGATCTTGCACAGCGCCTTGAAAACATCATCAAAGGCTGTGATTTAGGGATGATCGAGACAGTTCCTGATGTTCATTTCGGCGAGGTCAAGGTCAACACAGAAAATTGCACGCTTTGTCTCAGTTGTGCAGGGAAATGCCCGATGAATGCCCTTGTTGCCTATAGTGAGGATCAGACGCTTCGCTTTATGCCCTCTTTATGTATCCAGTGCGGCGCATGCGCAGCTACCTGCCCTGAAAATGATTGTCTCCATCTTGTCCCCGGGAAGCTTTCACTCTCACCTCTGACTTTTTCCTCAGTGGTTCTAGCCAGGGATGAGCTGTTCTCATGTATCGAATGCGGCAAAGAATTTGCCCCGAAAAAAGCGGTGGACAAGATTATCGGCAAGATGTCGGCCCACTTTTCAAACGAGCCGACCAAGTTGCGTTCCTTGTCCTGTTGTCCTGACTGTAAAGGTAAACTGATGCTGCAGCAGCAGCTTTCAATTCAAGCTGAAGGAATTTTGTAATGATTGATTTCCAAGCCATATCAAAAGCCAGAATGGTCTTCTACGGCCTGTTTGCATCCGCATTTGCTTTTAATTTTACCGAAAGAGAGTACGAGTCCATAAGGGACAACATTAAACTTCTGAGTTCTCACCCAATCAATGACTTGAGTGCCGTTCTTCTTTATGAAATGCAGCAGACTGTCGACACTGAAGGTTATGAAGGACTCAAAAAGGAAAGTGATCAGATCTTTTTCAGCCCTACAACCACTATGCTGCCCACCACCGCATCCTATTATTTTGAGAGAAGAGATGACGGCAGCCAGCGTCTTATGATGATTGACTATATCCTGCAATCCAAGTTCAGAAAGAATGCTGAAGAATTCAAGGAGAACGAAGATCACATCGAATTCATCCTGCTCTTTATCCAGCGGCTGATTGAAGACGAACTGAACGGCAATGAGGAAGCGGGAAAACTGGCCAAAGATGTCTTTGCCAACATTCTGGACGGCATGATCGATCAGTTCAGCGAAAACGTCATCAATCATGAGAAAGCAAGTTTTTATAGAAATACTGCGGTCCTGCTCAATTCATTCGTTGAAATGGAGCGGCAATACCTCGAAATAGAACAGCATGCCTTGCCGGAAGTAAAAGATATGACCAGACCGGGGTTACGGAAAGGAAAGTTGCCGCCCCGGCAGATGCAGAAACGTAATTTAGAAGAGTTCGGAAGTATCTGACTTTAATCCCGTGCAGCGAATAACCCTATAACTGTCTGCCAACAGATTTGCTGCATGGGATTATTTTTCTCGAAATATGCATATTTTGCATATTTTCTTAACACAAAACGAAGGAGGGTAGCATGTCGGAAGAACGCAGGAATTTCCTGAAGCTGGCTGCAGGGGCCGGTGCCGCAGGCCTTGCAACTCTGCTGAAGGCGAAATGCACTATCGCAGCAGAAACAGGTGAATCAGAGACTCATTCAAACGGTGTTGTCATCGGACATTCACCAAAGAAAGAGATCCTCTACCAAAAGACAGAGAATTGGGATCGTTTTTATAAATCTTCCTATTAAGAGGAGCATATCAACATGTATGATGCAACCCCTGAAAAAATGCCAAAGGCCAGACTTGGCCGGCGTGCATTTCTCAAACTTGCTGCAGTTGGAGCAGGCGTGGGAGCTACTGCATCGCTTGTAGCAAGCAACAAGGTAAGAGCGGCTACCAGCGAAGAAGTAAAAGACCCGTATCCCGGATCGAAAAAAGTCAAAACCATCTGTTCTATCTGTTCAGCAGGCTGCGGTATGGTCGCCGAAGTTCACAACGGTGTCTGGGTTCGCCAGGATGTCGCACAGGATCATCCGATCAGCGAAGGAAGCCACTGCTGTAAAGGTGCCGACCAGATTGATCTTGTCAAAAGCAAGATGCGTCTGAAGTACCCTCTGAAAAAAGAAAACGGCGAATGGAAACGTATCTCCTGGCAGCAGGCGATAGATGAGATAAGCCAGAAAATGCTCAAACTGAGAGAAGAGTCCGGCCCGGATATGGCCATGTTTCTCGGTTCTGCCAAATTCAACCTTCAACAATCTTTCTATTTCAGAAAATTTGCCGCGATGTGGGGTACGAATAATATCGACCACGTCGCCCGTATTTGACACTCCGCAACGGTGGCAGGTGTCGCCAATACATGGGGTTACGGGGCAATGACAAATCACTTCGGTGATGTCGTCGGCAATTCAAAAGCAATTTTCGTGATCGGTGCAAACTCGGCAGCGGCCAATCCGATCGGCATGAAGCATTTTCTTCAAGCCAAGGATCGCAACAATGCCAAGCTGATCGTTATCGATCCGGTTTTCACCAGAACAGCAGCAAAAGCAGATCATTATCTGCGTATCCGTACCGGTACAGACGTTGCGTTTATCTATGGACTGCTTCACATCATTTTCAAAAATGGTTGGGAAGACAAAGAGTTCATTAATGATCGCGTATACGGCATGGACGAAATCAGAAAAGAAGCGGAGCACTGGACACCAGAGGAGACCGAGAATGTTACCGGTATCCCGGCAGCACAGATTATCCAGGTTGCAACGCTGATGGCTAAAACCAAACCGGCAACCGTTGTCTGGGCTCTTGGTATCACCCAGCACAGTACCGGAACCTCCAATACCAGAATCTTGCCGATCCTTCAGCTGGTGCTTGGCAACATGGGTAAAAAAGGCGGCGGCTGCAATATTATCCGCGGCCATGACAACGTTCAGGGTTCCACCGATATGTGTAACCTGGCCGACAGTCTGCCGGGCTATTATGGTCTTGCCGAAGGCTCATGGAAGTATTTTGCCAAGGCCTGGGGCGTTGACTATGAGTGGCTGCAGAAACGCTTTTTTGCACCTGAATGGATGAACAAGAAAGGGTTCTCTCTTTCCAAGTGGTGGCAGGGTGTTCTGCAGGAAGAAAAGACCTACTCTTCCTCTCCTGTACGTGCTCTCTGGGTTCAGGGTAACGGTATCACCTCTCTTGCCCAGCAGGCAAAGATCAAGGAAGCACTCGACAAACTCGACCTGCTGGTTATTGCCGAACCGTTTTTAAATGAGGCTGCCGTCATCACCGAACGGAAGGACAATGTCTACATTCTGCCGGTTGCAACCCAGTTCGAGACCGAAGGAAGCGTCACCGCAACCAACCGTTCCGCCCAGTGGAGAAGCAAGGTTGTCGATCCTCTCTACGAGTCCAAAACCGATCATGATGTCATGTTTGAGTTTGCCAAGAAATTCGGTTTCTACGAAGAATATACCCGTGCCATGAAAATGGAAGTTAAAGACGGCGTATTGACTGAAACCAAGAAAGATTTCAACTGGCCGGATGATGCATCAAGAGAACTCGCCAGAACGCTTAAAACCATTGGTCTTGGCGGCTGGACTCCTGAAAGACTCCGTGCTCACCAGGAAAACTGGCACATGTTCGATCCGATCACCCTCGAAGGTTACGGACCGATGAAAGGCCAGTATTACGGTCTTCCATGGCCATCCTGGGATGAGAACCACCCCGGCAGCCCGATTCTGTATGATGCGGAAACGGCAGTCAATGAGGGCGGTATGGGTTTCAGGAACCGTTTCGGCCTTGAGCATGAAGGCGTAAGCCAGCTTGCTGCCGACGCGGTAACTGTTAAAGGCTCTAAAATAAAAGGCGGGTATCCGGAAATCACCAAGGATAATATTGAAAAAATTCTTGGTATTACGCTTACTGCTAAAGAAAAAGAGCTGATCGGAGCCAACTGGAAGGTCGATATCAGCGGAATCATCCAGGAGAAATGCCGTGCTGCAGGTGTTGCACCATACGGTAATGCCCGTGCACGTACCATCGTCTGGGAATTTCCTGATCCGGTGCCTAAGCATCGTGAACCGATCCACTCTCCGCGACCTGATCTGGTTGAGAAGTATCCAACCTATGCTGATCAGACCGATAACTTCAGGGTTGACGTCAAGTTCATCTCCGAGCAGACTGCTCAGGAATGGGCAAAAGACTTCCCGACCATGCTGGTTACCATGCGGGTGGTGAACTTGAGTGGTGCAGGTATGCTTGAGAGAACCAGTAAATATCTCTCTCATCTCACACCTGAGATGTTTGCCAACATCCACCCTGATCTTGCGCTCAAATACGGTCTGCGTGATGGCGACATGATGTGGCTGCATGCACCGCAGGGTACCAAGATCAAGGTAAAAGCAGTTCACGATTTCAGCGTAACACCTGATCGAATAGCACTTCCTTACAACTTCGCCGGTGTTATGCAGGGTGTTGATCTCTCTGCAAATTACCCCGATGGAACAAAACCCTACACCATTGGTGAAAGTTCTAACACCATCATCAACTACGGGTACGATATCATCACGCAGATTCCGGAGTTTAATGCCGGTCTATGCAGAATTGAGAAGGCATAGGAGGTGTTATTATGAGCGAACAAGCCCGGATGAAGTTTTTCTGTGATACAAACCGTTGTATCGAATGCTTCGGTTGTTCTGTTGCCTGCGCGGAAGCCCATGAGCTTCCTGTCAGTATCAGCCGGAGAAAAGTAATTACCATGAACAAAGGTGTTGAGGGCAAAGAGGTTTCAACCTCAATCGCCTGCATGCACTGCACCGACGCACCCTGTGCGCAGGTCTGCCCGGTCAAATGTTTCTATATTCGTGAAGACGGCATCGTTCTTCACGATAAGAACAAATGTATCGGTTGCGGCTACTGTCTCTACGCCTGTCCATTCGGCGCACCGCAGTTTCCGCGGGACGGCGCATTCGGAACCAAAGGAGCCATGGACAAGTGCACCATGTGTGCAGGCGGCCCGGAGGAGACCAACAGCGCAGCTGAACGTCACCTCTACGGCCAGAACCGCATCGCAGAAGGCAAGGTGCCTATCTGTGCGGCAATGTGTGCCACTAATGCTCTTCTGGTTGGTGATGCGGAAGAGGTCTCCGCAATCTACCGTCAGCGGGTGACTTCCCGTGGTAAAGGAGGCGCATAAGATAATGAAAAACTTTTTGTTTTTCATCTTAGCCTTATTTTTTTCGGTGTCAGCCGCCTATGCGGCTGACACCAGAATCTGGGGTGAGATGATTATCCCGAACATCCTGGCCTACGGGACAGCAGAGAACTACAACTTAGGCCCTCTGTTTGTGCTGCTGCAGTCACAATATCTGCGCCTGGTCTTTGCTGTTGCTGTTATTGCTGTCCCAGCAATTTTTGCAACGCATTACTTTATTGTCGGCCCCAAAGTATTCATTCACGACGGCAATAAGATTTATATTTTCTCAGTTTTTCAACGTATCATCCATCTGCTCGCGGCTGTAGCTTTTCTGCTGCTGGTTCCAACCGGGCTGATGATCATCTTCGGCAGATACCTTGGCGGCGGCACTCTGGTTGAGTTTGCCCGCCATATTCACGGATTTGCCACTATCGTTTTTCTGGTTTCGGTTATTCCGATGTTTCTCTTCTGGTTCGTTGAGATGCTGCCGACCACCTACGACATCAAGTGGGTGTTCATTTTAGGCGGTTATCTCAGTAAACAGAAAAAAGAGATTCCGGCAGGCAAATTCAATGCCGGTCAGAAGATGTGGTTCTGGATGTGTACGCTGGGCGGATTTGTGATGATTGCCACCGGCATCTTCATGTATCTGCAGGACTTTGATTATGGTATCGCAACAGCACTCGGCGTAAGCCAGATCGACCTGCTGCGTATCTCGGTCATAGCCCATAACATTCTGGCCGTTATGATCACCGCCTTTTTCTTTACCCATGTGTATATGTCGCTCTTTGCCATTAAAGGTGCAATACACTCTATTATTACCGGGTATAAAGAAGAGGACGAGGTCAAACACCTCCACAGTATGTATTATAAGAAACTGCTCGCTTCAGGAAAGAAATAACCTGCCCCGCAGTATCGTTTCCCTTTCTGCCATTTCCATCTCCCGGCAGAAAGGGGAATTCTCCCGACCTGATTACGATTATTTACCTAAAAAATATGTGCAAAATCGAGTGAGACTTGCTAAACAACGACCTGCATTTTTGTGCATAAGCAACATCAAATTTATGTAAAGGGCACTGATGATTTCCATAGATGAAGCAATAGAACAGATTAAAAACCATATTCCCCGGCCTACCACCCGTGTTATTCCTATAAACGATGCCTTGGGCTGTTATCTGGCTGGTGATATAACAGCTCCTGAACCAAGCCCGCGATACACAAGTTCTGCCATGGACGGATTCGGCATAGTATATGATACTACCATGCTGACCGAGCAGCCTATCTGCCTGAAAATAATCGGTGAGAGCGCCGCGGGAAAAAGTTTTGCCGGTCTTGTACAGCCGGGTGAAGCGGTGCGCATTAATACAGGTGCGGTCATTCCAGCAGGTGTTGATACAGTAATAAGGGTAGAAGATACCAGCGAAGAGAACGGCAATGTCCTGATCAATGTGATTCCAAAACAGGGACAGGATATCAGGCACGCCGGCGAGGAATTTGATCAGGGATCATTGCTGCTTGCAAAAAACACAAAACTTTCTGCCACCCATCTCGCTCTGCTCAGCGCTGTAGGAATTGGTGAGGTAGCAGTCTACGATCCGTGCAAAGTCTCAGTTCTGGTGACCGGATCCGAACTGGTTTCCTGCGGCGACGAAATTGCTCCCGACCAGATCAGAGATTCGAACATGATCATGATAGCAGCAGCCATCCGTGAAGCTGGCGGTGAGGTCGTAGAAACAATTCGTGTAGAAGACGACGCAGCAGCAACCGAGAAAGTGATCGATGAAGCCAAAGGGGATCTCATCATCTGTACCGGCGGTATCTCTGTCGGCCCGCATGATCACGTTAAAGGCGCGGCAACCGCAGTAGGTTTCAAAGAAATATTCTGGCAGATTAAACAGAAACCCGGCAAACCCCTCTTTTTTGCCGAACGAGGCAAACAGCTCCTTTTCGGCCTTCCCGGCAACCCGGTTTCAGCCTTTATGTGTTTTATCCACTACGTGAAACCGCTCATCGGGGCCATAAACGGTTTTCCGTTCGGCTGGCCGATACTTTCGGCAAGGGTTGAATCAGCCATCGAAAACCGGGGAAAACGGCCGACAATGATACGGGTACAGCTCAAATGGAAGGAAGGAACAGGCTATTCAATCATCAGTGCCGAAAAACAGGGTTCTCACATGCTGACATCTGTTACCGGATCAAACGGTTACATTATTCTCGCTCCCGGGGAACACGTTCGAGCTGAAACACGATGTGAAGTACACTGCTACGACTCAAAACGTGAAATATTCCCTCTGCCGTTCAGCGGCTGATACAACCGGCCTATCGGCGTAATTTCTGCACAGTGATTGTTCCGTTAATCAGTCACTGTGCACTATTTTACCCTGCCGGGTTCCTTGAAAATTTTGCCGGTGAGAAAGCAGAAATTCCTGACCAAATATTTCTCGCGCCCCCTCTCAATATTGCTTGCTGAACATGAACAGATGCTGTATTTGGATAGGAGAATAACCGCTTCTGACAACAGCTGTTTTTTCATGGATTTTATGAAAAACCGGTGTGTTACCAGTTGTCTGTTATTCAACTGATTTGAGGTGTGACAGCTGTCTGCATGCTCTTGTATGCAGGTAATTTTTTACGGATGGAACAAGTCGTATTGAGTCACTCCGGCAAGCTGGCAGAACAGTTTACAGTACAGCGGTTACCCGCTAACTGACTCCCGCCATCCCATACGGGCAAGTTTCCCAATATTACTCGGATATCTTTAACGATGAGTTGTTTGAGGAGGGAAAATGTTTCGCAATCCGCTTCTTGTATGCGCTTTGTTACTCACAGCCATTGTGGCAACCTGGGGACTGATAGATAATCAGGGCCTGGC